>NZ_JBSGFR010000018.1:0-175692 GCF_053603475.1 Actinoplanes sp. NPDC004185 | reverse complement strand
CGCGGCCTGCATCCTGGCGATCCTGCCGCTGGCCTCGGTGGTGTGGACGCTGGTCTCCAAGGGCGCCGCCCGCCTGGACGGCGACTTCTTCGGCAGCTCGATGAACAACATCGGCGCCCGGGACCCGAACGGCGGCGCGTACCACGCCATCATCGGCACCCTGGAGCAGGTCGGCATCGCCACCCTGATGGCCGTCCCGCTGGGCGTGCTGGGCGCGATCTACCTGGTCGAGTACGGCCGCGGCAAGTTCGCCCTGACCGTGCGCTTCTTCGTCGACGTCATGACCGGCATCCCGTCGATCGTGGCCGGCCTGTTCATCCTGGCGTTCTGGGTGCTGATCGTCAGCCCCTGGTTCAACAACGGCACGCCGCGCTTCTCCGGCTTCGCCGCCTCACTGGCGCTGACCGTGCTGATGTTGCCGACGATCGTGCGCTCCACCGAGGAGATGCTGCGGCTGGTGCCCGGGCCGCTGCGCGAGGGCGCGTACGCCCTCGGCGTGCCGCAGTGGAAGACGATCGTCAAGGTCGTCCTGCCGACCGCGCTGCCCGGCATCGTCACCGGCGTCATGCTCGCCGTGGCCCGCGCCGCCGGCGAGACCGCCCCGGTCCTGCTGGTGGCCGGTGGCGCCGCCGCCATCAACTTCGACCCGTTCGCCGGCAACCAGTCGTCGCTGGCTCTGTACGTGTACCAGCAGGCCGGCGACGCCTCCCGGTACGCCCCGGACCGCGCCTGGACGGCGGCACTGACGCTGGTCGCCCTGGTCCTGATCCTGACCATCGCAGCGAAGCTGCTCGCCCGCCGCAACCGGCTGTCCTGAGTTAGAGGTGTCCCCCATGGCCAAGCGCATCGAGGCGAGCAACGTCTCGTCCTACTACGGCTCGTTCAAGGCGATCGACAACGTCTCCATGACCGTGGAGCCGAAGACGATCACCGCCCTGATCGGCCCGTCCGGCTGCGGCAAGTCGACGTTCCTGCGGTCCATCAACCGCATGCACGAGGTGCTGCCGAACGCCCGCATCGAGGGCCGGCTGACCATCGACGACCAGAACATCTACGACGCCGACGTCGACGTGACCGCCGTACGCCGGATGATCGGCATGGTGTTCCAGCGGCCCAACCCGTTCCCCACGATGTCGATCTACGAGAACGTGGTCGCGGGCCTGAAGCTCAACGGCGTCAAGAAGAAGTCCCTGCTGGACGACGCGGCCGAGAAGTCGCTGAAGTCGGCCAACCTCTGGGACGAGGTCAAGGACCGGCTGGCCCGCCCGGGCGCCGGCCTGTCCGGCGGCCAGCAGCAGCGCCTCTGCATCGCCCGCACCATCGCGGTGCAGCCGCAGGTCGTGCTCATGGACGAGCCCTGCTCGGCGCTCGACCCGATCTCGACGCTGGCCATCGAGGACCTGATGTTCAAGCTCAAGGACCAGTTCACGATCATCATCGTCACGCACAACATGCAGCAGGCGGCCCGGGTCAGCGACAAGACCGGGTTCTTCTCGATCGACAAGACCGGCGACCCCGGCCGGCTCATCGAGTACGACGACACCCAGAAGATCTTCAGCAACCCGGCCCAGAAGAAGACCGAGGACTACATCACCGGCCGCTTCGGCTGATCACATGTGCAGCACGCCGCCGTCTTCCGTCAGCTCCACCCGGGGCATGACGGGAGCGGCGGCGTTCCGGTCTCCGGAGGCGGCCAGAACTTCAGAAATACTTCGGTACGGGGACAGATCGTCCAGCATCACCCGCGTAGGTGGGAGCATGGCGAGGCCGTTGGCGGCCGCCGGGCTGATCCACATGGTCCGGTCGGCCTCACCGGAGACGTCCCGCGCCGTCTGAGCCGGCGGCAGGGCCGCCACGAAGAACCAGGTGTCGAAGCGCCTCGGCTCGAACTCCGGGGTGATCCACCGGGCCCACGGGAAGAGCAGATCGTCCCGCAGCCGCAGTTCCCGCCGGTCGAGAAGCTCGGCCATGGTCAGCTCCCGCCGCTGCACGGCGACCCGGTCGGCCTCCCAGTCGGCGCCGCTGACATCGCCCACGAGCTCGTCACCCGCCGGGCCGGCGAGCAGGACTCCCGCCTCCTCGAAGAGTTCGCGCGCCGCCGCGCCCACCACGGCCTTCGCCTCCGGCTCGGGGACGCCCAGACGCTCCGGCCAGTCGCTCCGGACCGTCCGCGGAAGGTCGTTACCGTCGACGCCGCCACCCGGGAAGGCGTGGACGCCACCGAAGACCATCGTCGAAGCGCGCCTGAGCACGTACACGTCGAAGGCCTCCGCGGCCGGGCGCAGGAGCACGACGGTGGCCGCCGGGCGGGCCGGGGCCGGCGGGCCGGCGAAGTCGCGGGCCCGCTGCAGCATGGCCGCCGGCAGCGGCATCGATTGGCTCATCCAGGGATCTTCTCACCGGGGCGGGTACGGAGGATACGGTGGCGATCATGACCGAGAAGAACGTCCGCTGGGGGATCCTGGGCACCGGCGGCATCGCCAGCACCTTCGCGTCCGACCTGCCACTCGTGCCCGGCGCCGAGCTGGCCGCCGTGGGATCCCGTACCCGTGCGGCCGCGACCGCCTTCGCCGAGCGGCACGGCTTCGCCCGCGCCCACGGGTCCTGGGCCGAGCTGGCCGCCGACCCCGACGTCGACGTGATCTATGTGGCGACCCCGCACGCGTTCCACCTCGACGCGGCACTGGCCGGCGGCAAGGCGGTGCTGTGCGAGAAGCCGATGACGCTGGACCACGCGTCGTCGGCGCGGCTGGTTCGGGAAGCCGGCGACCGTGGCCTGTTCCTGATGGAGGCCATGTGGATGCGCTGCAACCCGGCCGTCCGGCGCATCGTCGAGCTGATCTCCGAGGGCGCGATCGGCGAGGTCACGGCGGTGCACGCGGACTTCGGGCTGCAGGGCCCGTTCGAGGCGACACACCGGCTGCGCGATCCCGAGCTGGGCGGCGGCGCCCTGCTCGACCTGGGCGTCTACCCGCTCAACCTGGCCCACCTGATCCTCGGCTCGCCCGCGACCGTGCACAGCTGGGCGCGGCTCACCGCAGAGGGCGTGGACGACAACACCGGCATGCTGCTGGGCTACGACTCGGGCGCCGTCGCGGCCCTGACGTGCAGCCTGGTCGGCGAGACCCGCAACGCCGCCTCGATCACCGGCACGCTCGGCCGGATCGACCTGCCGCAGGGCTTCTTCGTGCCCCGCTCGTTCCGGCTGCACCGGGCGGGCGCGGAACCGGAGGAGATCAGCTACCCGTTCGAGGGCAGCGGCTACCAGTACGAGGCGGCCGAGGTGCAACGCTGCCTGACCGAGGGCCTGCTGGAGAGCCCGCTGATGCCACACCGGACAACCCTGGAGATCATGACCCTGATGGACGGCATCCGGGCCCAGCTCGGCGTCGTCTACCCGGTCACCGGCTGAGCCGGGCCGGCGTACTCCAGCACGTTGTGGGCCTGAACGTAGCTGAGGCGGTGATCTCTGCTCTGGGGACCCTGGTGTGACCGGTCAGGTCTCCTCCTCGGTGTGGATGACATGAAGACACCGAGGAGGACCGCTCTGTGACAGACGCAGGAGGGCTCAGTGGAACAGGGGCCGGACCGCCAGGTAGATGCCGCAGGCCAGGGCCCCCGCGGCCGGGAACGTGATGATCCAGCCGAGGACGATGTTGCCGGCCACGTTCCAGCGGACCGCGCTCAGGCGCTTCGTGGCGCCGACGCCCATGATCGCTGAGGTGATCGTGTGGGTGGTCGAGATCGGCGCGTGCAGGACCAGCGCGTTGAAGTAGAGCACCGAGCTGGCCACCGTCTCGGCCGCGAAGCCCTCCGCCGGGCCCAGGTCGATGATCTTGCGGCCCAGGGTACGGATGATCCGCCAGCCGCCGGCGTAGGTGCCCGCCGCCAGGACCGCCGCCGAGGTCCAGAAGACCCACCACGGGATGTGCGTCGCGTCGCTCTGGAAGCCGCCGGTGTAGAGCGCCAGCACGATGATGCCCATCGTCTTCGCGGCGTCCTGCATGCCGTGGCCGACCGACATGAAGGCGGCCGAGACGGTCTGGGCGTGCCGGAAGCCGCGGTTGAGGCGGCCCGGGTTGCCGCGCCGGAAGATCCAGGTGATCGCGATCATCACCGCGAAGCCGAGGACCAGGCCGACGACCGGTGAGGCGACCATCGGGATCAGCACCTTCTCGGTGATGGTGTCCCATTCGATGGTGGCGTCGGCGGCGAAGAACGTCGCGCCGACCAGGCCGCCGAACAGCGCGTGCGACGAGGACGACGGCAGGCCGAAGTACCAGGTCACGAGGTTCCAGCAGATGGCCGCCAGCACGCCGGCGAAGACCACGCCCAGGCTGGGGATGCCGGGGGGCAGCTTGACCAGGCCGTCGCCGACCGTCTTGGCCACGCCGGCGCCGAAGTGGGTGCCGATGAAGTTGCCGACCGCGGCCATGGCGAGCGCGACGCGCGGGGTCAGGGCCCGGGTGCTGACGCTGGTGGCGATGGCGTTCGCCGCGTCGTGGAAACCGTTGGTGTAGTCGAAGGCCATCGCGGCGATGATCACCGCGAGCACTGCGACGAGCTCGGCGGACAAGGCCTAGGACTCCTTGACCGTGATGGTCTCGACGGTGTTGGCCACCCGCTCGAAGGCGTCGCAGGCGTCCTCGAGCTCGTCGGCGACCTCCTTCATCTTCAGCACCGTGAGCGCGTCGTACTCGCCCGAGAAGAGCCGGACCAGCAGCATCCGGTACGCCCGGTCGCCGTCGTTCTCCAGCCGGTTGATCTCGATCCAGTACTCCTCGAGATTCTTCATCGTGCGCAGCCGCGGCATCGCGTCGGCCGTGATCTTGGCCTGCTGGTCGAGCACGGTGACCAGCTCGTGCATCTCGCGCGGCAGCGACGGCAGCTCGGTGAGGCCGTACAGGTAGAGCAGGTTGCCGACCGCCTCGAGGTGGTCCATGACGTCGTCGAGCTGCGAGCCCAGCGAGTAGATGTCCTCGCGGTCGAACGGCGTGATGAAGGTCGAGTTGATCTTCTTGTACAGCTCGTGGGTGATCTGGTCGCTGTCGTGCTCGACGTCGGTCAGCCGGTCGCTGACCGACTGCACGTCCACCCCGGGCAGGGCCAGCTCGTTGAGCAGCTCGGTGCCGCGCACGAGGTTCTGGGCTGCCCGGGTGAACAGCTCGTAGAAGGCGCCCTCGGTGGGGCGGAAGGAGAACTTCACGGCGCGAACCTCGTTTGCGGGTGGACGGGGTCTGGCGAATTCGAGGGAATGCTAGGTAATGCCTCCCCGGGTACCGAGCCCGCCTACCCCTGCTCAACAGCAGTTCAGTGCTCGTTCACTTGCTGTTCACCTGGAACGTGCACGTACCTGGATCTTTCAGACGACTGGCGCGATGTCCGGTCGCTGATTGGTGGCTCGCGGGGCCGGGGCACTACGCGGGGTCACCGGTCCGGGCGTGACTCGCGGTGGCACCGGCCGGTGCACCGGATGCCGGCGCAGGTGCCGGGCCAGCCCCACCTGATCGGTGTCGGCGATCACGTCCACGCCGGCCTCACCCAGCTCGGTCCAGATGGCCTGCCGAGCCTTGCGGGAGCCGGTGGGCAGGCCGGAGATCCGCACCGTACGCCCGTCCTCGTGCGCGGAACGGACCAGCGCGTGCAGCAGGTGCCGCTCCTCGGCGGAGATCGGCTCGCGGCCGTCCCAGCCGAACCGGCGGCTCCACGGCTCACTGATCATCGGCACCAGCGCGGGCGGCGCCGAGACGGAGCCGATGTCGTCGAAGGAGCCGTCGGCGAACGCGTACCGGCGGGCCTGGGTGGCGAGCAGGGCCCGCACGTCCACGATGCCGGTGATGGCGACTGTGACGGCCCCGGGGTCGAGGCGGCCGTCGACACAGCGGCTCAGCAGCGGGGCGTGGTCACGCAACTGCTGGTCGAGCATCCGGTACGCCCGCAGCAACGTGTCCGCGTCCCGGACCGGCCCGGTGAACTCGACCACCAGCCGGAACGGCACCCGCTGGTCCCGGCAGAGCCGCCCGCCCCGCGCCTGGGCCCGGGCGAACAGCGGGGTGAGCACCATCCGGCGCAGCGTACGACCGGGTTGCGGCTGCCCCGAGCCGAGAAAGAGCTCCCCGTGCGGGCCCGGGCGTACCGGGACGGTGAGACCGGCCAGCCCGCGGCGCAGCACCCCGGGCAGCGGGTCCTCGGCCTGGTTCGCGACCAGGGCGTGCCCGGCGGGGAGGTACGGCCGGGGCCGGCGAGCCACCGCGACGCCGAGTGTCGCCGCACCGGTGGCTCCCGCCACTCCGGCCAGCCCGCCCAGCAGGGTCGCCATGTCGTTCGCCACCCGTCTGCCCCCGCCCCCGCAAACGCGAAATAGGACCAAATGCTCTTATCGCGTTTACCACTGTGTCACACGTGACACCTGTGACCGGGCAATGTCCTTCAGAATTCCCCCATGCCGTCGGACCCTTTCGAAGCTGAACGCCCCCACCTGCTGGCCGTCGCGTACCGGATGCTCGGCAGCCGTGCCGAGGCCGAGGACGCGGTCCAGGAGGCCTGGCTGCGCTATCACAAGGCGCGCACCGGCGGGGAGATCCACGACCTGCGCGGCTGGCTGACCACCATCACCGGCCGGATCTGCCTGGACGTGCTGAAGTCGGCCCGGGTCCGCCGCGAGGCCTACCCCGGCCAGTGGCTGCCGGAGCCGATGGTGTCCCGGCTCGACGATCCGGCCGAACGGGTCACCCAGCGCTCCGAGGTCAGCCTCGCGCTGCTCGTCGTGCTGGAGAAGCTCACCCCCGAGCAGCGCGTCGCGGTGGTGCTGCACGACGCGTTCGGGGTGCCGTTCGACGAGGTCGCCACGGTGCTCAACACCAGCGTCTCCGCGGCCCGCCAGCACGCCTCCCGGGGCCGGCGGGCCGTCGCCGAGGGCCAGGCCCGGCACACCGCGGACCTGCCGGAGCAGCGCAAGGTGCTGGACGCGTTCCTCACCGCGGCCGCTTCCGGCGACCTGCAGGCCCTGGCGGCCGTGCTCGCGCCCGAGGTGGTGGCGATCGGCGACGGCGGCGGCGTGGTCAACGCCGGTCTCAACCCGGTCTTCGGCCTGGACCGGGTGGCCCGCTTCTACATCGGCATCCTGAGCCGGCGGGCCCGCGAGTACACCGACGTCACGGTTGAGCCGGTCCTGGTCAACGGCGACGCCGGCGTGCTGGTCCGGGGCCGCTACCCGAACGGGCGCCCGCTGCTCTTCGTGCTCACGGTGGCCGTCGCCGACGGCCGCGTCACGGCCATCTACAACCAGCTGAACCCGGCCAAGCTGGGCTCAGTCGAGGACCGCTGAGAGCCATTTCCGGTACGCCGTCGCGAACGGTTCCGAGCCGTCGCCCAGGGCCACGAACAGGCGCCCGGCGGCGGCCCGGGCCTCGGCCACCAGCTCGTCCGGATAGCCGAAGCGCACCTGGTGGTCGGCGAACTCGTCCTCGTCGCGCAGCTCGATCACCCCGGTGTCGCGGCGCCGCGAGACGTCCAGGTCCAGGTCGACGATGTGCACGGTGTCGCCCTCCCAGCGGGCCGGGGTGGTGATGTCGCAGTAGACCTCGCTGGTGCGCGGCGGCGGGTTGAACATGCCGGTCCACCACGCCCGGTGCGGGATCAGCAACACGAACGGGATCTGTTCGACCGACGGCAGCCCGTGGTAGACGGACTCCGTGCCCCGGGTCACACCGACCCAGACGCCCAGCTCGTCCTCGTTGAGCCGGCGGGCCGGGTAGTCGCGGTGGGCGGAGCCGTCGTACTTGGTGTAGACGACCCGGACCATCTCGCTCGGCATGACAAGACCCTAACGGTGACATCATTTCGTCGGTGGTGGCGGGTACGGTCTCGGACGTGACTGCCGCGACCCGCAAGAAGGCAACCGCTTCCCAGCTTCTCGCCGCCGCCGTCGGCGCTGTCCCGGGCGGCGCCTCCCGCCCCGGGCAGGAGGAGATGGCCGCGGCCATCGAGCGGGCCGTCAAGCAACGCGAGCATCTGCTGGTGCAGGCGGGCACGGGCACCGGCAAGTCGCTGGCCTACCTGACGCCGGCCCTGCTGGTCGACGGTCCGGTGGTGGTCTCCACCGCGACCCTGGCCCTGCAGAACCAGCTCGTCGAGCACGACCTGCCCCGGCTGGCCGACGCGGTGGAGCCGGTGCTGGGCCGCCGCCCGACCTTCGCGGTGCTCAAGGGCCGGCACCACTACCTCTGCATGGCCAAGCTCGAGCACGCCGACGAGGAGGCACCGACCGACACGCTCTTCGACGACGCGCCGCCGCGCGCGACCCAGTGGCTGGGTGAGGCGGGCAAGCTCGGCAAGCAGATCCTGCGCGTGCAGGCCTGGGCGGAGAAGACCAAGACCGGCGACCGCGACGAGCTGGACCCGGGCGTCGACGAGACCGCCTGGCGGCAGGTGTCGATGCCGGCCCGCGACTGCGTCGGCGCGGCTCGCTGCCCGTACGGCGCGGAATGCTTCGCGGAGGCGTCCCGGGTGCGCGCCCGCGAGGCGGACATCGTGGTGACCAACCACAGCCTGCTCGCGGTGGACATGCTGGCCGAACGCAACATCGTCCCCCCGCACAAGCTGCTGATCGTCGACGAGGCGCACGAGCTGGCCGACCGGGTGTCCTCGGCGGCCCAGGCCGAGCTGACCCCGGAGGCGGTCGAGCGGGCGTCCAGGCGGGCCAAGCCGCTGGTCTCCGCGGCCGCGGCCGAGGCCCTGGCCGAGGCGGCCGACGCGCTGACCGTCGGCCTGAGCGACCTCCCGGCGGGCCGGCTCACCACGGGCCTGCCGCCGCTGCTGCACCAGGCCGTCATGCTGATCGACTCGGCCACCCGGGCCGCCCTGGACGCGATCGGCGACGTCAAGAACGACGACCCCGACCCGGTCCGCAAGCAGCAGGCCAAGGCCACCCTGGACGACATCTCGACCACCGCCCAGCGGCTGCTCCTCCAGGACCAGTACGACGTCGCCTGGGTCGAGAAGTCCGACCTGGGCAACGGCCGGCGTGCCCTGGTGGTGGCCCCGCTCTCGGTCGCCGGCACCCTGGCCACCAACCTGTACGACGAGCGTACTGTGGTCGCCACCTCGGCCACGCTGACCCTGGGCGGCCGCTTCGACACGGTGGCCCGCTCGCTCGGGCTGCCGGCCCCGGCCCCGGTCCCGGCGGCCCGCTCCGGCGCCGGCCTGACCGCGGACGCGCCACCGGTCTCCGGCGACGGCTGGAGCTCGCTGGACGTCGGCTCCCCGTTCGACTACCCCCGCCAGGGCATCCTGTACGTCGCCGCGCACCTGCCCCGCCCGGCCGCCTCCGGGCTGCCCGACCCCGCGGGTGAGGAGCTGCTCAAGCTGGTGGAGGCCCTCGGCGGCCGCACACTGGGCCTGTTCTCGTCGCGCCGCGCGGCGACCCAGGCGGCCGAGCTGCTGCGCGCCCGCACCGATCTGCCGGTGCTGCTGCAGGGCGAGGAGTCGCTGCCGATCCTGGTCCGCAAGTTCCGGGAGCAGAAGGAGAGCTGCCTGTTCGGCGTGATGTCGCTGTGGCAGGGCGTGGACGTGCCCGGTGACGCCTGCCAGCTGGTGGTGATCGACCGGCTGCCGTTCCCGCGGCCGGACGAGCCGCTGGCCGCCGCCCGCGCTGCGGCCGTGGACGCCACGGGTGGTTCCGGCTTCGCCTCGGTCAGCGTGCCGATCGCCGCGGTGCGCCTGGCCCAGGGGGTGGGCCGGCTGATCCGGTCGACCGGGGACAAGGGAGTGGTCGCCGTGCTCGACTCCCGCCTGGAGACGGCCCGCGGCTACGGCGCCTTCCTGCGTAAGTCGCTGCCCCCGTTCTGGTACACGACGCGCCCGGAGGTCGCGATCGGCGCCCTCCAGCGCCTGGCGAAGTCCTGACCGCCCGTACCGCTGCGACTACTTTCCTCCGAAAAGCAACATAACCACCGTCCCATCCGTCTACTGGTCAGGTGTTGATCGACACCGCCGTGGACGTCGAAGGGACCCCGCTTCATGACGGACGCCGCCGATCCGAAGCCGATCTCGCATCGCAGGCGCTTCAGACTGCCGCGGTGGGCCCGTCGTCTGACCGCGGCCGTCGCCGTGGGCGCGGTGGCGATCAGCGCCGGTGTGGCGGGGTACGTGGCCAGCGTCGATCTGCCACCGGACCCGGTGCCGCCCCAGGCCTCCGTCCTGTACTACCGCGACGGTCGCACGGTGCTCACCCGCATCGGCGCCACCGATCGCACCGACGTCGGGCTGAGCCAGGTCCCGGTGCCGGTCCAGCGGGCGTTCCTGGCCGCCGAGGACCGCGGTTTCTACGACCACGTCGGCGTCTCCACCCGTGGCGTGCTGCGCGCGATCTGGGCGAACGTTTTCCACGACAGCGGCCAGGGCGCCTCGACCATCACCCAGCAGTACGTCCGCAACGCCTACCTCACCCAGGACCGCACGGTCAGCCGCAAGGCCAAGGAGTTCGCCCTCGCGCTGAAGGTCGAGCACCGGTTCAGCAAGGACGAGATCCTCCAGCGCTACCTCAACACCATCTACTTCGGCCGCAGCGCGTACGGCATCCAGGCCGCGGCCCACGCCTACTTCGGTACGACCGTCGATCGGCTGACCGGCTCCCAAGGTGCCGTACTCGCCGCGCTCATCAAGGACCCGACCCGCGGCGACCCGGCCGTCGACGCCGAATGGGCGCAGACCCGGTGGCGGTGGATCCTGCGGGCCATGACCGAGCAGGGCTGGCTGCCCGAAGGCGAGGCCGACCGGGCGAAGTACCCAGCCGTCGCCAAGGAATCGGTCACCGCCAACAGCATCGGCGGCGCCGCCGGGCTGATCGCCGACCGGGTCGAGGACGAGCTGGTGCGGGCAGGCATCAGCCGCCAGCAGGTGCGCACCGGCGGACTGCGGATCACCACCACGATCGACTTCACCGCCCAGGGCGCGGCCTCCGACGCCATGGCCGCCGCGCTGCGCGGCCAGCCCAAGGAGCTGCGGTCCGCCCTGGTGGCGGTCGACCCGGCCAGCGGCGGGGTACGCGCCTACTACGGCGGCGACCGTGGCCGCGGCTACTTCGACGACGCGCTCGCCGCCCGCCCGCCGGCCTCGACCATCAAACCGGTCGTCCTGGCCGCCGCCGAGGAACGCGGCATCGGCTTCGAGTCGCTGTACAACGGCAGCTCACCCCGCCTGTTCCCGAGCCGGCAGGGAGTGCCGCTGTACAACCAGCGCAACCTGCAGTGCCCGGTGTGCCCGCTCGACCTGGCCATGGTCCACTCGCTCAACACGCCGTTCTACGCGCTGGCCGAGCAGATCGGCCCGGACACCGTCCGGCGCCTCGCCCACCGGCTGGGCGTGCCGGAGAAGTACGGCAAGCAGCCGACCATGGTGGACGTCGCCGGTGACCCGGCTCCCGGGCGTACCCGCCCCGACATCGCTCTCGGCCGGTATCCGGTCGCGCCGGCCGACCTGGCCACGGTCTACGCCACCCTGGCCGACGGGGGCCGCCGCCGGGACCGGCACTTCGTCGAATCGGCCATCAACGGCAAGGGCGCTGTGCTGCACCTGTACGCCGGGAAGCCCGAGCGCGTGCTCTCCGGTGCCGTGGCCGCGGACGTGCAGACCGTGCTGTCCAAGGTGGTGGCCAAGGACGGCGAGGTCGCCGGCGCCGACGCGGCCGCCAAGACCGGCTCCCAGCAGTGGGGTGACACCACCGACTCGTCCGACGCGTGGACGGCCGGCTGGGCCCCGGGACTGGCCGCGGTGACGTGGATCGGCCGGGACAAGCCGGGACCCATCCGCGAGAAGAACGGCACCGCCATCAACGGCGACGGCATGCCGTACCGGATCTGGAAGTCTTTCCTGGCCACCGCCCTGCAGGGGCAGCCCGCCCGGGCGGTCAACCGCCCCTCGCACGTGGGCCGGCTGGAGACGACCGACCTGAGGACGCTCGGCGCCGCCATCAAGGCGCCGGTGGGTGCCGTCTTCCAGGGGCCGCAGCAGGGCGACCAGGTCGACAAGTCCAAGGCGACCGGCTCGTGGCAGCAGCGGGTCGACCGGCTGACCAAGGTGCTCGACAGCTACGCCGCCACGGTCCCGGAATTCTCCGTCGCGGTCACCGAACGCCGGACCGGGCGCCGGTTCGACTATCACGGCAAGCGGCAGCAGGAATCGGCCAGCATCGTCAAGGCCGAGCTGCTGGCCGCCCTGCTGCTCAAGGCCCAGGACGAAGGCCGCAAGCTCACCAAGGCCGAGCAGCGCCGGGTGACGAAGATGATCCGGGCCAGCGACAACGACGCGGCCACCAAGGTGTTCGACGCGGTGGGCGGCGCCGACGGCCTGCGCGCGGCGGGTGAGCGGCTGGGCCTGACCGGCACCGACCCGGACGAGTCCTGGGGCCTGACCCGCACGACGGCGAACGACCAGCTCAAGGTGCTCGCCGCGGCATCGGATCCGGACGGCGTCCTGAACGAGGACTCCCGGGAGCTGATGCTCGACCTCATGTCGTCGGTGAACGCGGACCAGAAGTGGGGCGTCAGCGCGGCGGCCCTGCCGGGCGAGCGCGCCGCGCTGAAGAACGGCTGGGTGGCCCGTACGGCGGAGGACAACCGCTGGATCATCAACAGCATGGGCCGGATCACCGGCACGGACACCGACACCGCCGTGGCCGTGCTGTCCCACGGCCACACCGACAAGCAGGCCGGCATCGATGTCGTCGAGCACGTGTCCGCGCTGACCCGCAGCTACCTGGGCTGGTGACGACGCTCAGGGTGCGGTGGTGGTGCCCACGGCCGGCACCACCACAGCGTCCGGCGGCGCCTCCGGACGTTGGCGGCCCAGCCGCCGTACCCCGGTGTTGAGGACCGCGATCAGCGGGACCGCGACCAGGGCGCCGATGATCCCGGCCAGCACCACGCCGCAGGCGATGCCGATGATCACGACCAGCGGGTGGATCGCCACCGCCCGGCCCATGATCAGCGGTTGCAGGATGTGGCCCTCGACCTGCTGGACCAGGATCACCGCGCCCAGCACGATCAGGGCGATCACCCAGCCCTGGTCGACCAGCGCGACCAGCGCCGCGACGGCACCCGACACGCTCGCGCCGACGATCGGGATGAACGCGCCCAGGAACACCAGCGCCGCCAGCGGGAACGCGAACTGGACCTTGAGAATGACCAGCGCCAGGCCGATGCCGGCGGCGTCGATGAAAGCCACCAGCACGGTCGCCCGCACGTAGGAACCCAGCGTCGACCAGGAGGCGTCGCCGGCGTCGGCCAGGCTCCACCGGGCGTTGACCGGGAAGAGCCGCACCAGGAAACGCCAGATCTTGCGGCCGTCACGCAGGAAGAAGAACGTCGCGAAGAGCACCAGCAGCGTGCCGGTGAGCACCTCGAACAGCGTGGCGGCGGTGGCGAACCCGGTCGCAGTCAGCGAGGACGTGTTCGCGTTGATCCAGTTCTGGGCGGAGTCGATGGCCTGGTTGACCTGCTGGTCCGACAGGTGCAGCGGACCGGTGCGGGCCCACTCCTGGATCTGCCGCACCCCGCTGATGGCCTTGTCGGTGAGCTCACCCACGCCGTCCACGAACTGGTTGACGACCAGCGTCAGGGTGCCCGCGACCGCGGCGATGCCGCAGATCAGCACCAGGAAGGTCGCCAGCGACGGCGGCAGCCGGAACCGGCGCAACCAGCCGACCGCGGGCGACAGCAGCGCCGAGAGCAGCAGGGCGATGGCGAGCGGGATGACGACGATGCTGACGATGGCGACGAAACGCAGCAGCACCCAGCCGACGACCCCGACGATGATGAGCCGCCACGACCAGGCGGCCGCGATCCGCAGCGAATGCGGCACCTCGGCATCGTCCCGGCTCGACGTGGACCGATGATCGACCGGCGGATCGGGCGCCGGCAACTCGAACCCGACATCCCGATCGTCCGGCGCCGGATCATGCTCCGTACGCGCCAGCCGGACCGACTCCCGCCCGCTGTCGTACGCACGACGCAGATTCGCCCGGACTCGCTGCAAGCGGCTCAACCGCAGACCCCCTCGTCCGTCGTCACGCCGGTCCCACCGTAGTGCAGACCCGCCCGTGGACCCGCTCACCACCCTGGCCGGGCCGGGCGTACCGTCCTGACGTGAACACCGACACCCGTACCGAGGCCGGGCTGCCCATCCGGATGTTGCACGACCGCGTCCTCGTCCGGCTCGACGGCGGCGACGGCGAACGCCGCTCCAGCGCCGGCATCGTCATCCCGGCCACCGCAACGATGGGCCGCCGCCTGTCCTGGGCCAAAGCCGTCGGCGTGGGCCCGAACGTCCGCTCCATCGTCGTCGGGGACCGGGTGCTGTTCGACCCGGACGACCGCGCGGAGGTGGAGCTGCACGGCAAGGAGTACGTGCTGCTCCGCGAGCGGGACGTGCACGCGGTCGCCGCGACCCGCGTCGAGTCGGACGGCACCGGGCTCTACCTGTAGGTCCGGGAGGTCAGTGCTGCCGAGTCTCCGGCGGGTCGGCGTCGCCCGCGGCCGGGTCGGGGTACTGGTCCGGGTGGTGTCCCGGCTGGGTGTGACCTGGCTGCGAGCCTTGGCCTGGCTGGGCGTGACCCGGCTGCTGGCTGTAGGCCGGCGGGCCATAGCCAGGCTGGGCGTAACCCGGCTGGGCGTAACCCGGCTGGGCGTAACCGGGCTGGGCGTAACCGGGCTGGGCGTAACCGGGCTGCGAGCCGTGGCCGGGCTGGCCCTGGCCCTCGCCCTGCTGCGGACCGTAGCTGGGCTGGCCGTAACCGGGCTGTGGCCCGTAGCCGTTGCCGTCCGGCTGGTCGTGACCAGCGCCGTAGCCGGACTGACCGGAGCTTTGCGGTCCGTAGCCGGGCTGCGTGGCACCAGGCTGGGCGTATCCGCCTTGACCAGCACCCGGCTGCCCGTAGCTAGCCGAGCCCGGAGCTGACTGCCCGTAGCCGGGCTGGCCCGAACCAGGCTGGCCGTAGCCGGCCGGGCCGTAGCCAGGCTGACCGTAACCGGGCTGACCGTAACCGGGCTGGGCGTAACCAGGCTGGGCGTAACCAGGCTGGCCGCCGTATCCGGGACCGACCTGACCGGGCCCGGCACCGTAGCCAGGTGCGGCATGGCCCGGCGGCATCCCGTACCCGCCGGCCATCACCGGCATCGGGGGCAGCCGCACCGGCACCGGCACCACCGGCTCCGCCGGGGCGTTCACCGTGCGCGTCACTCCGTCCGGGAACGCGATCTGGTAGCTGCTCCCGTTCCAGAACGCCTGCGGCATCTGCGGGTCCCGGCCGACGAACACCGACCGGTAACTCGAGATCGCCGTCAGCAGCCGCTGTTCTTCCTCGAGGGACCGCTGCTGGTCGTCCGGGCTGCCGCTGTGCAGACCGCGCTGCATGCCGTCCCGCAGCAGGGCCAGCTTGGTCGACGTCGCCTGGAAGCCGCGCATCGCGCGTACCCCGGTGTCGCCGGCCACCCGCTTGGCCCATTGGCGGGCCGAGTGCCGGCGGCCCAGGCTGCCGAGTGTCGCCACTTCCGGCGGGGACAGCCAGCCGGCGCTCACGTAGCCGGGCAGGATGCGCTCGCTGAGCCGGCCCTCCCAGCTGCGCAGGGCGATGGCGAAGCCGACCACCAGGAAGAAGAAGGGGACCATGAAGCCCAGGTAGCCGTACAGCATGATCAGGGTTTCGCCGGTGGCGACCGACAGGGTCGGCAGCAGGTTGAACGTGCCGTGCAGGATCATCGCGAGCAGCAGGCCCGCGATCGGCGCCAGCCACTTCACCCGGCGGTCCGCGGACCGGGCCGACAGGCCCAGGCCGATGCCGGTCATCGCGGTGAACAGGGGGTGCGCGAAGCCGGTGAAGATGATCCGCACGATGAAGATGAGGAAGAGGTTCTGGATGCCGGTCGCCGGTCCGTACTGGTCGGCGCCCGACGCGTAGCCGTGGCCGCCCAGGTAGAGCACGTTCTCGACCATGGCGAAGCCGAGCGCGGACAGACCACAGTAGACGATGCCGTCGGTGATGCCGGACCATTCGCGGCGCCGGCGCCACAGCAGCAGGATCGGGCCGAGGGCCTTCATCGACTCCTCGATGAAGGGTGCCACCAGCACCGCCACCAGCGCGTCGGGCAGGCCGATCTTGTCGAAGCCCCAGGCGGCCAGTGAGTTGACGCCGATAGCGACCAGCGTGGCCACGGCCGAGCCCCAGGCGAAGCAGAAGATCAGGTAGCGGCTCGGCTCCGGCTCGTACCGGTCCAGCCAGAGGAAGCAGCCGACCAGCACCGGGACCGGCAGGATCGCCGCGCCCAGGCCGATGGCCAGGCCCTTGGGGCCGTTGCTGAAGCCCAGGATGATCAGCATCACGATCGCGCAGATCGCGATGAAGGTGATCACCAGGGTCAGCGGCACCCAGCGCGGAATCCGCGACCGCCGGCGCGGCATCTTGTCCAGGGCCGCCGGATCCGGCATGCCGACCGGCGCATCCGGTGCGACAGCGACCGCGCCGGTCGCCGCGTCACCCCCACCCGGACCAGCACCGGCCGCACCGGAAGCGGCCGGGCCGAAACTGGCCGAACCGGACGCGGCCGAGCCGGACCCGGCGAAATCAGCACCGCCCGGATCCGAACCAGCCTGGGCAAGACCGGCCGGGCCGGACACCGGTGCGGCGGGATCGGGCGCCGGGGAGGCCGGAGCCGCGGAGGTGGGTGCCGGGTCGGGCGACCCGCCGTGAGCTACGTCGGCCATGTCGCCCAGCGTAGCCACCCGGACCGGGCCGGGCAGGCCCGCGGCGGCGGAAAGAGGATCAAGAGCGGAAAAGGGCCGGAAATCTCACGACGGGCCGCGTCCGGAGCCGCCGGGCCGGGACCGGCCGGGCCTCCTGCCGGCGGTACGCCCCCGCGCCTGCCAGCCGACAGCCCGCCGCACCAGCCGGGGTGCTTCCGCGTACTCGATGCCGGTGGCCCGGAGCAGGTCCGAGACCGTGGTCCGGACCTGCGCGACGACCACCCCGCCGGAGAAGCCGACGCCTTCGTCGTACGCCCGGCCCGATTCCGCCGCCGCTCGCAGGGCCCGTTCGCGGGTGGCGATCGGCTCGGCGCCCTTGGCCCATTCCTGGCGCAGCAGGTCGACCGCGTCGCCGAGCAGCGTGATCGAGGTCGGCAGGCATTCCGGGATCTGTTCGCCGTCGCCGAGGGCCGTCATCACCCGCCGGGCCAGTACGCGGACGTTGCGCAGTGCGTACGTCACGTGGTCCGCGCCCTCGACGTACTGGCTCAGGGCGCCGCGGGCGCGCCAGCGGGCCGGGGCGAAGGCCACGTTCTCGCTCGCCGCGGTCGCGGCCTGGTCGAAGCCGGTGAAGTTCGCCTCGGCGGTGCGCAGCTGGTCGAGGGCACCGCCCACCGCTCCGGCGTCACCGGACTTGAGGCCTTCGGCGATCGCGTGCAGGCCGTCGGCGAGCGCCTGCAGGGCCGGGTCCGCGGCCCGGCGGATCACCGTCAGGGGATTCAGCGGCAGCAGGACGGTCATGACGGTCAGCCCGACCGCGCCGCCCACGAGCGCGTCGAAGAACCGGGTGTACGGCAGCCCGGCGCTCGGTGTCGTCAGGGTCGCGACCAGCACCGCGGACGAGGCTGACTGCACCACCAGGGGCGTACCGCCGCCGACAGCCGCCGCGGCCGTGATCGCCAGGACCACCACCAGGCCGACCTGCCACGGCCCGGTGCCGATCAGCAGGATGATGCCGTCGCCGATGCCGATGCCGATGGCCACCCCGACGACGAGTTCGATGGTGCGCCGGGCGCGCTGGCCGACCGACGAGGCGAGGGTGATGACGGCGGCGATCGGCGCGAAGAACGGGCTGGGCCGGCCGATCACGTCGTGCGCGATGAACCAGGCGATGCCGGCACCCAGCCCGGCCTGCGCGGCGAGCGGGAAGCCGGCCCGTACCCGGGACCAGCCGGCGCCGACCCCGGACCGGGAGCGACCGCGCAGTTCGGCGAGAACCGCCGCAAGCCCTCGCTGCGCCTCCACCTCGGTCATGGTGCAGACCCTAACCGCAGGCGTGTCAGGATGACCGGCGTGACGAATCTTGTGCAGCGGTGGGTCGCGGCGGCCCGGGGTGCCGGGGCGACCGCCGACGACGCGGACCTGGGCGCGGCCGGCGAGTATCTGCTGACCCGCTGGTCGGAGCCGCAGCGGCAGTACCACACCGTGGCCCACCTGACCGCGGTCCTCGACGTCATCGACCGGTACGCCGAGCTGGCGCCGGGCGCGGACCGGGTGCGGCTGGCGGCCTGGCTGCACGACGCGGTCTACGACCCGCGGGCGCTCGGTGACGCCAACGAGCGGGACAGCGCCGAGTTCGCGGCCGGGCTGCTGGCCACGCTGGGTGCGCCGGACGAGGTGGCGGCCGAGGTGGCCCGGCTGGTCGGGCTGACCGCCGGGCACGCCACCCAGGACGACGACCCGGACGGCGAGCTGCTCTGCGACGCGGATCTGGCGATCCTGGCCGGCGATCCGGTGGGGTACGCGGCATACACGGCGGCGATCCGCCGGGAGTACGCGCACGTGCCGGACGACGCCTTCCGCGGCGGCCGGACCCAGGTGTTGAAGGCCCTGCTGGAGCTGCCGTCGATCTACCGGCACGCACCTCTGCGAGCGGCGTGGGAGGACAAGGCCCGGGCGAACCTGGAAGCCGAGCTCAAGACCCTGAGCTGAGGTGCTTGGGCCGGCGCAGACCGGCCGCGCGCAGCCGGGCGGAGAGCTCCCGGGAGCGGACCAGCGTGGCGCCGAGCCACAACGCCATCGGGAAGCGGACGTCCGGGATGTCGTAGTGGTCCCGGTCGAACGCGCGCCGGGGTGCGCCCAGCATCTCCGCGAAGGCGTGCAGCTCCGCGTACGAGACGTCGCTGACCAGGTGCGACCAGAGGCGGCCGCGGGCCGGCCAGCGCGGCTCGTCGACGAGGATCAAAGTTCCACTTCGAGCAGGTCGATGCCCCGGTCGGCGGCGTAGCCGCGCACGTCGGGCACGCCGAGCCGGGCGGCGTCGGCGGTGAGGTCGTCAGGCATCTTCTGCGACTGCCGTTCGGCCTCGACCCGGGCCAGGTAGTGCTCGATCTCCCGGGAGCGCACGGCGCCGTCCCAGCCGAGCGCGTCACCCATCACGGCGGCGGCGTGGGCAGCGGTGTCGGCCCCGCGGTGCGGGGTCTCGAACGAGATCCGGGTACGGCGGGTGAGCACGTCGTCGAGGTGCAGCGCACCCTCGGCCTGGGCCGCGTACGCGACCTCGGCGGCCAGGTATTCCGGGGCGCCGGCGAGCGGGGTGGCCAGCGCCGGATCGGCCTCGATCATCGCCAGCAGGTGGACGGTGAGGGTGCCGTACCGTTCCAGCAGATGCTCGATCACCCCGGCGGTGACGCCGTGCCGGCGGGCGATGTCGAGCCGGTCCCGCCAGGCGGCGGCGAAGCCGTCGGCGCCCAGCAGCGGAAGCTGATCGGTCCGCGAAGGCTGCGCGGAACCGCCGAGCCGGCGCACGGCCCGGTCGATGACGTCGGCCGCCATGACCCGGTACGTGGTGTATTTGCCGCCGGCGACGAGCAGCAGCCCCAGCATCGGCTCGACCACGGCATGCTCGCGGGACAGCTTCGAGGTGGAGTCGGCCTCACCGGAGAGCAGGGGCCGCAGGCCGGCGTAGACGCCCTCGATGTCGTCGGCGGTGAGCGGCCTGTCCAGCACGGTGTTGACCTGGTCGAGCAGGTAGCGGATGTCCCGGGCGGACGCGGCCGGGTGCGAGCGGTCCAGCTCCCAGTCGGTGTCGGTGGTCCCGATGATCCAGTGCCCGCCCCACGGGATGACGAAGAGCACCGAGGTCGGCGTGCGCAGGATCAGCCCGGCCTCGCCGGTGATGGCCGACCGCGGCACGACCAGGTGCACGCCCTTGGAAGCGCGCACCCGCAGACCGGGCCGAACGCCGACATCGCGCAGCATCCGGGACATGTCGTCGCTCCACACCCCGGTCGCGGCGACCACGGTGCGGGCCCGCACCTCGAACTCGGGCGAGTCGGGCGACTCCAGATCGCGCACCTTGACCCCGACGACCTCGCGCGCCTCACGCAGGAAGCCGGTGACCCGGGCGCTGGTGACCACGGCGGCACCGAGGCTGGCGGCGGTGCGGGCCAGGTTGACCACCAGGCGGGCGTCGTCGACCTGCCCGTCGAAGTACCGGATCGCCCCGGTGATCTTGTCGGCGCGCAGGCTGGGGAAGAGGTGCCGGGCGCCGTCGCGGGTCAGATGCCGGTGCAGGGGCATGCCGCGCCCGCTGCCGAAGACCCCGGCGAAGACGTCGTACGCCGCGACCCCGAGGCCGTAGTAGGCCCGCTGCCAGACCCGCGCGGCCGGCGACGCGGCCGGCAGCGGCACCAGGATCGGCACGGGCCGCACCAGGTGCGGGGCGAGCCGGCTGGTCAGCAGCCCCCGCTCGGTGAGCGCCTCGTGCACCAGGTGCAGCTCGAGCTGCTCCAGATAACGCAGGCCGCCGTGGATCAGCTTGCTGGACCGGCTGGAGGTGCCGGCGGCCAGGTCACGAGCCTCGACGAGGGCGACCTTCAGGCCGCGCGAGGCGGCATCCAGGGCCGCGCCGGCGCCGGTGACCCCACCGCCGATGACCAGCACATCGAACTGCTCGTCCCGCAACCGCCGCAGGTCGGCGGTGCGGCGGATGGGTGAGAGCCGGCCGGCGGCATAGCGGGAGACGGAAGGAGAGCGCACAACCCCCACGGTAGCGCTGCCGGGAGTCCTCCCGGCGGGTGAAAAGAGATTGGCAAGATCAAATGCGGGCCCGGGCCTCGCTCAGCATCTCGGTGACCGAGGCGGCCGGGTCGGTGATCGGGAACTGGACCGTACGGATCGTCGCCGTCGGGTCGGCCAGCAGGGTCAGGCGCTTGAAGCGGTCCACACCCGCCGCCCGGAACGTGGGCAGGCGCAGGCTCGCGGCCAGCTTCACGTCCTGGTCCGACAGCAGCGGGAACGGCAGCTTCGCGTGGGTGGCGAAGGCTTCCAGCTGGTCCGGGCGCTGGGTGCTGATGCCACGGATCTCGGCTCCGGCCGCGGTGAAGTCGGCCGCTCTGGCCGCGTACGTCATGGACTCGAGGGTGCAGCCCGGCGCTCCCGGGATCTCGCCCCAGCCGGGCGGATGGCCGGGGGTGTCCGGCGCGAAGGCGCCGGGGAAGAAGTAGAGGACCGTCCAGGTCTCCAGGCGCAGGGCCGGGATCCGCCGGCCGATCAGGCCGTGCACGCGGTGTGCCTCCGCCGACGTCGGCGCCGCCGTCGCGGTGAGAGAGCCGTCGCCGAGCACGTGCCGGTCGCCCCACTCCTGGAGAGCGATCAGCACCGGCAGCAGGCCCTCGCCCTTGGGCGTGAGCAGGTAGTCGTGGCGAGGCGGGTGCTCCGAGTACGGCTCCCGGCGCAGCACTCCGTGCTCGACCAGCGCGGCCAGGCGTTCGGTCAGGGCCCGCCGGCTGACCCCCAGCGAGCGCTGCAGAGCCTCGAACCTGGTCACGCCGCCCGCGATGTCGCGGACCACCAGGAACGTCCACCAGTCCGTGAGCACGCCGAGGGCCTGCTCGATGCCGCAGTCGGCATCAACGAGTTCGACCCTGCGCACGACCTCCACTATAGTCCGTTCCAGAATGGAACTTACTCGAACGGGGGCGGGGACCGTGAGCGTGTTCTGGCGGTGGTGGGCGGCCGGCACCAGCAGTGATCTGGGCTCGGCCGTCGGCGGGGTGGCCTTGCCGCTGACCGCGCTCGCGGTCCTCGACGCGACCCCGTTCGAGATGGGCCTGATCGCCGCGGCCGGTTACGTCGCCTGGCTGGTGATCGGGCTGCCCGCCGGGGTCATCGTGCAGCGCCTCCCACTGCGCGGCACCCAGGTCGGGGCGGATCTGATCCGCGCGCTCGCCGTCGCCTCCATCCCGGTGGCCTGGTGGGCGGGCGTGCTCAGCGTCGCTCAGCTGGTCGTCGTCGCCCTGGTCGTCAGCTTCGCGCACGTCGTCTTCTTCGTCGCCAACACCACGTTCCTGCCCGAGATCGTCAGCCGGCACCAGCTCCAGTCGCGCAACAGCCTCACCTCCGGCACCCACGCCACCACCCAGCTGGCCGGCCCGTCGCTCGGCGGGCTCGCGGTGCAGGTCCTCGGCGCGGTGCCGACGCTGCTGATCGACGCGGTCAGCTATCTCGTGTCGGCGGCGCTGCTGCGCACCCTGCCGGCCCGGCGGGGGCACCGCCCGGACCGGCCCACCCCGATGGGCGCGATGATCCGCGAAGGCTGGGCGTACGTGACGAGGCACCCGATGATGGGCCCGGCCATGTGGTCGGCCACCGCCTCGAACTTCGTCAACGGCGCCTACCTCGCGCTCTTCCCGCTCTACCTGGTCCGCGAACTGCACGCCCCGGCCGCCGTCGTCGGCGTGCTGCTCGCTGTCGACGGCGTGGGCACCCTGATCGGGGCGGCGCTGACGACCCGGGCCACCAACGCGCTCGGCACCGCCCGGGGACTGATCATCCTTGGCTTCGTGGAGGCCGCTGCCGCCTTCGTCATCCCGGCCGGCACCGGCTGGGTGGCGTACCTGGGCTTCACGGCGGGCGTGCTCGTCTTCGCCGCCACCGGATGTGTTTTCAGCGTGACCACCCGCACGTACCGGCAGATCGCCAGCCCACCGGAGCTGCTGTCCCGGGTGATGGCGACGGTCCGGTTCGTCTCCTGGGGCGCCATCCCGGTCGGCGGGCTGGTGGCCGGCGCGCTGGCCGGGCCACTGGGCGCCCGGACCACCTTGCTGATCGTCGCGGTGGCCGCGGTGGCTGCACCACTCGCGCTGCTGTTCTCCCCCGTACGCGGGCGCCGGGACCTGGCCGAGCCGACCACGCCGGAACGGGAGGCGGTCGTTGGGTAGGTTCGGCGGTTGTGGACAGCGAGTTCTGGATCTCCGAACTGACCGACGACGACGTACCCGCCGTGGTGGCGCTCTGCCGGAGCGCCCTGGATCTGCCCGAGGACGCCGCCGAGGCCGCGGAGATCGTGCTGCGCCTGCGCGAGACCACCGGCACCGACGGCTGGTCGGCCGCTCCCCGCCGGATCACCGGATTCATCGCCCTGCGCTCAGCCGGCGCGAGCGCCGCCGCCGGGGCGGCCCTGTCCGGGGAGCCGGTATCGGTGACCGGCGGCCGGGTGATCGGGGTGGTGCTGGGCTCGGTGTCGCACCGGGACCGCTCGATCGGCCACGTCGACCTGATCGCCGTGGACCCGCAGGAACGCCGCCGCGGCGTGGCCCGGGCGCTGGTGTCCCGGGTCGAGGGCGCGCTGGCCGGCCTCGGTGCGGGCGACGTCGTGATCGCCGGCAACGCGCCGTACTACGCCTGGCCGGGCATCGACGTGCGCTACACCCCGGCGATCTGCGCGGCCATGGCGTTCGGCTTCGAGCAGGACCAGCCCGCCTGGAACATGACCGTGGACCTGACGACGGAAGCCTCCGGAGCCGCACCGGGCGCGACGGCAGAGGACGAGGCGCGGCTGGCCGGCGAGGGCATCACCATCCGCCGAGCGGGCGCTGAGGACCTCCCAGCACTGGTCCGCTTCACGCTGGCGAACTTCGGTGAGGGCTGGGCCGGCGAGATCACCCACTCCGTGGGGCGGGACCAGGCCGGCTGCCACCTGGCGCTGGCCAAGGACGGGGCGATCCTGGGCTTCGCCGCGTACGGCTCGTCACGCCCGTCCTGGTTCGGTCCGATGGGCACCGCACCGGCCGCCCGAGGATCAGGAATCGGCGCCCTGCTGCTCCGCCGCTGCCTGGCCGACCAACGAGCCGCGGGCCACACCCATGCCCAGATCGGCTGGGTCGGCCCCCTCCCGTTCTACGCGAAGGCAGTAGCCGCCCGAGTCGAACGCGTCTTCCTCCTCTACCGCAAACAGCTCTGACCTGACACGGCGGGTTGTGAGCCGCAGCAGCCGGGAAGAGAACGGCCATGAATGACGGGGATGAATACGAGCAGCTGACCGTCGGGCGGTGGACCCAGCGGTGGCTTCAGCTTTCCTGGTGGACGCGCGGGGCGGTCGTCGGCCTGGCCCTCGGAACGGTCATGTTCGTCTTCTCGTGGGCGAGCGACGACGATTCCGACCCGACAGGGCAGATCATCGGCGCGGCGGCCGCGGCAGTGCTGCTCGCGATCGTGTCGGGTCTTCTCATCAGGTCCTACGAGCGACGGATCTTCGGAGCCGAAGGGGCCGTCCTGACCCCGGAGGAGAGGTTCACGGTCGTGCGCAGCGTGGACGCCGGGCGGTGGCCGGACGACGTACGACTGCATCCATCTGTCTCCCGGCTGGTGGACCGGCGGCTACGCCGCACGATGGCACCTGCGGCCGTGATCGCGGTGTTCGGCCTGATGATCGCCGTGGCCGTGCTCAATGTGGTCCTGAACGGGCCGTGGTGGTGGCTCGCCGTCGCCTTCTGGGCCATCGCAGGCCCTTGGTCGATCCGAAGCGCCAGGCGCAGCCGCGTCGCGGCGCAAGCCGTGCGCGATGCCGCGCCGGCCAGCCGACCTTCGTGAGATAGCCGGCGATCTGGACCACAACCGGCTTGGGGGCAACCAAAGACGGGCCGCCCGAAAACCGGGCGACCCGCCTCTGAAGGAAAGCGAAGGACTTAGAAGTCCATGTCCCCGCCACCCGGAGCACCGGCCGGAGCCGGGTTCTTCTCCGGCTTGTCCGCCACGACAGCCTCGGTCGTGAGGAACAGCGCGGCGATCGACGCGGCGTTCTGCAGCGCCGAGCGGGTGACCTTGGCCGGGTCGATGATGCCCGCGGCCAGCAGGTCGACGTACTCGCCGTTGGCGGCGTTCAGGCCGTGACCCGCTTCGAGGTTGCGGACCTTCTCCACCACGACGCCGCCCTCGAGGCCGGCGTTGACGGCGATCTGGCGCAGCGGCGCGTCGAGCGCGACCTTGACGATGTTCGCGCCGGTGGCCTCGTCGCCGACCAGGTCGAGCTTGTCGAACGCGGTCTTGCCGGCCTGCACGAGCGCCACACCGCCGCCGGGGACGATGCCCTCTTCGACGGCCGCCTTCGCGTTGCGGACGGCGTCCTCGATGCGGTGCTTGCGCTCCTTGAGCTCGACCTCGGTGGCCGCGCCGACCTTGATGACCGCGACGCCGCCGGCCAGCTTGGCCAGGCGCTCCTGCAGCTTCTCGCGGTCGTAGTCGGAGTCCGACTTCTCGATCTCGGCGCGGATCTGGTTGACCCGGCCCTGGATCTGCTCGGCGTTGCCGGCACCGTCGACGATGGTCGTCTCGTCCTTGGTGATGACCACCTTGCGGGCCTGGCCCAGCAGGCTCAGGTCGGCGGCGTCGAGCTTGAGGCCGACCTCTTCGCTGATGACCGTGCCACCGGTGAGGATGGCGATGTCGTCGAGCATGGCCTTGCGGCGGTCACCGAAGCCCGGGGCCTTGACGGCGACGGACTTGAAGGTGCCACGGACCTTGTTGACGACCAGGGTGGCCAGGGCCTCGCCCTCGACGTCCTCGGCGATGATGATGAGCGGCTTGCCGCCCTGCATGACCTTCTCGAGGACGGGGAGCAGGTCCTTGACCGCGGAGATCTTGCTGTTCGCGATGAGGATGTACGGGTCGTCGAAGACGGCCTCCATACGCTCGGCGTCGGTCATGAAGTACGCCGAGATGTAGCCCTTGTCGAAGCGCATGCCCTCGGTGAGCTCCAGCTCGAGCCCGAAGGTGTTGCTCTCCTCGACGGTGATGACGCCTTCCTTGCCGACCTTGTCCATGGCCTCGGCGATGATCTCGCCGACCGTGGAGTCACCGGCGGAGATGGAGGCGGTGGAGGCGATCTGCTCCTTGGTCTCCACGTCCTTGGCGAGCTTGCTCAGCTCGTCGGAGACGGCGGAGACGGCGGCCTCGATGCCCCGCTTGAGGGCCATCGGGTTGGCGCCGGCCGCGACGTTGCGCAGGCCCTCGCGAACCAGGGCCTGGGCCAGGACGGTCGCCGTCGTCGTGCCGTCGCCGGCCACGTCGTCGGTCTTCTTGGCGACCTCCTTGACCAGCTCGGCGCCGATCTTCTCGAAGGTGCCCTCGAGCTCGATCTCCTTGGCGATCGACACACCATCGTTGGTGATGGTGGGAGCGCCCCACTTCTTCTCGAGCACGACGTTGCGGCCCTTGGGGCCGAGCGTCACCTTGACGGCGTCGGCGAGCTGGTTCATACCACTCTCGAGGCCGCGACGAGCTTCCTCGTCAAATGCGATGATCTTGGCCATACGGCTTTGTCCTCCTGGACATTCGCGGCGCCGGGCCGGTCCGGCCCGCTTTCCGCACGTTGAGAACCATGCGGACGTCACCACCTGGCGATGTGACGTCCTCAGGCCGAGCCGGATAGCCCGCGACGACCGGTCCCGTGCCCCGGCACCGATGGCGGTGCCGCAGCCGTGACCCCACCGTCCCGACCTGCTGGCACTCACATGGCGCGAGTGCCAATCACTTGTTTAGCACTCTGCTGGGGCGAGTGCAAGCAGAACGGACCGCCCGCACGGGTGCCCGCGGCGGTCACATATCGGCGTCCGACTTGCCCCCACCTGGGCGACGAGGTAGGCAGAGCATCATGACCAGCACTGTCGCGCCCACCATGACCGTGCACCGGGTCACTCCCGCCGACGCGGGCCGGATGCGTGCGCTGCGGCTGGAGATGCTGGCCGACAGCCCGCTCGCCTTCCTGGAGACCCTGGCCCAGGCCGCGGCCCGGCCGCACGCCGACTACCGGCGCCGGATCGTGCAGGCGTCCACCGGCGGCCAGCTGGCCCAGTTCGTGGCCGATCCCGGGGGCCGGCTGATCGGCCACGCGGGCGGCACGGTGCTGCCGGAGGATCCGCGCGCGACGGTCGTCTTCGCGGTCTACATCACACCGCCCCAGCGCGGCCGGGGGGTGCTGCGCGAGCTGGTCGAGGCGGTGGCCGAGTGGTCGGTGGCGATGGGCCGCGGTGAGCTGATGCTCGAGGTCGTGGTCGGCAACGACCGGGCGGTCCGGGCGTACGAGCGGCTGGGCTTCGAGGACACCGGCGTACGGGTGCCGCACCCGGTCGTCCCGGGTCTGCTGGAGTTGCAGATGCGCCGGCGGGCCTGATGGGCGCCAGGTGGCCCCTGGCCCGCACCGTGCTGACCGCAGTGAACGGCACCACGCTGGTCGGCCTGGGCATCGCCGCGCTGACGGGCGCCAAGGTGCGCCGCGGCCCCGGCGGCATCCTGATCGCGGAGGGCTACCGCCGCAAGGCGCCCCCGGCGACCTGCTTCACCATCGGCTCGGTGATCATCACCCGGCGTACGGCCGAGTGGCTGCTGGACGAGAGCCGCGCCGCGCTGCTGGCCCACGAGAGCCGGCACGCCGGGCAGTACGCGCTGCTGGGTCCGCTGTTCTGGCCGGCGTACTGGCTGTCCTGCGGCTATTCGTGGGCGATGACCGGCACCTACGGCACGCGCAACGCCTTCGAGCGGCACGCGGGCCTGGAGCACGGCGGTTACCGGGTGGCTCCGCTGCGGCCGGGGCTGCGCCGGTTCAGACGGTCAGCTGCCACTGGGTCCAGCGATCCACCGGCCGGAAGCCCATCGCCCGGTTGATCCGGAGCATGTGCTCGTTCTCCTCGGCGTTGGAGGTGTCGATCGCCCGCAGGCCGGGGCGGGCCGTACGCGCGTACCGCAGGTTGTGGTTCTTGATCGTCAGCCCGAGGCCGTGTCCGCGGTGGTCCGGGTCGACGATGGTGATGTTCTGCCAGGCGTGCCAGTCGGTGTCGTTCTCGATCGCGATCATCGTCCAGGCGACGAGGCGTCCGCTCTCCTCGTGCACAGCGCCGGTGTGGAACGTCGTACGCCTCCGGATGCGCAGCGTCTCCTCGGCCGCACGGACCCGGGCGGCGTCCACTTTCTCGGACTCCACGGCCAGTTCGCCGGTGGGCGCGTCCTCGTTGAGCCGGCTGTCCAGGTAGCCGATGTCGTCCAGCAGCTCCTCGGGCGCCTCACCCGACCATCGGACGAGCCGGTAGCCGGCCGCCGCGGGGCTGTCGTCGGGCAGGGCGCCGGTGAGGTCCAGCCGGCTGCGGATCTCCACCAGCGCCGGGATCGCGCCCACGGCTTTCGCGAAGGCCTCGGCGTTCACCGCCTCGCCGATCAGATGCCGGCGGCCGAGCGCCTCGGTGCGGCTCACCGCGAAGGAGAGCAGGGCCCGCCCGGTTCCCCGGCGGCGGTGATCCGGGTGGACGAAGAGCTCGACGTTGACGTTGGCCAGGTTGTCGAGCTGCGGCAGGAACAGCTCCAGGTGGCCGGCCGGGGTTCCGTCACGGACGGCGAGGTACTGCTCCGTCTTGCTGCCGGGCCACGCGTGCCGCAGCCGGGTGCTGTAGGTCTCGAAGGTGCTGAACGGGATGTCGGGGGCTTCGGCTCCGGCGGCGGCCCGGTCGATCTCGTAGGCCGCCCGCTCGTCGACGAGGGGGACTATGCGCAGCATCCCGACAGAGTGCGCCGCCGCGCATCACACCGCGACTGAGATTTGGTCGGGAGGACGCGCGCACAGCGCCTCCGGCACTGGGTCGTTGGGCCCCTAGGAGATTGTCGCCAAGCTCGAAAGTGGGGCCGCGTACGGCGTCGCGTCCTCCCGCGTAGAGCATCCTGCCGAGCCGAGGATCGCCGCGCAAGTCCTCGCGGGTAGGAATTCTCGACGTTAGGCAGAGTGCTGACTACTCAGTGTCACCCGAGCAGGCCGGCATCCCGGGCGCCGCGGAGCGACGGCTTGATCCGGTGGGTGGGTCCGACCTGGCCCGCGACGGCGTCCAGGGTCTTGAGGCCCTCGCCGGTGTTGTAGACCACCGTCTCCTTGTCCGGGTCGAGCTTGCCGCCGGCCACCAGCTTCCTGAGCACGGCCACGGTCACCCCGCCGGCGGTCTCGGCGAACACGCCGGTCGTGCGGGCGAGCAGCTGGATGGCGTCGCGGATCTCGTCGTCGTCGGCGTAGTCCATCCAGCCTCCGGTGCGGGTCACGGCCTCGATGGCGTACGCGCCGGCGGCCGGGTCGCCGATGTTGAGCGACTTGGCGATGCCGGTCGGCTTGACCGGGATGATCTGGTCGGTGCCGTTGTGCAGCGCGGTGGCGATGGGGTTGCAGCCGGCCGACTGGGCGCCGAAGACGGTCCAGCCACCCTCGGGGGCCTCGACCAGGCCGATCTCCACCAGCTCGGTGAACGCCTTGTCGATCTTGGTGAGCAGCTCGCCGCTGGCCATCGGCACGACCACCTGGGCCGGGATCCGCCAGCCGAGCTGCTCGGCCACTTCGTAACCCAGAGTCTTGGAACCCTCGGCGTAGAACGGGCGCACGTTCACGTTGACGAAGGCGGTGTCCTCGAACTCGTCGGTCTCGACCAGCTCGCCGCAGAGCCGGTTGACGTCGTCGTAGGAGCCGTCGATGGCGACCAGTTCGCCGCCGTACACCGCGGTGGTGATGACCTTGCCCTGCTCCAGGTCGCCCGGGATGAAGACGATCGAGGGCACCCCGGCCCGGGCGGCGTGCGCGGCCACGGAGTTGGCCAGGTTGCCGGTGGAGGCGCAGGCGAAGCGGGTGAAGCCGAGCTCGCGGGCGGCGGTGAGGGCCACCGAGACGACCCGGTCCTTGAAGGAGTGGGTCGGGTTGGCCGAGTCGTCCTTGACCCACAGCGGGGCCCGCAGGCCGACCTCGGCGGCCAGCGCGGCCGCGCTGACCAGAGGGGTCAGGCCGGGGTCGAGGGTGACGCGGGTGGCCGGGTCCTGGCCGGTGGGCAGCAGGGCGGCGTAGCGCCAGATGTTCTGCGGGCCGGCCTCGATCTGCTCGCGGGTGACCGCAGCCAGCGCGGCGGGGTCGTAGGCGACCTCGAGGGGGCCGAAACACTCATAACAGGCGTGCTGCGCAGCCAGCGGGAACTCGGCGCCGCACCCACGGCACACAAGGGCACGGGCGGGGCTGGTGGACTGGCGGGGGGCGTCGACGGTGGACGTCACAATGAGGCTCCTTCTCATCTTTCCCCCGGCGTCGGTGGACGCACGTGGGGACGGAATTAGCACCTGCCACACGCTGGGCCTCGTCATCGAGACATGTGTGGTGGTTGCCGGGGCGTCATCGGGCCGTTCCCTCAGCCCCTCTGGATGAGGTATTCAGTTGTGACCCACACCTTACGGCGTGGGCGGCCAAAGCGCTGCCAAGCATCCCGAGGTGTGAGCGACGTCCTTCCTCGTTTCCGGGACAACCAAGATCAAATTCATGTCGTGCCTGGTTGCCTGGTGCTGACCGTCGCTCCCGCCGAGACCGGGCGAGGGCGGCCAATCGCCTGGCGGCTCATGAACGGCCACCCTCACCCTGCCAGGTCCGTGCACGGCGCAACCCGGCGGAACGGTGGCGGAGAGTGAATAGGGTGACGGCGTGAATGCTGTCCTCGAGATACAGGGCCTGCGCAAGACCTATCGCAGCCGCAAGGGGGTGCGCCGGGCGCTGGACGGCTTCGACATGGTCGTCGAGGCCGGGCAGGTGCACGGCTTCCTGGGGCCCAACGGCTCGGGCAAGACCACCACGCTGCGTACCCTGCTCGGCCTGATCCGGCCCAACGGCGGCCGGATGGCCCTGCTGGGCCGGGAGGTGCCGCAGGCCCTGCCCGAGGTCGCCGGCCTGGTCGGCGCCATCGTGGAGAGCCCGCAGTTCTTCGGCAACTTCTCCGCCCGTGACACCCTCTCCCTGCTGGCCGACGCCGGCGGCGTCGAGCGGGTGCGGGTCGACGAGGTGCTGGAGCTGGTCGGGCTGCGCGACCGGGCCACCGACCGGGTCAAGACCTACTCGCTGGGCATGAAGCAGCGCCTCGCGGTCGCGTCCGCCCTGCTCAAGAACCCGCGGCTGTTGATTCTGGACGAACCGGCGAACGGCCTGGACCCGGGCGGCATCCGCGAGATGCGCACGCTGATGCGCAACCTGGCCGAGTCGGGGATGACCGTGGTGCTCTCCAGCCACATCCTCGGCGAGATCCAGCTCATCTGCGACTCCGTCACGATCATCTCGGCCGGGCGCCGGGTGGCGGCCGGTGGGGTCGCCGACGTGCTGGCCCAGCACGCCACCTCCTCGGTACGGGTCCGCGTCGAGTCGCTCGCCGACCTGACCAGCTCGGCCGGGGCGCTGCGGGAGATCGGCGCCCAGGTCGTCGTCGAGCCGGATCACCTCATGGTCAGCGGCATCGCGCAGCCCGGAGCCATCACCCGGACGCTCGCCGCCCGCGGCGTCTACGTCAGCGAGCTGGCCCCGGTCGCAGTCGACCTGGAGAGCGTCTTCCTGGAGCTCACCGGCACCGCGCCGGTCGAGGGTGAGCATCGCCAGGTCGACGAGTCCGCGGCTGCCCCGGCGATCAACGGCGGGTGGGGTCAGTGAGCCTCTACACGGCGGAGACCCGCCGGCTGACCAAGCGCCGGTTCACCCGGTTCTTCGTGCTCGGCACGCTGCTCGTGCTGGCCGCCATCGTGGCCGGGATGTTCTTCACCAACCACAAGGCGTCGCCCGAGCGGCTCGCCGCCGCGCAGGCCGAGGCCGACAGCCAGTACCAGATGGCCGTCCGGCAGGCGACCAAGGAGACGGCGGACTGCCAGGCGGCCCAGGGCACACCGGCGGCGCAGAACTATCCGCCCTGCGACCAGATCTACCAGCCGGTCCGGGACGACTTCCGCGCCGAGTGGTTCATGGACCCGACGTTCACCTTCCGCGAGCAGTTCGGTTTCCTGGTGACCGCGCTGGCCGCGTTGCTGGCGGTGATGGCCTTCGTGATCGGCGCGACCTATGTGGGCGCCGAGTGGAGCAGCGGCGGCATGATGAACCTGCTGCTGTGGCGACCGCGGCGGCTGCAGGTGCTGGGCACCAAGCTCGGCGCGTTGCTGGTGAGCCTGGCCGCGTTCACGGTGGTGGTCTCCGCGGTGTGGACGGGTCTGTTCGCGCTGACCGCACAGTTGCGCGGCACGCTGGCCGGGATGACCTCGGGCGCCTGGCAGTCGATCCTGCTCATGGAGCTACGCGGTCTGGTGCTGGTGCTGGTGGCGGGCGCGGTGGGCTTCGGGCTCGCCTCGCTGGGCCGGCACACGGCGATGGCCCTGGGCGCGGCGATCGGGGCGATCATCGTGTTCCAGTTCGGCCTCGGCACCGTGCTGACGCTGGCCAAGGTGCCGTTCGTGGAGGCGTACCTGGTGCCGGTGTGGACCCAGGCCTGGATGGACAAGTCGGCCGTGGCCACCGACTGGGACTCGTGCGACTACTCCAGCACGGCCGGGTGCGAGCCGGCCACGGTCACCATCACGTGGCCGATGGCCGGCGGGGCGCTGGCGGCGGTGGTGCTCCTCGTTGTGGGGGCCGCTATGTGGACTATGCGTAGCCGAGACATCACTTAAGGTAGCTTCGGCTGGATCGGCACTCACGGACGGCGGGGATCGCCGGCTGCCACTATGCTGGCGATCCCCTTCGTACATCTGTGCGTGCTCTCCCACCGCCCAGGAGCGCCATGCAGCCCGACGCCTCTCTCAACCAGCAGCAGCACGTGCCCGCTCCCCGCGAGGAGACCCCGGCCGAGCCGCCCGTCGAAGCGCCCGCCCTCACCGAGCGCGAGGTGCAGATCCTCGCGTTCGAGAGCAAGTGGTGGAAGCACGCCGGCGCCAAGGAGCAGGCCGTCCGTGACGCCTTCGGCCTCTCCTCGACGCGCTACTACCAGCTGCTCAACGGCCTGCTGGACAACCCGGCGGCGCTGGCCCACGACCCGGTCCTGATCGGCCGGTTGCGCCGGCTGCGCTCGACCCGGGCCCGCACCCGCCGCCGCTAGCCGGGGGCGTGCGTGGAGGCATAGGCCTCCAGCCACGCGACCTGCACCGGGTCGAGCGAGGCCCGCACCCGCTTACGGGCGGTCGCCACGTGCTCGGCGGTGACCGTGGAGGCGTCCAGCGACTCCCGCATCGCCGACAGCGCCGCCTCGCGGATCAACGCGGCACAGTCCGCGGCGGAGAAGCCCTCCAGCTCGGCCCCCAGCTCATCCAGGTCGACGGCGCTGTCCAGCGGCACGGACTTGGCCGAGGCCCGCAGGATGGCCGCCCGTGCCTCGCCGTCCGGCGGCGGCACGAAGACCAGCCGCTCCAGCCGGCCCGGCCGCAGCAGCGCCGGGTCGATCAGGTCGGGCCGGTTCGTCGCGCCGATCACCACCACGTTGCGCAGCGACTCCACCCCGTCCAGCTCGGTCAGCAGCGCGGCCACGACCCGGTCGGTCGTGCCGCCGTCGGTGGACTGGCCGCGGGTCGGCGCCAGTGCGTCCACCTCGTCCAGGAAGACCAGGGTCGGCGCGGCCTCGCGGGCCCGCCGGAAGAGCTCCCGGACCGCCCGCTCGCTCTCACCGACCCACTTGTTGAGCAACTCGGCGCCCTTGACCGACAGCACGTTGGCCTTGCCGGTGCCGGCGATCGCCTTGACCAGGTATGTCTTTCCGCAGCCGGGCGGGCCGTAGAGCAGGACACCGCGCGGCGGCTGCACCCCGAGCCGGGCGAACGTGTCGGGATAGGTCAGCGGCCACAGCACCGACTCGGTCAGGGTCTGCTTGACCTCGGCCATGTCACCGACGTCGTCCAGCGTGACCTGGGCGACCTCCAGCGTCGACTCGGCCATCGAGGTCGGCCGGATCACGTCCAGCGCGCCCTCGAAGTCGGCCATGGTCACGGTGGGCGACTCGGCCTCCTTCTGGCGCAGCGCGGCGCGTACCCCGGCCTCTCGGGCCAGCGCACCCAGGTCCGCGGCGACGAAGCCCGGGGTACGCCCGGCGATGTCGTCCAGCCGCACGTCCTCGGCCAGCGGCATGCCCCGGGTCAGCACCCGCAGCTGCTCGCGCCGCATCGCCGCGTCCGGCAACGGCACCGCCAGCTGCACGGCCAGCAGATCCGGCGCCCGCAGCCCGGTGTCCACCGCCTCCGGGCGGCTGGTCGTGCACACCACCGCGCCCCCGGCACGCAGCAGCTCACCCAGCACCTGCCGGAACACCGTGGACAGCGGGCCGGGCTCGTCACGCGGGGCGAGCGCCTCGACGTCGGCGATCAGCAACACCGTCGGACCGCCGGCGCGGGCGTCCCGGGCCAGCTCGCGCAGCCGGGCCGCGGCCGAGTCGTTGGTCAGCGCCGCCAGCTCCGGGCCCCAGACCGCCAGCACGGTCGCGCCGACGTTCGCGGCGACCGCGTGCACCAGCGCCGACTTGCCCGAGCCGGCCGGACCCGTGACCAGCACCCCGAGCGACACCGTGGTGCCCAGCCGGCCGAGCACCTCGCCGTGGTGGAAGCCGAGGTCGAGCAGCTCGATCAGCTCCTGGGCCTGGGTACGCAGCCCGGGCAGGTCGTCCAGGCTGGGCGGGGGCGTCTCGGGATCGGTGGAGGCGGGCTGCCGGGCAACCTCGGCGGTGGGTGCCGGCTGGTCCCGTACGGTCGAGAACTCCCCGTCCTGCCAGCCCACCACCGTGTCCATCGTGACCAGAGCGGCATCGGCGTCCTCGACCGCGACCACCGTGAGCAGCGTGCTGGTCCAGGCGTAGCCGACCCGGTTGGCCAGGCTGCGCCGGGCGGCCTCGACCAGCGACCGGTTGCCCGCGTCGAGCAGCACGTCCTGCGGCAGCAGCGAGACGTTGTCGCCCGCGGTGACCACCTTGCCCAGCAGCGCCAGGCGCAGCATCTCCGGCGACACCACCGCGACGATCTCGGCCGGGCCGGTCAGCGTGACCCGCCGCGCCTGGACGACCGGCACGGGCGTCACGGTCACCTGGCCGCCGTCGCGCAGGCCCAGATTGCCGATGATCAGATCGTCGGCGTAGAGCAGGGCCCGGCTCGCTGTCGGCTCGGCCCGCGCGGCGAGACCCGCGGTGGTCCGCCGGCCGGCCAGGCGCAGCGGATCGCCCGGATTGATGGCGAGCGCGGCCATCACCTCGGGGTGCAGGCGGACGATGCCGCGCCGCGCGTCGAGGGCCGCCGTCCGCTGGGTCACGGTCAGCGTGAGGTCGTCTGGCACCGGGGAGGCCTCCGTTTGGACGAGGGGACTAGGTTGACACGCTAGCCGTCGTACGCCGCCCGGGGAGGCACCACCGCGATGAGGCTTCGTCACGCCACTTTGGCCGTTGTCACGCTGACCCTGCTGGGGGCCGCCGGGTGCGGTGACGACTCCGACGACAAGACGCCCGCCGCGCGGGCACCGGGCGCCTCCGCGGCACCGTCCGCCAACGGCGGACTGGGTGGCCCGGGAGCCTCGGCCGCACCGGGTTCCCCGGCTGCTCCGGGCACGCCACCCACGGAGGGCACGTCCGCCGCCGAGCCACCGAAGAAGGGCGGCGGGGCCGCGCGGGGCAAGCCCGCGGTCTCCCCCGACGTGCTGACCCCCGCCGGGATCGGCCCGTACCAGGTGGGTGTCCAGCAGGGTGAACTGACGTCAGCCCGCCTGGTGGGCAAGGTCACCAAGACCAGGGACACCTGTACGACGGCCAAGGGCCTGGATGAGTACCACTCGCCGGCCCTGGCGTTCACCGGCGGCAAGCTCCAGCGCCTCACCGTGACCAGCCCGAAGGTGACCACTCCGAAGGGTGCCAAGGTCGGCACCGGCTACGCCAAGCTCAAGGGCATGTACCCCGGCGGCAAGCAGCTCGACGACTGGGTCGGCGCCGGCGCCTGGTACGCGGTCGACGGCGGCAACGCCCTGCTGTTCCGGATCAAGGACGACAAGGTGGCCTCGATCGACGCCGGCGCGGGTCCGGCCGTGCAGTTCTTCTACACCGACAAGCAGGGCTGCTAGGGACGTTCACAGCTCCCGCTCAGCGGCCCGCGGCTAGCGTGGGCCGCATGTCTGCCCTCACGACCCGGCTCCGCCGTGCCCTGCCCCGAGTGACACGGCGGCGGGTGGTGGCCGGTTCGGTGGCTCTCGTCCTGATCGCCGCCCTCATCGGCTGGGCCGCGCTGCCCGAGCGCCACTCCTGGACGGCGGTGGACCAGCGGCTGACCGTGCTCTCCGGCCCGTCCGGCACCGAGCCGATCGACCTGGACACCCGGTTCTACCTGCCGTCCGGCGGCGGCGACGTGCCGGCGGTGCTGCTCGGTCACGGGTTCGGCGGCAGCAAGGAGTCCGTCAGCGACGACGCCGAGTCGCTGGCCGACCGCGGGTACGCCGTCCTGACCTGGACCGCCCGCGGCTTCGGGCGCAGCGGCGGCGAGATCCACCTGGACAGCCCGGACTACGAGGTCAAGGACGCGCAGCGGCTGCTGGACTGGCTCGCCGCCCAGCCGCGGGTGCGCACGGACGCGGCCGGCGACCCCCGGGTCGGCGTGGTCGGCGGCTCGTACGGCGGCGCGCTGGCCCTGCTGCTCGCCGCCCAGGACCCCCGGGTCGACGCGATCGTCCCGCTGATCACCTGGAACGACCTCGGCAAGGCGTTCTTCCCGCAGTCCGCGACCGGGGTCACCGCCCCCGGCGTCTTCAAGAAGAGCTGGGCCGGCCTCTTCTTCGGCAGCGGCTCGGGCCCCCTGGCTACGGGCGCGGTGCCGGTTCCGCAGGCTCCGGTCGCCAACCCCGCCTGTGGTCGCTTCGCCGCGGACGTCTGCGCGGCGTACCTCAAGATGGCCACCACCGGCACCCCGGACGCCGCGACGACCGCGCTGCTGCAGCGCTCCAGCCCGGCGCCGGTGCTCAACAAGATCAAGGCGCCCACGCTGCTCATCCAGGGCGCGGTGGACACGCTGTTCCCGCTCTCGGAGGCCGACGCCAACGCGAAGGGCATCGCGGCGACCGGCACGCCGGTCCGGGTCGCCTGGTTCACCGGCGGCCACGACGGCGGCTCCGGCCCGCAGACCGACCAGGACCGCACCAAGTTCCTCACCGCGCAGTGGCTCGACCACTACGTGAAGAAGGACGGCGCCACCCCGGCGAACAGCTTCACCTACTCGCGGGTGGCCGGCTTCAGCGCGCTGGACCGGGGGCTGGTCACCAACGGGTATTCCGATCCGGCGTACCCCGGTCTGACCGGGACCGGCCGGGCCGAGGTCACCGTCAGCGGCGACGCCCAGCCGATCGCCAACCCGCCGAACGGCAATCCGGGCGCACTGTCCTCGCTGCCCGGCGTGGGCGGCCAGCTCAGCTCCCTGCTCGGCAGTGTGGCCGGTGACCTCGCCGGCCAGCACGCCGAGTTCGACTCGGCGCCGGTCACGGACGCCATCGAGGTGGTCGGCGCGCCCACCGTGCGGCTGCGGGCGGCGTCCCCGACCGGCTCGGCGACGCTGTTCGTCAAGCTCTACGACGTCGACCCGAACGGCACCGCCACCCTCAGCGGCGGACTGATCGCCCCGGTCCGGCTCACCGGGCTGCCCACCGACGTGAGCGCGGCCCAGCCGGTCACCGTGACGCTGCCCGCGATCGTGCGCCGGATCGACGCCGGGCACACCGTCCGGGTCACGGTGGCGACCTCCGACCAGGCGTTCCTGACGCCGCCGGACCCCACGACCTACACCGTGGCGGTCGAGCCGGCGGTCAGCCTGCCCACGGCGGTGGGCACGCCGATCGCCAACCCCCAGGTCGTCTGGCGGTACGTGCTGCTGGGCGTGCTCGCCGTCATCATCGCCGGGCTCGTCGTGGTCCTGGTCGTGCGCCGCCGCCGGCTGCGCCGCCACGAGGCCCCGACGGTCGACGAGTACGCCGACACGCCGCTGGTCGTGCGGGGCCTGCGCAAGGCGTACGGGGACGGTTTCGTCGCCGTCGAACGGGTCGACTTCACCGTCGAGCGCGGCCAGGTCGTCGGCCTGCTCGGCCCCAACGGCGCGGGCAAGACCACCACGCTGCGGGTGCTGATGGGCCTGACCATGCCGACCGAGGGCGACGCACTGGTCTTCGGGCACCGGCTCGAGCCCGGCTCGCCGGTGCTGTCCCGGGTCGGCGCGCTGGTCGAGGGCCCCGGCTTCCTGCCGCACCTGACCGGCCTGCAGAACCTGCACGCGTACTGGCAGGCGACCGGCCGGCCGGCGGCGGACGCCCGCTTCGACGAGGCGCTGGAGATCGCCGGGCTCGGCGACTCGGTGCACCGCAAGACGAAGAACTACAGCCACGGCATGCGGCAGCGGCTGGCGATCGCCCAGGCCATGCTGGGCCTGCCCGAGCTGCTGGTGCTGGACGAGCCCACGGACGGGCTCGACCCGCCACAGATCGCCGAGATGCGCCGGGTCCTGAAGCGCTACGCGACCGACGGCCGGGCGGTGCTGGTCTCCAGCCACCTGCTCGCCGAGGTGGAGCAGACCTGCACCCACGCGGTGGTGGTGAACAAGGGCCGGATCGTCGCGGCGGGCCCGGTCGACGACATCGTCGGCGAGAGCCCGTCGGTGCAGCTGGAGGTGTCCGACGTACCGGCCGCCGAGCAGGTGCTGGCCGGGCTGAACGTGCGGTCGGTGACGCCGGAGGGGGCTTCCGGGCTGATCGTGGACATGAACGGCACGCCGCGTACCGAGGTGGTCGCCTCGCTGGTGCGCGCCGGCGTCGGGGTGGACCGGGTGGTGCCCCGGCGGCGCCTGGAGGACGCGTTCCTGGCCCTGGTGGGCGACAACTCGCGAGGAAGTGGAGACCGATGAGCGCGGCTGCGACGGGCTACCGGGCGACGGCCACCATGCCGTTGCTCGCCGAGGTACGCCGGCAGGCCTCCCGCCGCCGGACCCAACTGGCGCTGGGCTTCATGGCCCTGCTGCCGGTCATCATCCTGCTGGCCTTCGAGTTCGGCGGGGACGGCGACGACGACAACGGCGGCGGGGCGTTCGCCAGCCTGGTCGACCTGGCCACCTCGGGCGGGCTGAACTTCGCCCTGTTCAGCATCTTCGTGTCGGCGGGCTTCCTGCTGGTCGTGGTGGTCGCCCTGTTCTGCGGCGACACGGTGGCCAGCGAGGCGAGCTGGGGCAGCCTGCGCTATCTGCTGGCCGTCCCGGTCCCCCGGGCCCGGCTGCTGGGCGTGAAGCTGGTCGTGGCGCTGGGCTACTCGCTGCTGGCCCTGCTGACCCTGGCCGGCACAGCCCTGCTGATCGGCACTTTGCGCTACGGCTGGCATCCGCTGGGCAGCACGGTGGCGGCGGAGATCCCGGCCGGCGAGGGCGTGCTCCGCCTGCTGGCGATCCTCGGCTACCTGGCCGTGGTCCTGCTGGTGGTGGCCGGCCTGGCGTTCCTGCTGTCGGTCCTGACAGACGCGGCCCTGGGCGCGGTGGGCGGCGCGGTGCTGCTGTGGATCCTGTCCGGCATCCTGGACCAGATCACGGCACTGGGCTCGATCCGCAACTTCCTGCCGACCCACTACAGCGACGCCTGGCTGGGCCTGCTGTCGACCCCGATGCAGACGGACGACGTGGTGAAGGGCGCCATCTCGGCGGTCTGCTACGCGACGATTTTCTGGTCCCTGGCGTTCTACCGCTTCACCCGCAAGGACATCACTTCCTGACCCGGCTCAGCGCGGCACGAAGACCAGTCCGACGGCGAGAAAGAGCAGCATCGTGGGGATCACGGCGACGTGGCCGGCCGCGAGCGTGCGGCCGTAACCAGGCACGGCCCGGTGATAGCGGTCCGTGGCCATGTCGAACGGCCAGGGTCCCGGGTCGTCGCCACCGGTGAGACCCGCACCAATCGCCGCATACAGGCAGCGGAACAGCCGCTCCCGCCGGACGTAGTAGGCGTCCAGCGCCCAGAAGATCAACGCCGGCGGCACGGCGAGCAGCGTCAGCGCCGTGCTGATCGGACGCTGGGTGGTGACCAGCGCGACGACCACCGTCACCAGGGTTACCGACCAGCCCCGGATGACGAACGAGTTCTGGGACAGCCGGGCGATGACCGCATGGGTGTCAGCCAGATGCCGGAGCCGCACCTCCTGCTCGGCGCTCATCGCCTCCGGACCCGTCCGCGGGTCAGGCTCCGGCACCTCGGAGCCGTGCGGCGAGCGCCTCGATCTCGTCGTCCAGACCGGCTTCGCGTTCTGCCCGGGCCTCGCGACTCGCTTCATTGATCTCTTCCATGGCAGTGCGGTAGCGATGCTCGGCACGGTGGATCCCCACTTTCGCGCGGTCGCTGTCGTGTCGCTCACGCAGCTCGGTGGACTTCTCGTGCAGCCGGTTGCTGATGTCGAGCTGCCGGCCCAGCAACGCGTCGTAGGTGGTGGTCCGGCTCATGAGCTTGGTCAGCACCGGGAGGCAGTCGATCGCGATCAGCAGCAGCCGGAGCAGCCAGGAGCCGACCATCACGAACATGCTCTCGGAGGCGAGCGTGCCGAGGGCCTTGTCCTCGTCCAGGATGCCGATCGAACCCTGCGCCTCCCGCTTCTCCTTCACCTTGTCGGCGATCTGCTGGTTGACCGCCGCGGTGTAGCCGGCGGTCGCCGAACCGTCAGCGGCAGTCAGCTCGGTGATCCGGCGGTTGACGGCGACCAGATCGGCCTGGTGCTCGTCCAGATCGCTGGAGGCCCGGTACCGATCGGCCTCGGCCCGGTTGCGGCGGCAGTTGGGGCCCTCGCCGGAGCGCCCGGTCAACCCCGCGCCCTTGGTGCCGTTGCACTCGGTGCGGGCCAGTTCCTCGCGCCGGGCCAACTCCGTGTTGATCTTCTCGATCGTGCCCTGCACCGTCTTTCGCTGGGCCTGGGCGAGGACCAGTTCCTGGCGTACGCCGTCCGGGCTGTCCGCCGCATTGAGCAGGAAGCCCGTGCAGTCCGCCGCCGGCGGGGCCGCATTCGCCTGGACCGCGTTGCAGTCCTTGAGCCGGCTCTCGTAGTCGGTGACGGAGGTCCGCCGCTCCTCATTGATCTGGGTGTGGATCGCCGGCGCGAAGACCATGAGCAAGAGCGGCTCGGCGATGACCGCACCCATCAGGAAGGAGATGATCAGCCGAGGCAGGAAGGCCCGCAGCTTCGCGCCGCCCAGGTGCGGGCCGTGGGTGCTCGCCACCAGCCAGCCGTCGAAGCTGAGGATCAGATAGCCCCAGATCAGCGCCACGACCGGAATGAAGAACACCGGGATGTCGACCGTCTTGAGCAGCACAGCCATCGAGAATGCGGCCATCACCGCCGTGTTGACCACGATCGCGCCGAGTCGCGTGTAGCGGGGCCGCTCCTCCGGAACCCAGTCCAGGATGGTCTCGTTGAGACCGGCGACCTTGCGCAACATCCGGCCCGGGCCGTACTCGGGCCGGGAGGGCCGGAACGGCTCCGTGCGGCCCGGGTCGTGATCATCCGCACGGTGTTGCGGCTGGATGATGACCGATTCAGACATCTTCGTCTCTGATTCCCTGGTCGCGAGGAGCATTCTCCGGCAGCTCGCCGGCTGGTTCGGCCGGCCCGCGCAGCGAGGACATGTCGGCGGAGTCCACTGCCGGCTGGGGCAGATCCATCACCTCGGCCAGCAACCGGTCAGCCTGCATCTCTGAGCTGTTGAAATGCCCACGCTCGGTCATCTGCTGAAGCAGGCCGACCTTCATGCCCAGCTTCGCCTTCTGGTCCTCGCGCTCGTGCTGCTCCCGCAGCAGCCGATCAGCGCGCTCCTGCTCGTCCTTGCGGAGCTGATCCGCACGAGCCTGGTCGGCCAGGCGCAGCCGCTCCTCATGCTCGCGCTGGAGGCGGGCCTCCTTTCGCTGCCTGGCTTCCCGCTGGTCGTCACGATCGGCCGCCTGCAGCTGCAGCCGCTCCTCCCGCTCGCGCTGGGCCATCAGCATCCGGGCTTCTCGATCGCTCTCGTCGAGCGCGCGAAGCTGCTCGGAGAGCGTGGTCGCCTCGATCCGGCCGTCGGCGAAAGCGGCCATCAGCGCATACCGCGGGTTGTCGCCGATCGTGTCCATGTTCAGGGCGAACTCGCGCCGGGCGAAGTCGGATCGCCGCGCCGCCAAATCCCGCTCGTGATCGGCGTCGGAGGCGGCGATCGCCTGGTTGCGTTCGTGGTCCCGGTCGGCGAGCCGGTGGTGATGTTCCTGGTCGCTGCTCTCCAGCGTGTAGCCGTTGAGCTTCTGACCCGCGGTGAGGCGATGCAGGTTGGCCTGCTCCAGTTCGGCGAGACGCTGGTCGAGCGTCTTGTCCAGGTGTGCAGCCTCGTACTTGCGGAGCACCTCAGGGCTGCTGACCTCGACGCTGGCGACCGAAACGGTCAGGCCGGGCACGGACGGACGGCAGATCGTCAGGTAGGCCTTCACCTGTGCACTGACGATGCGGCGTACGTCGTTGACCGCGGTGAGGGGGTGGTCGAGCCCGAGTTCGAAGATTCGGTTGTGGGCCTTGAGGTGGCTCCAGAGCGCGCTCTCGGCGTTGATGCCGCCACGTACCACGGCCACGGGGTCCTCGACCGTGCAGACGAAGGTCACCATGACCTCGAAGAAGGACGCGTCGGCGGAGGGGATCTCGAGCCGGACCACGACGGGGGCGTCGCGCCGCATGTCCACCATGCTGACGTGGGTCGCCTGGACGACCCGCTCATGCGTACCGTCCATCTTGTCGCTGTCCAGCACGTAGTCACCGTTGACGCGGTAGACCAGCACCTGATGCGAGTCGGGCTGCAGGAGCTCGCTGCCCTTGCGGGCCGGCCGGCGGAACCACTTGGCTTTTTCCGCTTTGTCCAGCCGCCGGCGGCCGGCGATCGGATAGGTGATAGTCATGCGGCCCCTCCAACAAGGCTCAATGAGATGGCGTCCAGACAGGCCAGCAGCACGTCCGCGGACGAGTCCCGCTGACCGCGGCGCAGCTGCCGGTCGACGTTCAGAAAGTCCCGCTTGAAGGGCAGGTGCTCCCGGCCGGGCAGGGCCCGCGAGAGCGCGGCGCCGACCAGCCTCGCGTCCTCACGAGGCGTGTCGCTGATCTCCCGCAACAGCCGCAGCCCACGGCGCAGGGCGACGATCGCCTCGCGCCGGAACGGGCGGTACCGGATCACCCCGGCCCAGATCCCGGCGATGACATCGAGACGCTCAGGATGCCGGTGCAGGTATTCGATGATCGCCGGTCGCCGGGTCGTCACGCTGGTGATCTCGAGGACCGAGAGGGCGGCGAGCATGGTCAGCTCCCGCATTCTCCGGAGGTCCTCAGCCGTCATCCGCTCGCTGCCCGGCCCGATGCCGAACTTCTGCATCTTCTGGTCCAGCAGCGCCAGCACCACCCAGGCGTCGCTGTCCGGATCGTCGTTGAGGTTGGTGAAGAGACACCCGAGCGCCGTGCAACCGGCCGCACGCAGGTCGTCCGTCTGCGCGGTGAGTTGCCACAACCGGTTGGCGGCGTCGGTCGGGAAGCTCAGGCCGAGCTCGCCGCTGAAGGCGAGGATGGCGCTCCACCGCCGGTCCCCGTCGCGGTCGTTGGCCCAGCCGACCGCCGTCTGCAGCGCCAGGGGAGCCAGTGCGTCGCGGTGGCACATGTACCAGAGCACGTAGACCGCGGTGACCTGCCCGGCCCAGGACACCACGCCCCAGGACCAGGGCTGCAGATAGGAGTGATCGACTTCCTCGAAGCCCGCGCAGGCCAGCCAGGCGAGCCCACTGGCCACCGCCAAGCTGTCACCGTGGGTCAGCAGCTCGTCCAGCCAGACCACAACGGCGTCCCAGAAGGAGCTGGACCGGGTCTTCCACAGCTCCTCGAGAATGAAGCGCCGGTACGACTCGTCCTTGAACACCACGATGCGAACGCTGCCCACATCGCGCGGCACGTCTTTCACGTCCAGCAGGCCGTTGAGCCGGCGCCCGCGTTCACCGAAGGCCCCGCCGTCCGGCTCCGCTGCCGCCTTCGCTCGTTTGCCGGGCAGGCGTTTGGCCAGCGCGAGATGGAGCCGCTCCAACGCCGCCTCGAACGTCCGCACGTCGGTGCTCTCGAGGAAGCAGAGGGCCGTGACCTCGACGATCTCGCGGTAGCCGGGATCGTCGGCGAACCAGCTCCGTACCTCGGCGGCCGCGTTGTCGTCGAGCGTCCGGAGCGCCTCGTACGGATCCGTGCCCTGCTCCACGAGCCGGGCCAGCGCCGCGAGACCGGCCAGACTGACCTCCTCGGGGAGGCTGGCTTCGATGTCGTCGATCACGGCGGTGGCCGCGTCGGCGGACCAGCCCGCACCGGTCAGCTGGGCGCAGAGCACCGCGCGGACGGACGGCCGTTCCCACCTGATGTGCCGGACGGCCTTGTTAGCCGCCTGCCCACCGGCCGCGCAGGTGACCACCAGAAATGCTCCGGCCTCGCAGATCTGGTCGCGGACCGTGCTCCAGGTGAAGTCGAGGTCGGTGGTGGCCCGATCGGGCATGCGATCGATCACCAGGTAGCCGTACCCCTCGGCGTAGTCGCGCTGAGCGAGGTCCCGCAGGGTCAACGCCGGGGACAGCACCAGCAACTGGCCGGGCGTCACCTCCCGGAGCAGGCTGACCGCGCCGGCCCGGCGGCCGATACCCGGCTTGCCTTCGAGCACCACCACCCGGTCCTCACGGAGCCGATCGACTGCCTCGTCGAAACAGGCGGGCCGGGCGAACCTTTCCACGACGGCGGCCACGTGCGCGGCGCTGAGCTTCCCGGTCACGCGCACGCCACCGGAGGAGTCCCGGCCACCGCCGTTCTTCATCCCGAAAACGGCTCCCTCGGCGGCAACCGAGGAATAGAAGTTGTTGGTGACGGAGCTGACCCGCTCGCCGGTTTTCTCCGCGCCCGCCTCGGCTCGGTTCCCCGTGCGCTCCCGCCGATCGCGGGGACCTGTCTCCTCCGCCCGCGACAAAGTTTCGGCCATGTCGGCCGCGGCTGTGGTCTGGTCGGCGGTTGCCCGCTGCCCGCCCTCCGCCGCCGTCTCCGGTTCCGCCTCGGTGTCCGTCACCGACATGAGCTCTCTCCCCGCACGAGCTAGTTTCCGTTCGAGATGCCGAACACGGCCCGCGGTGCCTTGACCTCGCCGTAGAAGTTGCTGACCACGGCGGCGCCCGGGGTGCCGGCGGCCTCCACCGGCTCGGCGCCGAGGCCGATCAGCCGGGCCAGTTCGTCGACGAGCCGGTTCACGTCGTGCTCGACCGCCCTCGTCCTGATCTGCAGGTACTGCCGGTCGGCCAGGGCCGCCAGCGGAGCCGGAAGATCCACTGCGGACAGCTTCACGTCACCGACCAGCACCGGAACGACCCGGGTGCCGAGCTCCAGCGCCTCGACGAGCTCGCGCCGGACGAAGTCCTGCGGGTCGTCGACGCGTCGGCTGCCGTTCGCGCCCGGCGCGAACCAGTGGGACCCGATGATCGCCACCACCGCGCGGCACTGCCGCAGCGCCGCCCACAGGATCGGCGGGAAATCGGCACCGAGATCGATGGACATGTTGTCGAGAAAAATTCGGTGCGCCCCGAACCGAGCGCTCAGGGCCTGCTTGATGAGGACGGCCGTCATGGGCTCGTCAGCGGTGCGGTAGCTGATGAAGACGTCAGTCATCCCGCTCTCCTCACAGCGAAGAATTGATGTCCAGGCCGGACCGGATTAAGTCGCGATAAACGCAGATCCCGATTGCGGGCCGGCCCAGCGTTCCATGCTGGATCGCATTCCAGCAACCGTTTCCCGTCCCCCATTCGATAGACACCGTGACATCGGGAAGTGCCTGGTCCAGGTAATCTGTACGAAAGGTGGAACCGCCGACTGGCCACGCGGTTCATGAACATCGGACGAGTACCGGCGGCGGCGAACCGGACCGCGAGGGATGCGGTCCGGGCGACCGCACTCCGATGTCGACACGGCTGTCGAAGGGCTGCCGGTACGCACGCGGGACAGCGTTGGCGCCCAGCGGCTAATCTCCGGGGAGGAGCGGGCACACCGCTCAGAGACACCATCATGATCAATACAACGAGGATTCCTATGCGTCTGTCGTTCGGTGCAGAACTGCAGAGACGCAGGCTGGCCACGGGCGTCTCGCTCACCCGATTCGCCAGAACGGTGAACTACAGCAAGAGCCACCTGAGCAAGATCGAAAATGGCGTCAAGCTGCCCGGACCGGAGCTGGCCAGAATCTGCGACAGCGCTCTCGGAGCCGGCGGGAAACTGGCCGAGCTCGTCCCGGCGCGGCACCGCAACGCCAGCCCGCCGAGGCACGAACGGGTCCACGGCGACAACGAATGGAGGTTGGCGCTCGATCCGAGCGGTGCGGGCGAGTTCGACGCCGGCCGGCCACAGATGCCGATGACGTGGGGACCCGTCGCCAACGCCGCGGCCCACCGCTACGACGACGCGGTGCTGGAGAGCTTCCGTCTCCAGTTCGACCAGACGCGCCGGCTGACCCAGACCCTGCCACCGGCTGCACTCCTGCCGCTGCTGATCGCTCCGGTGCACGCACTGCGCGTCGGCGCGCTCTCAGCGCAGCCGCCGTACCGGGCCCCGCTGTTCATCTTGGCCAGCCGGTATGCGGAGCTGGCCGGCTGGATGACCCAGGAGGCCGGCGACAACGACGGGGCGCTCCGCTGGACCGATCTGGCCGTCACCTACGCCGAGGCCGGCGGAGATCCTCGGCTGTCGGCCTACGCCCTGGTCCGCCGGGCTAACATCGCCATGCACCAGCGGGATGCGGCGGCCACCATCGCGTTGTCCCAGGACGTCCAACGGGCCGACTGCGGCGCACGTATTCGCGGACTGGCCGCCCAGCGCGAGGCGCAGGGCCATTCCCTGGCCGGCGACTACGACCGATGCCGGCGCGCGCTCGACCGGGCGGCTACGTGGCTGGCCCAGCCCGGCGAGGACACCGGCGAGCCGCTGCTCGGCAGCTCGACGGTGCAAAATCTGACGGACATGACGTACGGGTGGTGCCTGCATGAACTCGGCCGGCCCGAGGAGGCCGGGTTGAGGCTGCGCGCCCAGCTCGGGCAGACCCCGCCCTGGGCCCACCGCACGCGGGGCCGGCTGGGCGCCCGCTATGCCCTGACGTTACTGTCCGCGGGCGAGCTCGAGCTGGGGTGCGCGGCTTTGCGGAGCGCCCTGGACAACTGCTCCGGCCTGGACTCGGCCACCATCCGCACCGACCTGCGGCAGGTCGCACGGCAGCTCCACCGCCGGATGACGCACGACTGCGTGCGCGCGGTCATGCCCCGCCTCACGGAGGTCCTCGCCTCCTGAACGCGAAGCGGCGGCCCACCCCGCCAGGTGGACCGCCGCTGGTCTGCGTGTGCTTCAGCTGTTCATGAGCTGGAGCATCTGCTTGATCTGGTCGGCCCGGGAGGCCTTGACCCGGTCGGCGAACGCCTTCGCCTCGGCGTTGCTGCCCTTGGTCGTCTCCAGCTGGGCCATCTCCACCGCGTTGTGCTGGTGGGCGACGAACAGGTTCAGGAACGCCGTCTCGAACGCCGGGCCCTTGGCGTCCTGCAGAGCCGCGATCTCCTCGTCGCCGGTGGCCGGCAGGCCGCCGTGGTCGGCGTGGGCGCTCGGCGCGTGGTCCACCTTGGTCGGTGCCGACCACTGCCCCAGCCAGCCGGTCATCAGCTTGACCTCGTCGGCCTGGGTGACGTCGATCGCCTTGGCCAGGGTGCGGATCTCGGTACGCCCGGCGCGCTTCTCGGCCAGGCGGACCATCTCCAGGCCCTGCTCGTGGTGCGCCACCATCATCTGCAGGTACATCACGTCGGTGGCGTTGTGGCCGCCCTCGGCCTGCACCGCCGCCTGGGCCGCGACCTCGGTCACCGGCGCTTCCTTGGCCGTGCCGCAGGCGCCGAGCAGCAGGGCGCCCGCCAGCAGGACTGTCGCGTAGCGGTACTTCACAGCGGCAGCCAGAGCGCGAGGGTGTAGATGGACGGCTCCCAGCTGCGGATCGACGAGTGCGACTGGCGGCACTGGTACGTCTTGCCCTCGTAGGTCACCTTGTCGCCGGTGCGGTACGCGACGTCCGGCGCCCACTTCTTGCCGCCCTCGGCGATCGGGACGGCGGGAGCCTTCGTGGTCGCCGTGGGAGCCGCGGTCGGAGCAGTGGTCGGCGGGGCGGTCGGGGGCTTGGTCGTCGGCTTGGTGGTCGGTGGCGTCGTACCCCCGGAGCCGCCGCTGCCGCCCACGTTGAGGTCGATGCAGCTGTAGAAGGCGTTGGCCGTGTCGCCGATGTTCCAGACCGCCAGCACCTTCTGCTTGCCAGGGAAGGCGCTCAGGTTGATGGTGTGGGTGACCACCGCGTCGGGCTGCGCGTTGCCGCCGTCGACGGTCGCGACCTTCTTGTCACCGATGAAGTATTCCCAGTTGCTGGTGCGGTGGCGGGCCGTCATCACCCAGGTGAAGGTGACTGTGGAGCCGACCGCCTTGGCCGGCCAGTTGCGGCTGTCGTCGGAGAGCACCGAGAAGCCGGCCACGCCGCCGTCACAGGACCGCAGGCCCTTGGGGCCCTCGACGCTCTGCGGCTCGAACTGGATCTGCCCGCAGTCGGCGACCGCGCCGGAGGCGCACAGGGCCTGCCGGCTGGGCGGGGCGGAGACGTAACCGTGCGCGAGGGCGGGCGCCGCACCGACCAGCGTCGAGCCGAGTGCTCCGAGTGCCACCAGCGGATAGGCGATGGACCTGCGCATCGTCTGGGTCTCCCAACGTGTCGTGCGGTTCGGACAGCGGGAAACGTAACGAGGCTTTCCATAAAGAAGCCTTAAAGGCAACGGAAACAATCATGAAGCGGTGCCGCGCCGGCGGCGGCCCGCCGGGCGCGGGGCAGCCACGGCCCGCTCTCCTTCCGGTACGGGCAGCAGCATCGCGATGCGCGCCCCGCCCAGCGGACCGCGCTCGATCATCAGCCGCCCACCGGCCGCCTCGGCGACCCGGCGCACGATGTCCAGCCCGAGCCCGGACGAGCCGGCCCCGCTGACCCCGCGGCGTACCGCGGCGGCCGGGTCGCTGATCCCCGGCCCGGCGTCGTCCACCAGCAGACCCGCCTCGGAGGCGGTGACCCGGAAGGCCACACCCTCCGGGGTGTGCGCGAAGACGTTGCCGAGCAGGGCGTCGACGGCCAGGATCAGCTCGCTGCGGGGCAGCGGCACCGGTACGGGATGATCGCCGCCCACCACCTGCCAGGGCCGCGCCTGGTCCTCGGCCAGCGCCGACCAGAAGGCCAGCCGCTCGGCGAGCACCTCGACCAGGTCGGACCGCTGGGCGCCGCGGGCCTCGACGCCGAGCCGCGCCCCCGCGATGATCGCCTCGAGCTCCTCGTCGAGCATGTCGCACGCCTGACGCATCCGGTCCGCGATCAGCCCGGGCGGCATGGTCTCGGCGTCCAGCCGCAGCGCGGTCAGCGGCGTCCGGAGCCGGTGCGACAGGTCGGCGGCGAGCTCGCGTTCGGCGTCCAGCAGCCGGCGCAGGTCGCCGGCCATCGTGTTGAAGGCGACGGCGGCGTCCCGCAGCTCGGGCGGCCCGGACGGGGTGACCCGGGCGGTGAGCTCGCCCGCGCCGAGCCGGCGGCTGGAGCCGGCCAGCTCGCGGGTCGCGCGGACCAGCCGGCTGCCGAGCCGGTCGGCCACCAGCGTCGAGCCGGCCACCAGGGCGATGGCCAGGCCGCCGAGGGCGAACCAGGCCGGCCACACCCCGCGCCGCATCTCGGCTTCCGGGACGTAGACCTCGATGACCACGGCCCGGCCGTCGCTGAGCACGCTGGGCTGCAGGTACGCGACGCCGCCGGCCGCGGGCGCGGTCACCGGCCGGCGGTAGGAGGTGGCCGAGGCGACGTCCGCGGCCGTCACGTGGGTGGCGCCGACCGGGGCGATGCCGGGCAGGTGCACCGCCAGCCGGCCCGCGCTGCCGGCCACCGTGCTGGCGACGGCGCTGGTCAGCAGCTTGGGGTCGGCGTCCACGGCGAGGGCGGCGACCATGGCCGCGGCCTGCTGGCGGGCGTCACCGATGGCCCGGTCGTGGGCGATCTGCCGGGTCGCGAAGGTGAGCGGCACGAGGAAGGCCAGCGCGACCATCGAGGTGATGGCCAGCGCGAGCCGGTTCAGTTCCCACCTCACTGCGGTTCGACCATCATCACTCCGACTCCGCGCACGGTGTGCAGGAATCGTGGCGCGGCGGCCGTCTCGCCGAGCTTGCGGCGCAGCCAGGAGATGTGCACGTCGATGGTCTGCTCCTCGCCGATCCGCGACTGGTTCCACACCTCGGTCAGCAGCTCCCGCCGGCTGACCACCTGCCCGACCCGTTCGGCCAGGTACGTGAGCACGTCGAACTCCCGCCGGGTCAGCTGCAGCGGCTTGCCGTGCAGCGACGCCTTGCGCTGCCGCGGGCTGATCGTCAGCTCACCGACGGTGATGGTGTTGGGCGTGGTGTCGGCCGCCGCCCGGGTCCGCCGCAGCACCGCCTCGATCCGGGCCAGGATGTGCCCGCCGGAGAACGGCTTGGTCACGTAGTCGTCGGCGCCGGCGCTGAGCAGCGTGATGATGTCGGCCTCGGCGCGCCGAGCGGTGGCCACGATGACCGGCACCTCGGAGACCTGCCGCATCATCCGCAGCGCGTCGGTGCCGTCGATGTCGGGCAGGCCCAGGTCGAGGATGACGAGATCGGGCCGTTCCTGGGTGAGGATCCGCAGCGCCTCGGTCGCCTGGCCGACCGGCCGCACCACGTGTCCCGCGTCGGACAACGCCCGGGTCAGGGCGGCCGTGATGTAGCGATCGTCCTCGACCAGCAGAATCAGCGCCATGGCGACACCCTAGAACCAAGTGGGATCATGGTCGCGTGCGATCTCCCCTGGCTCCCGTGCTCGGCTGGTGCGCCGCGACCGTCACCAGCGTGGCGCTGGCGTCGGTGGCCATGCTGCCGGTGCTGCGCACCGCGACGCCGGACGAGAGCTCGCTCGTCTCGGTGGATCAGCTGCGCGACTCCGGGCAGGCCGGGCCCTCACCGTTGCCGCCGCCCAGCACGTCCCCCGCCGCGGAGCCCGAGCCGGAGCCCACCGCCACGACCGCCCGGACGCGCAAGCCGACCTCAGAGCCGGCGCGCACCTCGGCCACACCGTCCCCGCCCCGGACCACGTCCACCACCACCGCTCCCGACGAGAGCACCACCACGACCGAGGACGGCTGGACGGTGACCACGGACGGTGACGGCAGCAAGTCGTACGTGCGCTCGTTCCGGGTCGAGGGCGGCTCCGCGGTGATCCGGGTGACCGAGGACAACGTCAAGGTGGTCACCGCGACGCCCAGCGACGGCTTCTCGGTGGCGACGGTGCAGAACAGCCCGGACAACCTCGCGGTCTACTTCAACGAGGTCAACCACAGCTTCATCATCCATGTGGCCTGGAACATCAACAAACCGTTCGCCGAGGTCAGCGAGATCGGCGAGTAGGCGGCGGACCGCCGGCTCAGGCGCAGACGACCTGGACGCCCGCGTCGCGGAAGCCGGCCAGCAGTTCCTCCGGTGCCCCGGAGTCGGTGACCAGGGTCTCGACCTTGCTGATGGGGCAGATCCGGGCGAAGGCGTGGCCGCCGAGCTTGGACGAGTCGGCGATCACCACGACCCGCTTGGCCCGGGCGACCATCAGGCTGTTCATCGCCGCCTCACCCTCGTGGTGGGCCGCCGCGCCGAGCTCGACGTCGAGGGCGTCCACGCCGAGCAGCACGATGTCGAGGGTGACCTCCTTGAGCAGCGCCCCGCCCAGCGGGCCGACCAGCTCGAAGGACTGGGGACGGACCACGCCGCCGGCCACCACGATCTTCATCCGGGAACGGACCAGCAGCTCGTTGGCGATGTTCAGCGCGTTGGTCACCACGGTCAGCTGGGCGCCGTCGCCGCTGGTGTTGAGGTCGGGGCGGACCGCCAGGGCCCGGGCCACCTCGGTCATCGTGGTGCCGCCGTTGAGCCCGACCACGGTGCCCGGCACCACCAGGTTGGCCGCCGCCTCGCCGATGCGCTGCTTCTCCGCCGAGTGCTTGGCGCTCTTGTAGCGCAGCGGCAGGTCGTAGGAGACGCCGTTGGCGACCGCGCCGCCCCGGGTCCGGGTGATCATCTGCTGCTGGGCGAGCTGGTCGAAGTCGCGGCGGATGGTGGCCTGCGAGACGTCGAGCCGGCCGGCGGCGTCCTCGACGCTGACCCGGCCGCTCTCGGCCAGTACCTCGAGCAGGGCATTCCACCGCGCGTACCGGTCCACCCGAGCTCCCTGCTGCACGTTTCGTGATAAGAGTGTGCACATTAGTGCGCGAAACCTCACGAAGCAAAGAGCGTGCCTGCTCGAACACGCTCCGGTGGTTGCGGATGCGCAGACCTTCCACGCAGAATGACGCTCGAAATACCGGTGAACCGAGCGCATCTGCGCAGGCGATTGTAGGGAAAACTGCCATGAGTCACGTCAAGGTGGAGATCGCCAGCCAGCCCGACTGCTGGCTGCAGGCCGCCAAACTCGCCGACTCGCCCGGCCTGCCCGGCAAGGGCGAGCGCGTCGCGGTCGTGGGTTGCGGCACCTCCTGGTTCATGGCGAAGGCCTACGCCGCCCTGCGGGAGCAGTCGGCCCTGGGCGAGACCGACGCCTTCCAGGCTTCCGAGTTCCCGCTCGGCCGCAGCTACGACCGGGTCGTGGCGATCACCCGGTCCGGCACGACCACCGAGGTCATCGAGCTGCTGGACGCGCTGGACGGCCGGACGCCGACCACGGTCATCACCGCCGACGGCGCCGAACCGGCCGCCGCGGTGGCCAAGGACGCGGTGGTGCTGGACTTCGCCGACGAGCTCTCCGTCGTACAGACCCGGTTCGCCACCAGCACCCTGGCGATGCTCCGGGCCCACCTCGGCGTCGACATCGAGCCGATCGCCGCCGACGCCGAGGTCGCCGTCCGCCTGCCGCTGCCCGTGCATCCCGCGCTGGCCCAGCAGATCACCTTCCTGGGCCGCGGCTGGACGATCGGGCTCGCCGAGGAGGCTGCCCTCAAGTGCCGCGAGGCCGCGGCGTGGTGGGCCGAGGCATACCCGGCGATGGACTACCGGCACGGACCCATCTCGATCGCCGGCCCCGGCCGGGTGGTCTGGGCGTTCGGCGAGATCCCGGCCGGCCTGGCCGACGACGTGGAGGCGACCGGCGCCGCGTTCGTGCACAGCCGCTACAACGGCGGTTACGCCGCGCTGGGCAGCTGGTGCGGCGGCCGGGCCCCGCTCGACCCGATGGCCGACCTCGTCGTGGCCCAGCGCGTCGCCGTGCTGCTGGCCACCAGCCAGGGCCTCGACCCCGACCACCCGCGCAACCTGACCCGCTCGGTCGTCCTCACGTGAGCGCCCGCCCCGCCCCGCGCGGCGAGAGGTAGCACCATGAGCAACGACGTCGTGGTGGCGCTGGATGTCGGCGGCACCGGCATGAAGTGCGCCCTGGTACGGCCGGACGGCACGGTGCACCACGCCGAGCGGCACCCGACGCTCGCGTCCCGGGGACCCGAGGCGGTCACCGCGAACATCCTCGACGTCGCTGCCGGTCTGGCCGACCGGGCCCGCGCGGACGGGCTGAACCCGGTCGCCGCCGGGGTGGCGGTGCCCGGCGTCGTCGACGAGGCGACCGGCACTGCTGTCTGGTCCAGCAACGTGGGCTTCCGCGACGTACCGCTGCGGGATCTGGTCGCCGCCCGCCTGGGCGTGCCCGCCGCGCTCGGCCACGACGTCCGGGTGGGCGGCATGGCCGAGGCCCGCCTGGGGGCGGGCCGCGAGGAACGGCACGTGCTGTTCATCGCGATCGGCACCGGCATCGCCGCCGCGCACGTGGTCGACGGCAAGGCGTTCGCGGGCGCGCACGGCGCGGCCGGGGAGGTCGGCCACGTCATCGTGCGGCCCGGCGGGCCGCCGTGCGGTTGCGGCGCCCGCGGCTGCCTCGAATCGGTGGCCTCGGCGTCCGCGGTCGGCCGCCGCTACGTGGAACTCTCCGGCATCACCGGGGTCACCGCCTCCGACGTCGTCACCCGCGCGGCCGCCGGCGAGGAGCTGGCCGGCACGGTCTGGACCGAGGCCGTCGAGGCGTTCGCGGACGGCCTGCTCACCGCACAGGCGCTGTACGACGCCGGGATCGTGGTGCTCGGCGGCGGGCTGGCCGAGTCCGGGGAGGCCCTGCTCGCCCCGCTGCGGATCGCCCTGGACGCCCGGATCACCTTCCACCGGATGCCGCGGATCGTGCGCGCGGCCCTCGGTGACACCGCGGGCTGCCTCGGCGCGGCCCTGCTGGCCCTCGACACCCTGGAGGCACCCTCTTGACGGAAGCGATCAGCGGCCGCGTCGTCCGGCCCGGGGCTGTGGTGCCCGGGTACGTCGAAGTGGACGGGCCGACGATTCTGGACGTCACGGAACGGGGCCACCCGGGCGACGACATCATCGTCCCGGGCTTCGTGGACCTGCACTGCCACGGCGGCGGCGGGCACACGTTCACCCAGGGCGACCCGGCGGCGGCCCGCGCGGCGGCGGCCTTCCACCTGCGGCACGGCACCACGACGATGCTGGCCAGCCTGGTCAGCTCCCCGTACGAGCTGATGCGTGCGGCCACGGCGGCGTACCGGCCGCTGGTGGCCGACGGCACGATCGCCGGGCTGCACTTCGAGGGGCCGTACCTGTCGCACACCCGTTGCGGTGCGCAGAACCCGGCCTTCCTGCGCGATCCGTCGCCGGAGGAACTGAGCACCCTGGTCGAGCTGGGCCAGGGCGCGGTCCGGATGGTCACCATCGCCCCCGAACTGCCCGGCGCCCTGGACGCGGTGAAGTACTTGACGGGCCACGGGGTCGTCGCGGCACTGGGACACACCGATGCGACGTACGAGCAGACCCTGGCCGGGGTCGCGGCCGGCGCGACCGTCGGCACCCACCTGTGCAACGGTATGCGTCCGGCCCACCACCGCGAGCCGGGCCCGATCATCGCCCTGCTGGACTCCCCCACGATCGTCTGCGAACTGGTCGCCGACGGCATCCACCTGCACGACGGGATGCTGCGGTTCGCGGCCCACGCGGCCGGACCCGACCGGACGGCATTGATCACGGACGCGATGGACGCGGCCGGGATGCCGGACGGCCGGTACGAACTGGGCGGCCAGGAGGTGACGGTCGCCGACCGGGTGGCCCGGCTGGTCCGCGACGGCTCGATCGCGGGCAGCACGCTGACCATGGACGCGGCGTTCCGGCAGGCGGTGGGCGCGGGGCTGGACCTGCCGGCGGCGGCGGAGATGGCCGCGACGACACCGGCCCGGGTCCTGGGCCTGGCCGACGAGGTGGGGGCGCTGGAGGCCGGGCTGCGCGCGGACCTGGTCGTGCTGGGACCCGACCTGACGGTCAAGCGGGTGATGCGCGCCGGCGCCTGGATCTGACCGGCGTCACTGCCGCGGGAAAGGCTGACCCAGCGGCCTTGTCTCGAGGTCGTTCAGCACTTTCCGGCAGTCGATGTTGTGCGAGTCGTACGGATTTCCCCGCAACGCCTCGAGCAACGGCCGGTCGCCGTGGAGCTGGTCCTCCTCGTTGTGGCAGGTGAGCCGCAATTCGATCTTCGATTGCGGAATACGCATGATGTACCGGGTGTCCGCGTGCAGGACCGTCACCCATTCCTCGTTCTCGGTGATGGGATAGCCGATGAAACGGTTGGCCGTCTCGATGTCGAGTGCGTTGTCGTTCCGCGTCTTGTCCTGGGTCGAGATCACCGCCGGGTCCGTCACCTGGAAGGTCTGCGCCGAGACCCACGGCACGTCGAGGCTGAAGAGGAAGAGACCGGCCAGCGCGCCGGCGCCCAGGTAGACGATGGACAGTCCTTGCAGACTGGACAGGATCCGGCGCCGGCGCTTGCCCGCGTCGCCGTCGAGGCGGGCCCACACCCTGCGGTAGCGGCGGATCACCATCTCGATCCAGAGGGCCACGATGAGCACGGCCAGGCCGCGGACCAGGTAGGTCAGGGGTGAGGCCAGCGCCGCGACCACGGCGACGATCCCGATCAGGGGCCACAGCGACGGCCGGACGCGGTCGCGGAAGAGCACGGCGAACCAGACCGTGCCGATCGCGACAGCCGGCAGGACGTAGTACGCGTAGATCGTCACCGTGCCCAGGGCCACCTGGCTGGGCGTGGCCACCAGCAGGGCGGTCGTCGTGGTCAGCGAATAGCGGGCCACTCCGTACGACTTGATGACGAACAGCAGCAGCAGTAATGCCGATCCCGCCGCCACGATGTCCCGGAATTCCATTCCGCCGGTGCCTGCACGCTCGTGGTTCTCCGCGGGTCGCGGCCGGGGGACGACTGCTGTGGGGTGATCAATAGCGCGAGGACGGCGGCGTGAAGTCCGGGGAAACGTCATGGAGCTGTCCTCTCAAAACGCTTGAGGGCCCTGACGCCTCAGAGAGTAGAGGCTTCCCGCAATCGTTTCGGCCGAGGAAAGTGAACGGAAGGTGAACAGGGTTTACAGCTCGGCCGGGCGGTCGATGCCGCGGGGCAACCGGGGCAGCGGGACCGTGTCCCACGGGATGCGGCCCAGCAGCCGGGTCAGGATCAGGCCGAGCAGCAGCCCGGCCACCGAGTCGGTGATCCAGTGGAAGGCCAGCCAGGTCGTCGTGCAGAAGACGATGGCCGGTGGCAGCACCCGCAGCGCGAGGTAGGCCCGCGGCGACAGCGCCGGCCGGTCCAGCGAGCGCAGCAGCCCGTTGAGCAGCACCGCGATGACGCCGTACCAGGCCAGTGCGTTCGCCACGTGCCCGGACGGGTAGCTCATCGCCTCGATGCCGGAGGCGTGGGTGTTGAACAGCACCAGCCGGTCCGGGCCGTCGAAGGCCGGCGCCGCGCGGTCCAGCCAGATCTTCAGCGGGCCGATCGTGACGTAGGTCAGCACGAACACCGCGGCGAAGACCAGCAGCGGCCGTACCGAGCGCCGCCGCCAGGCCACCAGCCCGGCCAGCAGCAGCGCGACCGGCATCAGCACCTGGCCGCCCTGGCCGAGATAGTTGAGCACCCGCAGCAGCACGTAGAGCGGCGTCGGCCGGTGCGTGACGGCCCAGTCGGCCACCCGCTCGTCCAGGGTCAGCAGGTGCCCCCGGGCGAGCGCGACGGTCAGCACGACGAAGCCGGCCAGCAGGGCCACGTCCAGCAGCCAGGGCAGCCAGGCGCGTCTCGTCACTGTCGCCACCGGAGCCCGCATGGCGCATACGGTACGTCAGAGATACGACTTGATCTTGGCGTTGAGCAGGTCGGCGCGGACTCCGGAATTCGGGCAGCCACCGAAGTGGTGCAGCGCCACGACCCGGTTGGTCTTGCGGGACAGCACCGGGCTGCCGCTCGATCCACCCTCGGTGTCGCAGTAGTAGGAGACGTCCGAGTCCGCGGCGTACCCGTCGAAGGCCGGGTCCGCGACGGCGCAGGTGCCGGCCCGGGCCCCGTTGCGCCCGGCGATCCGGGTCGGCTCGCCGGCCGGGTGCTGCGGCACGTAGAGCTCCTGACCCTTCACCGGCCGGGCGGTGTCCAGACTCAGGTAGCCGAACTTCTGCACCGCGCGGAAGTTCTCCACCGTGAAGAGTGTGAAGTCCAGCACGTGCTCGGTGGCCAGCACCTTGTCGCCCCAGACCTTCGTCGGCTTGAAGACCTCGAAGCCGCCGCAGGTCGCGCACTGGTAGTTGAACCACACCTCGGTCTCGTACGCGTTCGCCGAGCTGTCGAAGCAGTGGTTGTTGGTCAGCATCCGGTTCTTGCTGCCGACCCGCCAGCCGGTGCACAGCTCGGTGCCGTTGATCAGCAGCCGGGCGATGGCCTTGGACCGGGTGTAGGCCACCGGGTCGGCCGAGCGGTAGCAGACCGCGTCCCTGCTCTCGTCCGAGCCGCAGACCGACTCCTCCCGGCCCGTGCGCCCGGGGGCGGTGAGCTGGGCCTCCGGCACCCGGGCCTGCTCCTTGCGGGAGTAGCCACGGGCCACCTGGTCCACGTTCACGCCGAGCCGGCCGAGCAGCGAGCCGACCAGGTTGCCGCCCCCGCGGTGCGTCTCGACGACCGCGGTGTCACCGGTGATCGACATGGCCCAGCGGTCGGTGGACACGCCGTCCAGCAGCCGCGGCGCGTCGTACCGGTAGGACTCGCGGCCCTTGCCGTCGGAGACCGTCACGTAGTCGCCCGGCAGCATCGCCAGGCGGCTGAAGTGCACCTTGACGTAGGAGGCCTGCGGGTAGTGGAAGACCTCACGTTCCGGGGCGCCGTACCCCAGCAGTTTGTCGATCGACAGCAGCTCGCCGACCTTCTGCCGGCCGTCGCCGCCCGGGGCCGTGGCGGACTCGGCGGTCCGGCCGGGGGGCGCCGCCGGCGAGGCCGACGCCGAGGCCGTGGCCTGCGGCTTCGCGGTCCGGGAGCCGGCCTCGGCGGCCGGGCTGCTGCTCGGGGTTCCGGCCGGGCCGGTCTCGGCCGCGGGCTGCTGCGCCGCGACAGGGGTACGGGCTGACCCCGCCTCCTGCCAGGAGCCGACCGGGCGACCCTCGTCCGCCGAGTACTTCCAGGCCGCCGCACCGGCAGTGCCGGCCAGTGCCAGGGCCGCACTCGCCCCGACGACGATGCTCACCGCGCGTCGCAAATTCACTCCTGCCCCTCGAGTCACATCGCCGACATACGAAACAATCCGGCGATCTCGCTTCTGTGTAACGAGCCACGTGCGGCAGCGACGTGCGCCCCGCAGCGTGCACACTGGGCTCGTGCGCATCACGTCCGCCCTAGTCGACCCGGCGCTGCTGGACCTGCCGTGGAACGTGCCGCTCGAGGAGTGGCCCGCGTCCCACCTGGTCGCGCTGCCGCAGGGCATCTCGCGGCACATCGTCCGCTTCGTCAAGCTCAACGACACCGTCTACGCCCTCAAGGAGACCCGGGAACGGATCGCCGAGAAGGAGTACGACCTGCTCCGCGCCCTGGAGCGGATCGACTTCCCGGCGGTGGAGGCGGTGGCCATCGTCAACGACCGCCAGGACGACGACGGCGAGCCGCTGGAGTCGGTGCTGATCACCCGGCACCTGCAGTTCTCGCTGCCGTACCGGGCGCTGTTCTCCCACACCCTGCGGCCCGAGACGATGAACAGGCTGCTCGACGCGCTCGCCGCGCTGATCGTGCGGATGCATCTCATCGGCTTCTCGTGGGGTGACTGCTCGCTGTCCAACACGCTGTTCCGGCGCGACGCGGGCGCCTTCGCGGCGTACCTGGTCGACGCCGAGACGGGCAACCTCTATCCGAAGCTCTCCGAGGGCCAGCGCAGCGAGGACATCGAGATCCTGCGGCTCAACATCTTCGGCGAGTGCCTCGACCTGGAGGCCGCGGAGCTGCTGCACGAGGCGATCGACCCGGAGGCCGTGGTCGACGACATCGTGGCCCGCTACGAGCGGCTGTGGCACGAGGTCACGTACGAGCAGGAGGTGCGCCGCGACGCCCGGCACGACATCGAGGGCCGCATCCGCCGGCTCAACGAGCTGGGCTTCGATGTCGCCGAGGTGGACATGTCCACGGTGGACGGCGGCTACCGGGTCCGGCCCAAGGTGGTGGACGCCGGCTACCACACCCGCCGGCTGCTGCGCCTGACCGGCCTGGACGCCGAGGAGAACCAGGCCCGCCAGCTGCTCAACGACCTGGACGCGTACCGGGCGGAGTCGGACCTGGTCGACGAGCAGCAGGCCGCGCACCGCTGGCTGACCGAGGTCTTCGAGCCGGTGGTCCGGGCGGTGCCGGCCAACCTGCGCCGCAAGCTGGAGCCGCAGGAGATCTTCTCGCAGATCATCCAGCACAAGTGGCTGCTGTCCGAACGCGCGGGCCGCGACGTGGGCATGGGCCCGGCCGTGCAGTCGTACCTGACCGACGTGCTGGCCCACAAGCCGGACGAGCAGGCGGTCCTGGGTGTCGAGGTGAACGCCCTCACCGACGGCGAGCCGGTCAGCGCGGGCTAGAGATCCTCGTCGAGCAGCGGTGGCGGCTCGGCCGGCGGGGTGGCCTGCTCGACCAGCGCCCGCAGCCCGGCGCGCCGGGCCACGACCATCACCCGGTCGCCGGCCGCCAGGATCCGCCGCTGGTCCGGCGCCCAGTCCACCCACTCGGAGCCGGCCGCCGACAGCCCGATCACCCGCACGCTCAGCGGCCGGTCGGCCTGGCTCAGCGTCACCCCGTCGAGCGGTGACCCGGCGTAGACCTGCACGCCGGCCACCAGCAGGGCGTGCCGGTCGACCGGGATGGTGGCGAGCACGTCGCGGTCCAGCATGGCCGCCGCGAACGCGGGCGCGGCCAGCCGGGACACGCTGCGCGAGCTGTTGATGGTGAAGGCGGTCTGCACCCGCTGGGCGAAGTCGTCGTCGAAGAGCCGCAGCACCACCCGCAGGTCGGGGCGTACCGCGCGGGCGTTCAGCGCCGCCTGCAGGTTGGTGACGTCGTCGGTGGAGACGACGACCAGCGCCTTGCTGGTGGCGATGGAGGCGGCCCGCAGCGTCTCCTCGCGCGCGGCGTCGCCGACGATGAACGGCACACCCAGCTGCTCGGCGGCCTTCGCACCCCGGGCATCGGCCTTGCGGTCGATCGCGACCACCTGTACGCCGAGATCGACGAGCTGGCGCAGCACCCGGGTGCCCACGTTGCCGAGTCCGACCACCACGATGTGGTCCTCGTGCCCCGCCGCGGCGCGTCCGCTGGAGAGCGCCAGCCGGGCGTTCACCATGCCCTCGACCACCGCCGCGGTGATCAGCGGCAGCAGCGCCAGCCCGGCGATGGTCAGCACCAGCTGCGCGGCCTGCGCGACCGGACTGCGCTGCAACTCCACATCGGACGAGCCGACCACCGTCAGCAGAGTCAGGTAGACGGACTTCCAGAACCCGTGCACCCGGTCCGCGTGCACCAGGATGGTCCCGGACACCAGGGTGATGACCAGGGTGGCCAGCACGGCGATGCCGAGCTTGCGGCTCAGCGCGGCCCGCAGCGCCCGGCCCATCACCCGTAGCGGGCGGCGGCGCCGGCGCAGACGCTGAGCGGCGACGGTCTGGCCGGCGGGCCGCCCGGTCGCCTCGGCCAGCACCAGGTCGGTGGGGCGCTCGGCCTCCGGCGCCGGATCGGCGGGCAGCACGTCGACCCGGCCGGCACCGTCCGCCGCGGTCAGCGCGCACACCACGTGCTCGGCCTGGACGTCCGCGCGGCGGGCCACGTACAGGGTGCGGCCGGCCAGGCGGACGTGGGTGGGCGCCACCTCACCGAGGGACGCGGCGACGAACGCGGGAGCGGCCATCGCGGCGTCGGAGAGCACCGCGCAGTCGGCGAACAGGCGACGGACGCCGTACCCCAGGCCGGTGTTGAACATCCGGATCACCAGCCGCAGGTCGGGCTCGACGGCCTGGGCGCAGAGCGCCGCGTGCAGGTTGACCACGTCGTCGGGCATCACCAGGGCGAGCGCCGCCGCGCCGGCCAGCCCGGCCGAGCGGAACGTGCGCTCGTCGAGCCGGTCGGCCCGGATCACCCGGACGCCGCGCAGCGTGGCCAGATCGGGCACGTCGGCCCGTAGCCGGGCCGGGACGATCACGGTGAGCCGGATCCGGTGCCCGGCGTTGGCCAGCTCCTCGGCGACCGTGTAGACCAGCGCGTCGGCGCCACAGATCACGAAGTGCGGGCGGTTGTCGACGTTGCGCCGCAGCCGCGAGACGAGGGAACGGCCGGGTGGGTCGCGGGCTGGTTCGACGGCCATGGCGGCATCGTAACCAGCCGATCATCGCCGCTTGAGCCCGTTGCTCCCCGAACCCTCCATGCAGGCCACTCGTTGGCCTTTCCGACCGATTGGTCCGAGTTCATGCTGGAGGAGATCAATGCGCAAGTGGTTCTACGCCGGGGCGGTGGTCGGCGGTTTCCTGCTGCTCGGCGCGGCACCCGCGCAGGCTGATGTGGTCCCGGCACCGGCCGGCGGACTGCTGGGCACGCTGGGTGGCGGCGCCACCCGGGGACTCGGTCTGGACCCCGCGGGCGGCCTGAACCTGGCGAGCCCGCTGGACGGCTCGTCGCTCATGGACGTCAAGCCGGGGCAGAACTCCGCCGACCTCACCGGACCCGCCACGGGTGGGCCGGTGCAGGACGAGGCCCGTACCCGCGAGGCGGACGAACCGGCCGGCCGACGGCCCGCCGGCGGCTCGGCCCCGGCGGACCTGCCGGTGATCGGCGGGCTCACCGGCGGCGGCTCATCCGGCAGCGGGCTGGGTGGCGGCAGTCTGGCCGGCGGCAGTCTGGCCGGCGGCGCATCCCGTGGCCCGGGTGGCGGCCTGACCGGCGGCGCGCCGGGCGGCGGTCTGCCGACCGGCGGCCTGAGCAACCTGGTCCCGGCCAACCTGCTGGGCGGCGGCCTGCTCGGTGGCGGGCTCACCCCGGACGGCCGTACGGCGTCAGCCCGGGCGCCCCGCGAGTCGGCGCTGTTCGACGGTGGCGTGCCGCTGCTCGGTGGCCTCGGCGGGCTGCTGCCGGCGAACGAGACACCGCGCACCCTCCCGGCCACCGGCGACGACACGCCCACCGGCATGCCGGCCGGCGGTACCGACGTCGACCCCGCCCTGGTCGACCCGTCCCAGGGGAAGCCGGCCGACGGACCGACCGGCGCCGGCCAGGACGGCGACGACCGGGCGGCCGGCCCGGCCGCGGACCAGCCGGTCGACGACCCGCGCCTGCACGAGGAGCCGGTCGACGACGAGGCCGGGGGCAAGAAGCGGCACTTCTCGGACGGTGGCCGGCCGGTCGCCGGCGAGGACGAGGACTTCCGGTAGGACCCGGACAAAGCACGAGCCCGCCCCCGGTCAGCGCCGGGGACGGGCTCGTGGCGTTGCGGTTAGTTGACCGCGCCGATCGAGACGGTGCCGCGGCCGACGACCGCACCCTCGTCCGTGATCAGCGTCATCTCACCGAACAGGTTGCGACCGGCCGCGGGCGCTGCCGCGGCGGTCACCGAGCCGGTGACCGTGGCCGTGGCACCGTTCGCGAGGGTCAGCACCGTGGCCGGCACCGTCATCGCGCCCAGCGCCGGGCTCAGGAACACGTCCCGGTAGTCGTACTGCGTGCTGCCCGAGGGCACCGCGTAGCCGTCCACCACGACCGTGTACGTGCCGGCCGCCGGGTTCGGGATCGACACCGACTCCTCGGAGTCGCCGTCGGCCGACGCCGCGACCTGCTGGCCGGCGAGCGACACCGTCAGGTCCAGGTCGGCCGCCGGGTCGCTGACGTTGCCGATCGCCACGTCGAGCCGCTGGGCACCGGCCGGCACCTCGACCGTGTACTCCTGGCTCGCGCCGTCCTCGATGGTCGGCCGCGCGGACTTCGCGCTGCCGAGCGGGCCGCCGGTGGCGGTGAGCCGCAGCGGACCGAAGTTGTTCTTGACGGTCCAGGTGACCGGCGTGGCCGCACCGGCCGTGACGCTGGGCAGCTCGACCGTCGCCGGCTGCACCGTGACGCCCTGCACCTTGGCGGTCAGCTCGTACGGGTTGCGCAGCGACGGCGAGGTCCGGCGGGACTCGACCTCGAGCTCCCACACGCCCGGCATCGGGTTCTCGTACGCCCGCTCCTGCGGCTTGCAGGCGGCCGCGTCCGAGAAGTTGGTGTAACACGCCGTGCTGGCCGTGCTCTCGACCGGAACGCCCCAAGGGTTGATGGCGATCCAGCGCGTCTGCGAGCCGGTCGCGATGCCGGACAGGTCGACCTGCAGCGCGCTGGCCCCCTCGGGCACGGTGATGAAGTACGAGTTCGACGAGTTGCGCTCGACGGAGTCCTCGACGGTCATCTCGTACGCCGGCTTCTTCGGCACGAAGCTGGTGACGACCGTGTTGAGCACCTCGAAGTCGGTGACCGAGGTCTTCGGGTCGTCCACCTTGAGGATGGCGCTGTTCAGGCCTTCGCCCGGCTTCACCGTCACAGAGACGTTCACCGTCTTGTTCAGCGGCAGCGAGACCGACGACTGCGAGCGGAAGGCCCGCTTGTCGCCGACCCAGGAGAGCCGGTGCGTGACCGAACCCTTCGGACCCGACGTACGGGTGAGCTTGACCGTGTAGCTCTTCGACTGACCCGCCTTGAGGCCACCGGCACCGCTCGCGCAGCGGTTGTAGATGCCCGTGCCCTGGTTCGGGGTGTCGAAGTCGGCCGAGAACGGCGTGCAGACCGGCGCGGACGAGGTGTACTTGCGCGCCTCGACCTTACGGGCCAGCAGCGCCCAGGTGCCCGGAACGTCCATCAGGCCGTTGCCCTGACCGGCGACCGAGGTGTCCGCGATCTGGTCGGCCGAGGTGTAGAGCGCCCGGCGCAACTGGGCCGGGGTGACGTCCAGGTCGGTCGCCTTGGCCGCGGACAGCAGCAGCGCGGCGCCGCCGGTGGCCTGCGGGGAGGCCATCGAGGTGCCGTTGAACATGGCGTACCCGGTCGGCAGGTTGTAGCCGGCCTCCGCGAGCTCCGGCTGGTCCAGCCAGGTGTTCACGGTGGAGATGGCCGAGCCCGGCGCGGTCAGGTCGGGCTTGAAGCCGCCGTCCTCGCGGGGACCGCGCGACGAGAAGTTGAACAGCGCGTTCTTCTTGGTCACCACGGAGCCGTAGTTGGCCAGCCAGGTCTCCTTGCTGACGCTGGCCGCCACGCTGACGACGTCGGTGGCCACCGACGGGTCACCGATCGTGTTCACACCCGGGCCGGAGTTGCCGGCCGAGATGAACAGCTGCACGCCGTAGTCCTTGATCAGCTTGTCGTACAGCTGGGCGCGGGCGTTGTTGCCGTCGTTGAGGGCCGGCAGGCCACCGATCGACATGTTGACGACGTCGACGTGCCGGTTGACGACCAGGTCGACCATGCCGGTGGTCAGCGCGGCCGCGGTGCAGCCGCCGCCCCAGGAGCAGGCCCGCGCGGAGACGATCTTGGCGCCGGGTGCCTGGCCGTCGAAGTTGGTGTTGCCCAGCATGTCGTTGGCGGCGGTGATGCCGGCGACGTGCGAGCCGTGCGCGTCCTCCGGGATGCCGATGTTGACGTAGTCGACAGTGCCGAGCCCGAGCGCGGAAGCGTCGACGTCCTCGCGGTACTCGACCACGAACGGCATGCTCTCGGCGAGCTCGGTGGCCGGAATGTCGGTGCCGAAGTGCCCGACGTCGAACTTCTCCCGGTACGGCCGCATCACGGCGTCGTCGGTGAAGTCCTTGTTCTGGTTCACGTCCACCCGGATGTCGTGGGTGACCGGGTTGTAGAGGATGCCGAACACGTCGGTGGTGTCACCGTCGCGGTTGACGTCACCGCCCGGCTCGCTGGCCGCGGTGATCGCCTCGGTGAAGCGGTTGACCTTCCAGGTGCCCTCGGGCGCCGTCCAGGTCGCGCCGAGGTACGTGAACGTCGGCCCGGCCACCTCGGTGGCCATGGCCCGCCAGGTCGCGTCGCCCTCGGTCACCGGGTCGGTCGCGGTCACCCAGTCGACGATCTTGCGCTCGCCGGTGGTGGTCTTCTGCAGCGCCGGGTGGTCCAGCTCGACGCCGGAGTCCATGATGCCGATCGTGACCCCGCGGCCGTCCCAGGTCGGGTGCTGCTTCTTGAACGCGACGGAACCGATCTCGTTCGTCGGCATGTACGGGTTCGCGGCCGGCGTGGTCGCGCCCGGGCCGGGAAGTGTCGCACCCTGGGCGGCAGCCTTGGCACCACCGCGGCTGCCCGCATCCGGGTCGGGGAGCTTGACGGACTCGTCGAGGTCCACTGCCGAGATGCCCGGCAGCTTCGCGGTCTTGATCACCTTGGCCGTCGGGACCGAGGCCAGCACGTAGCCGACCTTGTCGTAGCGCTGGGCGATCGTTCCGCCGAGCTTCTTGACCTGGGCCGCGACGTCGGACGCCTCGCCGGACTCGGTCGAGATGATCAGGGTGACGTTGCGGACGCCGCTGCTCTCGGCCTTGGCCAGCAGCTCGGCGTCGTGCGAGTCGAGCTCGTCGGTCGGGCCGTCCTTGGGGGTGGCCGGATCCGCCACCGGCGCGGGAGCGGGTGCCCGCAGCGGTGCGGCATTCGCGGGTGCGGGGCCGCTCAGCGCGGCGGCGCCGACGACCACGCCCGAGGCGAGCAGCGCGGTGAGTGTGCGCCGGCCCCGAGAAGATTGTTGTCTCACGTACGGGTCCTCCGAGGAGATGGGCGCCCGGGGGTACGAGCACCTCTGAAGCGGATCGTGGAGTTCACACGCTTCGATGTCACTACGGGAGGACTCATCGTGACGAGGACGTGACATTCAAGATTGTGCATGCAACCAAGATGTCCACGGAAGAACTGCGGCGCGAAAGCCGTTGCACCGTAAGACATCCTGCTTCGAACCAGGACTTCAAGGGCGGAAGATCATCTGATGCAGACATTCCTTCCCTACCCGGACTTCGTCGCCAGCGCCCGCGCGCTGGACCAGAAACGGCTGGGCAAACAGCGGGTGGAGACCGTGCAGGTGCTGCGCGGGCTGACGCTGCCGACGTACGGCTGGCGCCACCACCCGGCGGTGAAGATGTGGATCGGCTACGAGGAGGGGCTCGTCCGGTACGGCCTCGACATGTGCGAAGTCTGGATCTCCACCGGTCGCGCCGACTCGACGGCTGCCACGATGCGCGCGGACGTCGCCGAGGCGCGCGGGATCACGGTGATCCGCACCCAGGCGGAACTGGCGGCGGCCGGCGAGCTGCCACCCTGGCTCGGCGACGAGGCGCTGCACCTGAGCCACCGGTCCGCGCTGTTCCGCAAGGATCCCGACTTCTACCGGCCGCTGTTCGGCGAGGTCCCGGCCGACCTGCCGTACGTCTGGCCGCCCTCGGACCGGGTGCGCAACAACGCGGGCTAGTGCCCTGACTCGATCCGGTCCGGCACCCGGCGGCCGGCGGCCACCGTGATCGCCACCAGCGCCACCAGCAGACCCGCGATCACGAACACGGGCTTCGGACCGAACGGCGCCAGCAACGCCAGCACGGCCACGGCCGGGTACGCCACCACGAGCGCTCCCTGCTGGTGCGGGCGGATGTGCAACAGCCAGACGAAGAAGAGATAGAGCGCCACCGGTACGGCCAGCGCGAACCCGGCCGTGACCCCGGAGATGTGCGCATGGTGGGTGGCGTGGTCGACCGCCACCGCGACGCCGACCCCGACTGCCGCGGCCGAACCGAAGATGAAGTAGTGGCCGTAGCCCCACAACATCCCGGCCCGCAGCGAGGTCAGCAGCCCCTGCGCCGAACGGTCGAAGTACAGCCACCACAGCGCGAAGACGACGACCAGCCCGGCCACCGCGATCGACACCAGGTCGGTGACGTACTCGCCGGTGTCCAGGCCGGTGCGGATGGCGATCGTCGCCGCCGACACCGCCTCGCCCAGCATGATGATCGTGAACAGTCCGTAGCGTTCGGCGATGTGGTGCGGGTGCCAGGTGGTCGGACCGCCCGGAGCCCGCTCGGCGACGATCGGCACGAGCAGCTCGGCCACGACCAGCACCAGGAACGACGGCGTGCCCCACGCTTCCGGCAGCGCCAGCCGCAGCAGCCAGAGGACCTGCACGATCGTGATGCCGGCCGCGTACAGCAGGGCGGTGGCCCGGCGCTGCGGATCGGCGCGGGCGGCCCGCAGCCATTGCGCCACCATGGCCAGCCGCATGATCACGTAGCCGATCGTGATGCCGACGTAGTTGCCGCCGTCGAACGCCGAGGAGACGCCCGCCGCCAGCACCAGCGCCCCGGCGATCTGCACGAACGAGGTGATCCGGTAGACGTCGTCGTCGGTGTCGTACGCCGAGGCGAACCAGGTGAAGTTCATCCACGCCCACCAGATGGCGAAGAAGACCATCAGGTAGCTGGTGACCCCGTCCCACACGTGGTTCTCGGAGACGGCGTGGTGCAGCGGCAGGGCGGCCTGCGCCACCGCGACCACGAAGCAGAGGTCGAAGAAGAGCTCGAGCGGGGTGGCGACGCGGTGGTTCTCGTCGGCCGACCGGGCCCGCATCGGCGTCAGCCAGCCCCGCCGTTCCTCGGTGAACGTCATGTCGCCCCGTCTTCCGCAGTGAGATCCCAGTTCAGCAGCACGAACGGCGTCTGCTCGGTGGCGCCGGCCCGGCGGTAGGTGGCCTGGGCGGCCTCGTTGTCGACCTCGGTCCCCACCCACATGCCGTAACAGCCGCGCTCGCGGGCCAGCTCGGCCAGCGCCCGGACCAGGGCCGTGCCGACGCCGAGCAGCCGGGCGTCGGGCAGGACGCCCAGCTCGTACACGAACATCTCGGTGCCCTTGTCCGGATGGGTGGTCTCCACCCCGGAGATCATGCCGACCGGGCGGTCGCCGAGATAGGCGAAGAGCAGATGGTGGTCCGGCTGAGCGAGGAACTTCTCCGTCGCGGCCGCCAGCGGCGGCCCGTCGAAGAGAGCTGCCGCGAGGTGTACGGCCGCGACGTCCGCGACCCGCTCGATGCGCATGGCGCCACCCTAGGAGCCCCCGGTCGGAATCGAACCGACGACATCCTGTTTACAAGACAGGTGCTCTGGCCAACTGAGCTACAGGGGCGCGGACATCAGCATACCGGTTGCCGTCTGACAGGCCGAAACGCCCTTTACCGGGCGCTCGCCTTGGCAGTTGCCGAAAAAAGACCTACGGTGACCAGCGTGTGGCTCACCACACTGTTCCTCCACTCGGATCGTCCGGCACGTTCCTGCCGGTGGAAAGGAAGTCGATTCACCATGGCTACGGTCACGTACGACAAGGCGTCCCGGATCTATCCCGGGCAGGAGCGCCCCGCGGTCAACGAGCTCAGCCTCGAGATCGGCGACGGCGAGTTCCTGGTCCTGGTCGGCCCCTCCGGTTGCGGTAAGTCCACCAGCCTGCGGATGCTCGCCGGCCTCGAGGATGTGGACCGCGGTCGCATCCTGATCGAGGGCAAGGACGTCACGAACCTCCCCCCGAAGTCGCGTGACATCGCGATGGTGTTCCAGAACTACGCCCTGTACCCGCACATGTCGGTGTACGAGAACATGGCGTTCGCCCTGAAGCTGCGCAAGACCCCGAAGTCGGAGATCGACCGCCGGGTCAAGGAAGCCGCCCAGCTGCTCCAGCTCGACGAGTACCTGAGCCGCAAGCCGAAGGCGCTCTCCGGCGGTCAGCGCCAGCGTGTCGCCATGGGCCGCGCGATCGTGCGTGAGCCGCAGGTCTTCCTCATGGACGAGCCGCTGTCGAACCTCGACGCCAAGCTGCGCGTCCAGACCCGTTCGCAGATCGCCACCCTGCAGGCCAAGCTGGGCATCACCACCGTCTACGTGACCCACGACCAGGTCGAGGCCATGACGATGGGCCACCGCGTGGCGGTCATGCTCGACGGCGTGCTGCAGCAGTGCGACACCCCGCGGGCGCTGTACGACAAGCCCGGCAATGTCTTCGTCGCCGGCTTCATCGGCTCCCCGGCCATGAACATCAAGACCGTCGGCCTGACCGAGGGCGGCGCGAGCTTCGCGGAGCTGGCCGTGCCGCTGACCCGCGAGCAGGTCGCGGCCGCGCAGGGCAACGGCAAGGTGACCATCGGCTTCCGCCCCGAGGCGACCGACCTGGTCGCCCCGACCGCGGGTGGCCTGCCGATCGTCGTCGACCTGGTCGAGGACCTCGGCTCGGACGCCAACGTCTACGGCCACGCGGCCCTCGAGGGCAGCTCGGAGCGGTTCGTGGTCCGCACCGACCGGCGCAACATGCCGACCATGGGCGAGACCGTGTTCATCAAGCCGCAGACCGAGAGCGTGCACGTCTTCAACGCCACCACGGGCGAGCGCATCTGAAGCAAGTGATCGGCTGAACGGGCGGTCCCTGCGGGGGCCGCCCGTTTCGCTGTCCGGCTCGGCTGTCCCGCTCGGCTGTCCGGCTTCGCTATCCAGCGAATCGCTGGATGATGAAGTCCGCGTCGGCGACACAGGCCAGGTGGCTGGTGTCCCAGGCGCAGGTCGAGGACCGTACGTCGGCCAGCGACCCGAGCGGGACGGCCTTGTCGCCGACGTGCTCCCCGGCCAGCGCTGGGTCGTCCGAGGAGGTCGACAGCGCCTTGGAGAACTGCAGGGTGTTACCGGCGTCCAGCCGTCCCGCGACCCCGGCCCGGGTCCAGGCGATCCGCCCGTCGGAGGCCACCAGGCTGACCTGCGCCGGTGACGTGTTCTGCGGGACGAGCACAGCCTCCCCGACCGCGATCAGGTCCTCGGCGTCGACCACGGGACGCCGCCACACCACCCCGCCGTCGGCGGCGTTGATGGCCACCACCTGCGCTGTCTTGGCGTCGGAACCGGCGGTCTCGATCAGGCAGATCCGGTCGGCGCCGCACGGCGTCAAGTGCTCGAGCCGCGAGTTCGTGCTCGGCGGGGTGTAGAGCAGCTTCGGCTCCAGCTTCTTCAGGTCGTAGGCGAACAGCCGGTGCGCGTCGGTGGACTCGGCCACGATCAGCCGGCCGTTGTGCGCGATGACCTTGTCGTCGGTCTGCGCCACGCTCTGCCGCGGACCGGCCACCACCTCCCCGCTGTCCGCGTCTCTGACCTGCGCCGAGTCGTCGGCACCGATCTGCACGATGCGCTTGTCGTCGTCGAGCGGCTCGGCGAACGCGACCCCGTCGGTGCCGGCGGGACCGGCGAAGTCGTCCTCGGTCGTGACGGGGACGACCTGGGTGGTGGTCTGCCCGTACTCGCTCTTGGGGTTCCGCTTCTCCCACAGACCCTTGCCGGTGCGCGGATCGAGCCCGAGCAGCCGGCCCTCCCGCCGGTCGATGAGAACCACCCGGTCCCCGGCGAACAGCACGTTGTCGTAGCCGTCCATGGCCCGTTCCCAGCGCTTCTTGCCATCGCCCGCGTCGAGCACCACGACCCGCCGCTGCCCGGTGAGCGAATCGATGCCGGTGATGGCGACAACAGCGCCGGGAATCGTGAAGAAGAACTCCCAGCGGTTGGCCGACCCGGCCGCCGTGCTGGTCCAGGCGGTCTCGCCGGTATCGGTGGCCGCCGCCACGACCCCGAGCGTGTTCGTGTCGTCGGCGCTGGCGAAATAGGCCCGGCCGTCCCGCAGCGCGGCGGCACTGAAGGCGGAACTGACCGGCACGACGGGCTTGACCCGGTGCAGGTCGGCGAGCGGTTCGTAGTCCAGCGCCGGATACCCCGGCCACAACAGCACCACAACGGTCGCGGCGGCCCCCAGCACGACGGCCGTCACGGCCGCGACGATCCAGACCACCTTCCGCTTGTACGCCGGAAGCTTGGCCCGCGCCCCCGGCCCTCCGGCCTCATCGGGATCAGGATGCGTCGAGGCCAGCCACGACTCGGCCCCCGGCGGCGTGGCAGCGCCCGAGACGGGGGCACCCGACACCGGGTGGAGCACGGGTCCGCCGCCCTGATTCCCGAAAGCGGCGGCCTCACCGGTCGCCCAGGGATCGACCGGCTCGGCGTAGTGCGGCTCCGCACCCTGCGACCCGCCGGCGGCCACCACAGCGGCCGGCTTGGCGTGCTGCGACGGCCCCGAGAACGGCTGTTGCGACGGGGTCGCGGGCGGCATCGGAGCTTGCCCCGCTGCGGCGGGCGCTTTTGCGTGTTGTGCCGGGGCGGCCCCCTGAGGGGGAGGCGAGGCCGCGGCCGTATCCGTCTCCGTGGAGACCGCCGCAGCGGCGGAGGTGGGTTGCATGGCTTCTGTACTGAGCAGGCCCGGCCCATCGCCCTCGGCAGCGGGCGCCGGATGGGTCATGGTGTCGGAGATCGGCGGCACCGCCGCCGGCCGCATCGGCGCAGCCGGCGTCGCCCCACCATCCGCCGCCCCAGCACCCATCGACCCGGCCGGCGCTGCCGCACTGTCCGTTGTCGCCGCGCCCAACGACGCGGCCTGTGCCGGCGCGGCGCTTTCCGCCATCGCCGCTCCAGCCCGCGGGGCCGTGCCCGCCGGATCATCCAGCGTCGCAGCGCCCACCGATACCGCCCCAGCAGCCGCATCACCCGGACCTGCCGCCCGCACGGACCCAGGCGAGCTCGCCGCCGAGGCCACCGCGCTGTCAGCCACGGCGACCACGATGATCGCGCCCTCTGCCACCGGCAGCTCCGGCTGCTCCAGCACCGTAGGCGCGATGCCCAGCTCCCCGTGCAGCAACCGGGCCACCAGCGGCACCCGCGACGATCCCCCGACCAGGAACAACCCGGCCAGTTCGGTCGGCGCCACCCCGGCCGCCCGGATCACCGAGCCGGCCTCGGCCACCCCGCGCCGCAGCAACGGCCCCGCCGCGGTCTCGAATTCGTCCCGGGTCAGATGTGCCGCGTGCTCCACGCCCGGCACCGGCACCGGGGCGAGCGCCGTACGGGAAAGCATCTCCTTCGCCCCGCGCACGTCCTCCCAGAACTGCCGCCGCGCCCGCCACTGGGCCAGGGTGACCGGCCCGGTCAGCGCCGCCCACGCGCTCGGCTCGCTGACGCTCAGCTCAGCGCCCAGGTGCTCGACCAGCGCCGCATCGAGGTCGAGTCCGCCGAGGTCGTCGATGCCGCCGGACGCGGCCACCGCGAACCGGGGCAGCCCTTCCGGCGTGACTCCCTCGTTGCGGACGACGGCGATGTCCAGCGTGCCGCCACCGAAGTCGAAGACTGCCAGCGCCGATCCGACCGGCACCGGGCGGCGGAGGACATCCGCGAAGTAGTGCGCCGCGGCGACCGGTTCGGGCAGCAGCTGAGTGGCCGGCGGCCAGCCGGCTCGGGCCAGCGCGGTTGTCAGGACCTCGCGGCGCCGGGAGCCCCAGGCCGCCGGATAGGTCAGCACGGCGGGCGGCAGGAAGCCCGTGGCCGCGACGGCCTCCCGGGCCACCGCGCCGAGCAGCGCCGCCAGCAGGTCGGCGGTCGGCACCTCGGTGTCGCCGAGCAGCACGGATTCCGCGTCGACGTGCCGTTTCGGGTTCGGTTCGAGCCGGCCCGGCTCGGCTTGACCGAGCCGGACCGCGTCCCGGCCGACGTGCAGCCGGCCGGTTGTGTCCAGGTAGACCGCGGAGGGCAGCAGCGGCTGGCCGTCGAAGAGCAACGGCCGGGTACGGCCGTCGGGCCGGCGCAGCATCGCCACCGTGTGTGACGTGCCGAGGTCGACGCCGAGCAGCCAACCGCCGCGCGCCATGCCGTCGGTCATGCCCTGCTCCTCCGCGCCACGGTCCACTCGGCCCGTCACGTTACAGGCAGGGTGCGACTACCCGTAGATGCGGCGGCGGGACACTTCGGCGAGGGTGACCGCGGCGGCGACGCTGGCGTTCAGCGACTCCACCTCGGACATCATCGGGATGCTGACGCGCAGGTCGCAGGTCTCGCCGACCAGCCGGGACAGGCCGCGACCCTCGGAGCCGACGACCACCAGCAGCGGGCCGACAGCGACCTCGAGCTGGTAGAGGTCGGTCTCGCCGTCGGCGTCCAGGCCGATCGCGGTGAAGCCGGCCTGCTGGGCCGCCTTGATCGAGCGGGTCAGGTTGACCACCTGGGACACCGGCACGCGGGCGGCCGCGCCGGCGCTGGTGCGCCACGCGGTCGCCGTGATGCCGGCGGCCCGGCGCTCGGTCATGAAGACGCCGTGGGCACCGAACGCGGCCACCGAGCGGATCACCGCGCCCAGGTTGCGCGGGTCGGTCACCCCGTCGAGGGCCACCAGCAGCGGCGCGGTCTGCTCCATCGCCGCGGCCACGAGGTCGTCGAAATTCTCGTACGCGAACGGGGGCACCTGCAGCCCGACGCCCTGGTGCAGGACGCCGCCGGTCATCCGGTCGAGCTCGAGCCGGCTGATCTCCAGGATCGGGATGCCCCGGTCCCCGGCCGTACGGACGATCTCGACGACCCGGTCATCCAGATCGATGCCCTGGGCAACGTACAGGGCCGTCGCCGGGATGGACGCGCGCAGCGCCTCGTTCACCGGGTTGCGGCCGAGCAGCAGCTCGGGACCTTCCCGGGTCGGGTTGCTCTTGCGTCCGGGGGCGACCCGCGGACCGGTGCGGCCCTGCGCGCGGTTGCCGCGCTGCTGGGCCGGCCGGCCGGTGGTGCCCCGGCCGCCGCCGCGACCCCAGGTGGTGTCCTTGGTGCCCGGGATGCCGACCTTGGGCGCGCGGCCCTCGGCGGCGGCGGCGCGCCGCTCCTTCTCCTGCTTGCGCGCCGTCTTGTCGGGCAGCTTCTCCGTGCCGGAGTAGCCCTTGTGCCAGGGCCGCTCGTCGGCGGGCAGTGTCTTGCCCCGGCCCTTGAGGCCCGAGCTCGACCTGTTCTTACCGCCGGAGCCGGCGGTCGCGCCCTTCTTGGCCGACACGCGCTTGCTCACATTGAACGAATTACCCGGCATCAGTGCTGCTCTCCTACCGTCCAGCGCGGCCCGGCCGGAGTGTCCTCCACCTGAACTCCCGCGTGTTTCAACTGGTCGCGGACCGAGTCGGCCGCCGCCCAGTCCTTGCGTGCGCGCGCCTGCGCGCGCTGCTCGAGTGCGAGCGCCACCAGCGAGTCGACGATCGGCTTGAGGTCGCCGCCCTCGTCGCCGCTGCGCCAGGCGTCGTCGAGCGGGTCCAGCCCCAGCACGCCCAGCATCGCCCTGACCTCGGTCAGCGCGGCGCGCACGCCGGTCTCGTCGCTCGCGGCCAGCGCGGTGTTGCCCTCACGGATCGTGTCGTGCACGACGGCCAGCGCCGCCGAGGTGTTCAGGTCGTCGTTCATCGCCGCGGCGAAGGCCGGCGGCACGTCCTTCGGCCGGCCGGAACCGACGACCTCGACCGCCCGCTGCACGAAACCCTCGATCCGGCGGTACGCCGTGGCGGCCTCACGCAGCGCCTCGTCGGAGTAGTCGATGCGCGAGCGGTAGTGCGGCACGCCCAGGTAATAACGCAGCTCGACCGGGCGGATGCCCATCGCCAGCACCGCCTGCACGTCGATCACGTTGCCCAGCGACTTGCTCATCTTGGCCTCGCCGAGGTTGAGCAGCGCGTGGTGCACCCAGTAGCGGGCGAACGACAGCCCGGCCGAGTGCGACTGGGCGATCTCGTTCTCGTGGTGCGGGAAGGTCAGGTCGAGGCCGCCGCCGTGGATGTCGAACTCGGGACCGAGGTAGCGCCGGGCCATCGCGGAGCACTCGATGTGCCAGCCGGGCCGGCCGCGGCCCCACGGGGAGGCCCAGGACGCGTCGCCCGGCTCGTCGGCCTTGACGCCCTTCCACAGGGCGAAGTCGGCGGGGTGGCGCTTGCCGCGTTCCGGGGCCTCGCCGGCCGAGAGCATGTCCTCCGGGCGTTGCCCGGACAGCGAGCCGTACTCGCGGTAGCTGGGGACGTCGAAGTACACGTCGCCGGTGCCTTCGGCCGACACGTACGCGTGCCCGCGCTCGATCAGCTCGACGATCAGCTCGTGCATCTCGGTGATGTGCCCGGTGGCCAGCGGCTCGTACGTCGGCGGCAGCACGTTGAGGGCGCGGTAGTCGGCGTCCAGGACGAGCTTGTTCGCGTACGCGATCGCCCAGAAGGGGCGGCCCGTCTCCAGCGACTTCACCAGGATCTTGTCGTCCACGTCGGTGATGTTGCGGACGAAGGTCACGTCGAGGCCGATGTGCAGCAGCCAGCGCCGCAACACGTCGTAGTTGACCGCGGACCGCAAGTGACCGATGTGCGGCACCGACTGGACGGTGAGACCGCACAGGTAGATACCGACCTGACCGGGCGTCATCGGGACGAAGTCCCGGACGGATCGGGTCGCGGTGTCATGCAGGCGGAGCGTCACCGTACAAGGGTACCGACCTCCGCCACGAAGTAACCTCCCGCCCGAGTGACGCCGGGCGGGAGGTTATCCACAAGCTCGTCCACAGCCGCTCAGGGGCGGGTCATCCGGAGCACGTCGAGAGCCGTGTCGAGCTGCTCCTCGGTCAGCGTGCCGTTCGCCACGTGACCACGCTCGATGACCACGGCGCGGATGGTCTTGTCCTCCTTGAGGGCCTGCTTGGCGATCGCCGCGGCCTCGTCGTAACCGAGGAAACGGTTCAGCGGCGTGACGATGGACGGCGATCCCTCGGCGTAGCCGCGGACCACCTCCTCGTTGACCTCGAGCCCGTCGATGCAGCGGTCGGCCAGCATCCGGGCGGCCGCGGCCAGCAGTTTGATCGACTCCAGCAGGTTGCGGGCCATCACCGGCAGCATCACGTTGAGCTCGAAGTCGCCCTGGGTGCCGGCGAAGGCGACCGCCGCGTCGTTGCCGATGACCTGGGCCACGACCTGGCGGACCGACTCGGGCACCACCGGGTTCACCTTGCCCGGCATGATCGACGAGCCCGGCTGCAGGTCGGGCAGGCGCAGCTCGCGCAGGCCGGCCCGCGGTCCCGAGCCCATCCAGCGGATGTCGTTCACGATCTTGTAGAGGCTGACCGCGACCACCCGGAGCTGCCCGGACGCCTCGACCAGCGCGTCCCGCGCGCCCTGGGCCTCGAAGTGGTTGCGCGCCTCGCTCAGCGGCAGCCCGGTCATCTCCTTGAGCAGCGAGATGACCGCGGGCGCGAAGCCGGGCGGGGTGTTCACCCCGGTGCCGACCGCGGTGCCACCCAGCGGCAGCTCGGCCAGCCGGGGCAGGGTGTCGGTGAGCCGGTCGATGCCGTTCTGGATCTGCGCCGCGTACCCGGAGAACTCCTGGCCGAGGGTGACCGGCGTCGCGTCCATGAGGTGCGTGCGGCCGGACTTGACGACCTGCGACCAGTCGTTGGCCTTCGCGCCGAGCGCGACCACGAGGTGGTCCAGGGCCGGGATCAGGCTGCTGGTCATCGCCTCGGTGGCGGCCAGGTGGATCGACGAGGGGAACACGTCGTTGCTGGACTGCGAGGCGTTGACGTGGTCGTTGGGGTGCACCGGCCGGCCCAGCGCGCGGGTCGCCAGCTCGGCGATGACCTCGTTGGTGTTCATGTTGGACGAGGTGCCCGAGCCCGTCTGGAACACATCGATCGGGAACTGGTCGTCGTAGCCACCGTCGGCGACGTGCGCGGCGGCCGTCACGATGGCCTTGGCCAGGTCGTCCTCCAGCACCCCGAGCGACGCGTTGACCTGCGCGGCCGCGCCCTTGATCTGGGCCAGGGCCCGGATGTGCGCGGGTTCGAGCCCGCGTCCGGAGATCGGGAAGTTCTCCACCGCCCGCTGGGTCTGCGCCCGCCACAGGGCGTCGGCCGGGACCCGGACCTCGCCCATGGTGTCGCGTTCGATCCGGTAACCACTCTCGTCAGTCGTCGTCACCCTTCCATCCTGCCCCCGCCGGCCGGGGTCCGCAGTTGATCCCGGCCACTGTCGAGCCCGGCCAGCCGCCGCTCGACGTCGTGACGCTCGGGCACGCCCATCCGGGCGAACATGGCCAGCGCCTGCTCCAGGAGCCGGCGAGCGGATACACGGTCACCCTCGGCGAGATGGACCGCGGCCCGGCCGGACAGAGCCAGGGCCCACTCGTACGGGAACCTGGTGCGGGCCAGCCGCAGCGCGTGGTCACAGCTCTCCCGGGCCCCGCTGACGTCCCCGACGGCCAGCAGGAACTCACCGCGGTACGTGCAGCAGAGCGATTCGTACCGCTCGTGGCGGATGCGCTCGGCGATGGTGATCGCCCGCGCCACCAGCTCCAGGGCCGGCCCGGTACGGCCCTCGGCGTGCTCCAGCCGGGCGAGGTCGGCCAGCGCCTGCCCCTCGACCATCGCGTAGCCGGCTGAGCGGCTCAGCCGCAGCGCCGCGGTGACCATCCGTCGTGCGGTGGCGACGGTGGCCAGGCCGGCCTGCCACTTGATCACACCGATGGCGTGCAGCACCGCGGCCAGGCCGACGGAGTCACGCATCTCGATCGCCAGTTGCAGCCGGAGCCGGTAGTTGTGCAACGCCGGGCCGTACCGGCCGAGCCGGGCCTGCCCGGAGCCGATCGCGTTGCGGCGCAGCGCCAACCCCATCCGGTCCTCCGGGACGCGCATGCCGATCCGCAGGGCCTTCTCCGACAACGCGATCATCTCGGCGAAGCGGCCCTCCGTCTCCTCGATGACCGCGAGGTTGCCCATCGACCGGGCGACCCCGCGGTCGTCACCCAGCTTCCGGCGGATCCGGATGGCCAGCTCCAGCAGGGCGCGGGCCTCGTCCCGGCGGCCGAGGCGTTGCGCGGACGAGGCGAGATAATTGGCGCACGTGGCCACGGTCGGCTCGTCGCCGAACTGCTGGGCTGCCTCGAGCCCGCGGCGCAGCAGCAGGTCGAGCTCCGGCACGTAGCCGCGGGAGTAGAGATACCGCCAGGCCGCCCGCGGCAACCGCCACGCCCATGCCGGCTGGTCGACGGCCATCGCGGCGGCGGCGAACGCGGCCAGGTTCGGCCGTTCGCGTTCCAGGTGGGCGGCCGGGTCCGCGAGAGCGGCGGCCAGATCGGGACGGCGGGGCGGGCCGAGATCCAGGTCGGCCATCGTGAGCGTCCGTTGCGGGCCGTCGTTGGCCGCGACGAACGCGTGCAGGTGGAAGTCGAGGAGCCGGGCCACCGCACCCCGGCGGTCCTCGGCGGACAGGTCGGCCGCGAGGACCGCCGCGTACTCGCGCAGGAGGTCGTGCAGCCGGTAGATCTCCGGCTCGGGTTCCTCGACGAGGTGCACATCGACCAGGTCGTCCAGCAGGTCACGGGCGGACGCCAGGGGCTCGTCCGCGAGCGCCGCGGCGGCGAGCGCCTCGAACCGCTCACCGGGGTGCAACCCGAGCAGCCGGAACATCCGCTGCGCCCGTTCCGGCAGCTGCCCGTACGACAGGGCGAACGCGCTCGCCACCGTACGGTCCTCGGCGGCCAGCTCGGGCAGCACCGCGTCGCCCAGCCGGCGCAGCAGGTCGGAGACCTGCCAGCGCGGCCGGTGGGCGAGCCGGGCCCCGGCCAGGCGGATGGCCAGCGGCAGCCGGCCACAGCGCCGGACCACCTCGAGGGCGGCCTCGGGCTCCGCCGCGACCCGCGTCCCGACGATCCGCGCCAGCAGCGCCATCGCCTCGGCGTCGTCCAGCACCGGCAGCGACTCGGGCTGCACACCGTCCAGCCCGGCCAGCCGGCGCCGGCTGGTGATCAGCACCAGGGTGCTGCCGGACGCCGGGAGCAGCGGCAGAACCTGGGCCGTCGAGGCCGCGTTGTCCAGCACGACGATCGACCGGCGGGTGGCCAGCTCGCCGCGCCACAGCCGGATGCGCTCGTCCAGGTGATCGGGGATGTGGTCGGCCGGCACACCGAGCTGCCGGAGCAGCGTCACGAGGGCCGCCTCGGGAAGTAGGGGTCGCTCATCGCTGTGACCCTGGAGATCGACGAAGAGGCTCGCATCGGGAAAGCGGTCCCGGAGCAGCCCGGCGAGGTGGACCGCGAAAGTCGTCTTGCCGCTGCCCGGCATCCCGTCGACGACCCGGACGGCCGGCAGCGGATCGGCGCTGTCCAGGGTGGCCAGCAGGCGGGCGGTCAGCTCGTCCCGGCCGGTGAAGTCGCCGACCACCCGCGGCAGGCTGTCCACCGCTTCCGGGCCGGACGCGGACGGCGGCGGGGCGGCCGGGTCACCGAGCAGGATCTTCCGATGCACTTCCTGGAGCGCCACTCCCGGCTCGATGCCCAGTTCATCGCGCAGGAGCTCGCGGAAACGCCGGTATTCGGCCAGGGCTCCGGCCTGGCTGCCGGCCCGGTGCAGTGCCAGCATCAGCTGGGTGCGCAGCCGCTCCCGTAGCGGGAACCGCTCGACCAGTCCGGTCAGCTCCGCCACCAGGTCACGGTCGTGACCACCGGCCAGATCCAGGTCGATCCGGTCCTCGAGCACCATCGCGTACTGCTCGTCCAGGACCGCGGCCTGCCGGCGGATCATCCGGCTGTCGATGCCGGCCAGGACCGGGCCGCGCCACAGGTCGAGAGCCTCCCGCAACAGCTTGCGGGCGTCATCGGGCTCACCCGCCGCGCCGGCCGCGGTCACCAGCCGGGCGAACTCGGTGGCGTCCAGGGCGGCGCCGTCGGTGCTGATGCCGTACCCGGCCGGGTCGGTGAGGATCAGGTCCGGCGGCAACGTCCGGCGCAGCCGGGAGACGCACGTCTGCAGCTGTCCGCGTGCCGTGGCCGGCGGCCGGTCCTCCCAGACCGCGTCGATCAGCTCGTCCACGCTCACGATCCGGCTCGGCCGCAGCAGCAGCATCGCCAGGACGACCCGGTCACGACCGGCGGTTATCGCCACCTCCCGCCCCGCGGCCGTCACCGACAGCGGTCCCAGGATGCGGAACCTCAGCAGCACGTGCACCACCACCGGCTGACCCGACCGGCGGCGCGGATCGGACGCAGGCCTGGTCGCACAGGAGGTACACCTCATCTCCGCAGGTCGATCGGCATCGACCATAGCCGAATCCGACTCACGGACCGGCCCGCGCCGAGAGCGGAACGACAGCGGAACGAGAGCACCTTCCGTCATGCTCTGCGCAGGGCCGTTCCGCTTCGATGTTCCACATCGCCCCAGAGGAGCGGAACGGCCCCAACGGGGGGGTGTTCAGCTCGTCCGCGACGATGTCGCGGACGAGCTGTTCGCGTTCCGGCGCCGGACGCCGGTTGGACGTCACCCGGGCCGGAACGTATCGTCGCCAGGGGTTTGGACTTCCCCGACGAACAGGATCTTTGTCATGCGAACCGCCCTCACCGCTGTGTCTCTCGCCTGCGTGCTGCTCACCGCGGCCGCCTGCAGCAGCGACGACAACGGCGCCGAGCCGATCGCCGAGGCACCTGTGGCGGAGGCGCCCTCATCGGTGATCAGCACCGTGCCGGAGCCGGACTACGAAGCCAGCGACCGCAAGGTCTGCGCGACGCTGACCAAGGTCTTCGACGCGGACGTGGCCCAGTTCGGCACCGCGATGGGCAAGATGATCGCCTACAAGGAGGCGAAGCAGACCCCCGAGGCGGAGCAGGCCCGCAAGGCCGCCAGCAAGGAGCTCAAGGACGTCGCCGCCAAGGTACGCAAGGCGACCGCGGACGCCGAGAACCCCGAGCTCAAGCAGGCGGGCGCGGTGTCGGCGACGAAGTTCTCCAAGAGCGCCGACGACAAGGCCCTCTTCGACAAGGTGAAGACCACCAAGGACCTGGACCGCACACTGGCGGCGAAGATGCCCGACTGGATGGACCCGGTCGCCGGCCTCTGCGGCAGCTGAGCAACAGCGAGCGCAAGCCGCGAGTCATGGGCCGATCCACAGCGCAAGCCAGCCCGCAATCATGCTCATGACGCTGACCGCCAGCGAGAGAAGGTCGAACCCGCGAGGTCGGGTCGGCTCTCCCGCCGGTCTTCTCCCAGATAGTCCGGCCGAAGCAGCCCCCCGAACCGACCGATCGGGGTTTGGGTAGCGGGCTGCGGCCCGGTCGCGGTCCCGGCCGAAGACGCGGCCCAAGCGATCGAAGCGGTGATATTTGCAGCCGATCAGCCACCCATTGCCGATCAGCCGGCATGCTCGGCGCTCACGGGTGTACCCACCGCATCTGAAGGGCGCAACCAGCGCAAGATAGGGCACGAAGAGCCCGAGCACGACGAACAGAGCTAGCCGGCGCTGATCGGAGAACCACAACAGCGCGGCCACGATGACCAGCACTATGCCGACCGTTGCCCGCTCCGCGACCCCGGACGACCGACGACGAGGCATAGACCGACACTAATCTCTAACGGTCGGTAGGTAAACCCTTGCGCACAGTAGGTGACTCAAACGATCCCAACTCGCTGAAGGGTGATAGCGACCCGCTGTGCGGCAATCACTGCCCTTTCGGATCGCGAGGCACGACCAGGGCCTACCGCCGGCCGATGCTCAGCACCGGCTTGGTGACCTCGGCGAAGAAGTCGTTGCCCTTGTCGTCCACGACGATGAAGGCCGGGAAGTCCTCGACCTCGATCTTCCAGACCGCTTCCATGCCGAGCTCCGGATACTCCAGGACCTCGACGTGGCGGATGCAGTCCTGGGCCAGCCGGGCCGCCGGTCCGCCGATCGAGCCCAGGTAGAAGCCGCCGTGGCTCTGGCAGGCGCTGGTCACCTGGCCGGAGCGGTTACCCTTGGCCAGCATCACCAGGGAGCCGCCCGCGGCCTGGAACTTCTCCACGTAGGCGTCCATCCGGCCGGCGGTCGTCGGGCCGAAGGAGCCGGACGCGTAGCCCTCGGGGGTCTTGGCCGGGCCCGCGTAGTAGACCGCGTGGTCACGCAGGTACTGCGGCATCGGCTCGCCGGCGTCGAGGCGTTCGGCGATCTTGGCGTGCGCGATGTCGCGGGCGACGACCAGCGGGCCGGTCAGCGAGAGCCGGGTCTTGACCGGATACTTGCTCAGCTCGGCCCGGATCTCGGCCATCGGCCTGTTCAGGTCGACCCGGACCACCTCGTCGGTCTCCAGGTTGTCATCCGTCACGTCGGGCAGGAAGCGGGCCGGGTCGGGCTCGAGGCGCTCCAGCCAGACGCCCGAAGGGGTGATCTTCGCCAGCGCCTGCCGGTCGGCCGAGCAGGAGACTGCGATGGCCACCGGGCAGGACGCGCCGTGTCGGGGCAGCCGGATCACCCGTACGTCGTGGCAGAAGTACCTGCCGCCGAACTGCGCGCCGATGCCGAAGTCGCGGGTCAGCTCGAGGACGGCCGCCTCCAGCTCGACGTCGCGGAAGCCGTGCGCGGACATCGAGCCGGCCCGGGGCAGGTTGTCCAGGTACTTCGCGCTGGCCAGCTTGGCGGTCTTGAGGGCGTACTCGCCGCTGGTGCCGCCGATCACGACCGCGAGATGGTACGGCGGACAGGCGGACGTGCCGATCAGACGCAGCTTCTCGTCCAGGAACTCCATCATCCGCGCCGGGTTCAGCAGCGCCTTGGTCTCCTGGTAGAGGTACGACTTGTTGGCCGAGCCGCCGCCCTTGGCCATGAACAGGAACTTGTACGCGTCCGGCTGGCCGCCCGGGTCCTCGGCGTAGAGCTCGATCTGGGCCGGCAGGTTGGAGCCGGTGTTGCGCTCGTCCCACATCGTCAGTGGCGCGAGCTGCGAGTAGCGCAGGTTCAGCCGGGTGTACGCCTGGTAGACGCCCTGGGCGATGGCCTGCTCGTCGGTGCCGTCGGTCAGCACGTGCCGGCCGCGCTTGCCCATCACGATCGCCGTACCGGTGTCCTGGCACATCGGCAGCACGCCGCCGGCCGCGATGTTGGCGTTGCGCAGCAGGTCGAGGGCCACGAACCGGTCGTTCGGGGAGGCCTTCGGGTCGTCGATGATGGACCGCAGCTGGGCCAGGTGGGCCGGGCGCAGGAAGTGCGCGATGTCGTGCATCGCCTCGGCCGTGAGCAGCGTCAGCACGCTCGGGTCGACGGTGAGGAACCGCCGGCCGCCGGGCCCCTCGACCACGTCGACACCCTCGTCGGCCAGGAGTCGGTACTCGGTCAGGTCGTCACCCGTCGGCAACAGTGGCGAGTACGAGAAAGCGGCGGCTCTGCTCATGACGGGCAAGCCTAGGCCAGCGCCCGTACGAGGCGCGAACCAGCACGGTCACGGGTCGATCACTGTGCGGGCGAGGAACCGAACGGCAGGTACGCCATGTCCCGCCCGGCGACCAGGATCAGGCCCCCCGGTCCCACCGCGAAGACCTTCGCATCGGTACGCGCCTCGGTCAGCACCCCACCGGTACGCGGGCTCAGCGCGATCACCCGGGCCGGCTTGCGCTGGGCCACCACCGCCGCGTACGGCGTCAGCGCGGCCTGGGTGTCCGCGGTGATGCCCCGCCGCCAGGCCACCTTGCCCCGGCTGAACGACCGGGCCACCAGCGTCCGCTTGTCCTCGGTGCGGACCAGCCCGTACCGGTCGTCGACGGCGAGGACGTCCTGCCCCCGTTCGCCCCGCCAGAGCACCCGGCCGTCGTGGGCGGAGATCAGCTCGCGCCGGCCCACCGGGTCGACGCCGAGCACGACCTCGTCCCCGCCGGCCGGGTCGCGTTCCTGCTTGCAGGACGAGCCGTTGTCGGCGGTCCGCAGGTTGAGCCCGTCCCGCTGCCAGACCGGCCGGCCGTCGGGCGGGTCGTGCGCGGTGACGCCGTAGTAACAGGTGCCGTCGCGGGCCTCGCCGGTGACCGTGAGAACCCGGCTGCCGACGACGGCGACTCGCTGGTCACGGGCCGGGGTGCGGGTCTGCACGACCCGGCCCTGCGCGGTGTCGATCACGTCGATCTTGCCGTCGCCGGGCAGCCCGACGAGGGTGGGCAGCCGCCTCGGCCCGGCCGCCCGGCTGTCGATCTGCGACGAGCCCAGCGGCTGGGTGTCGGGCAGGTCCGGGTTGGCGGCGTCCAGCACGAAGCCGATGCCGGGCGTGCCGATCGTCCACATCGGCTTGCTGCCGCGCGGCTCCCATGCGCTCAGCTCGCACTCGCCGGCCTTGGGACAGCGCAGGTCGAGGATCGCGTCGGCATAGGTCCACACGGCCGTGGCCTCGGTGTCGCGGCGACGGACCGCGCCCGTGGCCGGGTCCAGGACCTCGTACCCCTTGGTCAGCAGGCGCCCGACGACCACGACCGCGTCGCTGTCGCCGCCGGCGACCCCGGCCCAGTCGGCGTCGGACTTCCAGAGCCGGACCCCGGCGGTGATCCCGTACGCCTCGACGGACGTCCTGTACTCGACGACGACAGCTCCGCCGCTGATCGTGACGCTGCGCGGTGAGCCGCCGATCGGGGTCTGCCAGGCGGCGACGCCCTCGGCGATCGGGTCGCTCTGGTTGATCCAGGACCAGATCTTCGGGAACGGGTTCCACACGCCGGTGGTGGCCAGGATGACGACGACCACGACGCCGACCAGCGCGTAGCCTTTCGCCGATCCGCCGGAAGCCACGTCGGACACGGTAACGAGATCGACAGGCCTCGACCGCGAGCCCGAAAGGCCCGTGTCGCGGGCTTATGCCCCGCTTGCCGCCCGGACCAGCGGCATGGTGCGGTACGGGATCTGCTCGGCCAGCGCGATGATGGTCGACGCCCGCAGGATGCCCTCGTAGGTGACGATCTCGTCGATGACCCGTTGCAGGTCGGCGTTCGAGCGGGCCACGATCCGGCACATCAGGTCCCCGCTGCCGGTGATCGTGTGCGCCTCCAGGACCTCCGGGATGTCCGCCAGGTGCGCGGTCACCGCCGGGTGGCCGTACCGCTGACTGATCTCCAGGGTGACGAAGCTCATCACGCCGTAGCCGATCGCGGCCGGTGACACGTCCGGGCCGAAGCCGCGGATCGCGCCTCGCGCGATCAGCTTGTCCAGGCGGGCCTGGACGGTGCCGCGAGCCACCGCCAGCCGGCGGGAGAGCTCCAGGACCCCGATCCGGGGCTCCGCCGCGAGCAGCGCCAGGAGCATGCCGTCGAGCGCGTCCAACTGCACATCTTGTCCAGCCATAGTGCCCCAGCACTCTACCGAATGTGCAGAGTGACCAGCAGCAAATCCCACTATTGCCCAGCAGGCGACGGAGGGCCAGCCTCTGGACATGACGCAGATGTTGGAAACCGCCACCGAGACCGTCGACGTTTTCCCCGTCAAGGGCGTCGACCACCTCCAGTTCCTCGTGGGCAACGCCAAGCAGGCCGCCCACTACTACTCGACCGCCTTCGGGATGACCTGCGTGGCGTACCGCGGCCCCGAGCAGGGCTTCCGCGACTACGCCGAATACGTACTGGTCAGCGGCTCGGCCCGGTTCGTCGTCACCGGGGCCGTGCACGCCGGGGCGCCGCTCGCCGGGCACGTCACCAAGCACAGCGACGGCATCTTCGACATCGCGCTGGCCGTGCCGGATGTGGACGCGGCGTACAAGCACGCCCTCTCCGCCGGCGCCACCTCGGTCAGCGAGCCGCACGACCTCACCGACGAGCACGGCACGGTCCGGCTCGCCGCCATCGCCGCGTACGGCGACACCGTCCACACCCTGATCGACCGTTCCCGGTACGACGGGCCGTTCCTGCCCGGCTTCGTGGCCCGCGGCCCGATCGTCGACCGGCAGCCCGCGATCGACGCCGGCCTGCAGCCCAAGCGCTTCTTCCAGGCGGTCGACCACGTCGTCGGCAACGTCGAGCTCGGCAAGATGGACGAGTGGGTGGCCTTCTACGGCCGGGTCATGGGCTTCACCAACATGGCCGAGTTCATCGGGGACGACATCGCCACCGACTACTCCGCGCTGATGTCGAAGGTCGTCGCCGACGGCACCCGCAAGGTCAAGTTCCCGCTCAACGAGCCGGCCGTCTCGCAGCGCAAGTCGCAGATCGACGAGTACCTCGAGTTCTACGGCGGCCCCGGCGCCCAGCACATCGCGGTGGCCACCAACGACATCCTGGCCAGCGTCGACGCGATGCGGGCGGCCGGCTGCGAGTTTCTCGACACGCCGGACTCGTACTACGACGACCCGGAGCTGCGGGCGCGCATCGGTGAGGTGCGGGCCCCGATCGAGGAGCTGAAGAAGCGCAAGATCCTGGTCGACCGGGACGAGGACGGCTACCTGCTGCAGATCTTCACCAAGCCGGTGCAGGACCGCCCGACGGTGTTCTTCGAGCTGATCGAGCGGCACGGGTCGCTCGGCTTCGGCAAGGGCAACTTCAAGGCCCTGTTCGAGGCCATCGAGCGGGAGCAAGAGCTGCGCGGAAACCTGTAACACTGTCTCCGTGACGCAAGCGAACGACGACGCCGCGGCCGCGGCCGGCCCGCCCACCGGTGGGCCGGTCCGCGCCCCGGTGCCGCCGCCGGCCGGTGGCCCCGTACCCCCCTCGGCCGGTGACCCCGTGCCGCCGCAGGCCGGTGGGCCGCCGGCATACCCTCCGCCGGCCCCCTACGGCCCCGCGCCGGGCGGGCCGCCCTACTACGGACCGCCCCAGCAGTACGGGTGGCGCCCACCGCCCGTCCCGGTGGCGCCGGACGGCCGGCCGCTGGCGGACTTCGGCACCCGGCTGCTCTCCCACCTCATCGACACCTCGATCCTCACCGGCATCGCGATGGTGATCTTCATCCCGGTGATCGTCGGTGCGTTCTTCGTGCTGACGCCGGACTTCACCGACTCGGTGTCCGGCGCCGCGACCACCGTGACCCCCGACGAGATGGTCGCGGAGTTCTTCCTGCCCCTGCTGGCGATCGAGCTGGGGCTGGTCCTGGTGCTGCTGGCGGGCTACTACGTCTACTTCGTCGAGATGATGTACCGCAGCGGCCAGACCCTCGGCAAGAAGCTGATGAAGATCAAGGTCGTGCCGCTGGAACCGGGCGCGACGCTGACCCGGGGCATGGCCGCGAAGCGGTACCTGATCGAGTTCCCGGCCGGCATCGTCGTGCCGTTCTTCAATTACGTCGACGGCCTGTGGCAGCTGTGGGACAAGCCGTACCAGCAGACCCTGCACGACAAGGTCGCCAAGACCGTCGTGATAAAGGTTGCGCCATGACTTCGCTGCCCGCCGGTTGGTACAAGGACCCGGCCGACCCGACGACCCAGCGCTGGTGGGACGGCGAGGGCTGGCTCGGCAAGGCCCTCCCGGCCGACGTGACGCCACCCGACGGCCCACCGCCGGCCGAGGAGCCTGAGCCGGCCGCTCCCGCGGCGCCGGGTGCGGCGGTGTCGGCTCGGGCTGCTTCGAGTGGCTCCGCTGCGGCGCCGGGCTCGCCTGGAGCGCCGGGCTCTCCTGGAGCGCCGGGCTCGCCTGGCTCGCCTGGAGCGCCGAAGCCGGGATCGCCGGCCGCCGGGCCACCCGCCGGCTGGGGTGCTCTCCCGCCGAGCTACGGACCGCCACCGCCGGGCTACGGACCGCCGCCCACGGGCTATCAGCCGCCGCCCGGCTGGACGCCGCCGGGGTACGGCCAACCGCCGCCGGGCTGGACGCCGCCGCCGGGGTACGGCCAGCCGCCGCCTGGCTGGACGCCGCCGCCGGGGCACGGCCAACCACCGTCCGGCTGGACGCCGCCGCCCGGCCACGGCCAGCCCCCTCCCGGTTGGGCGTCCCCACCGCAAGGCTGGACGCCGCCGCCCGATTCGGCCCCGCCAACCGGTTCGGCCCCGCCAACCGGTTCGGCCCCACCACCCGGTTCGGCCCCACCACCCGGTTGGGCGCCGCCACCCGGCTGGGTGCCGCCCCCGGGCTGGGCCCCGCCGCCCGGCTGGGTGCCCCCGCACGCCTACGCCTACCAGGTGCAGGCCCGCCCGCACGGTCAGCCCCTGGCCGGCCTGGGCCGCCGCCTGGTCGCCCGGCTGATCGACATCGTCGCCGTGCTGATCCTCAACGTGCTGGTCAACGGCTGGCTGGCGTACCAGTGGTGGCTCGAGGTCGAGCCGATCTTCCGCGCCACCATGGCCGACCCGTTCACCAGCCCGCAGCCCGCCTCGCCCCGTTCCAGCTATCTGATCCTGACCATGCTGGTCATCGCCACCGCCCTGTGGTTCGCCTATGAGGTGCCGGCGCTGGCCAACAGCGGCCAGACCTTCGGCAAGCGGCTGCTGCAGGTCAAGGTCGTGAAGCTGGAGAACACGGAGCCGCTGGGCTTCGGACGCGCGTTCGGCCGCTGGGCCCGGCTCGGCATGTGGACGCCGCTGTGGAGCTGCTACGGGCTGGGCTTCGTGGCGCAGCTCGTCGACTCCGGCTCGGTGCTCTTCGATCAGCAACTTCGCCAGGCCCTGCACGACAAGTCGGCCGCGACTGTGGTCGTCGCCGTGCCACCCGGCCATCGGGAGCAGCCCGTGAAGGCGCCCGAGAACGCCGACGACTCCACCGGAGGGAAGAGATGAGCAGGCTGACCCGCGCCGACCTGGAGGCGCTGCCGGCGTACGTGCCCGGCCGCAGCGTCGCCGACCTGGCCCGTGAGCTGGGCATCGCCGAGGCGATCAAGCTGGCCAGCAACGAGGTGCCGTTCGGGCCGCTGCCCGGCGTGCCGGAGGCGGTGGCGGCGGCGATGACCCAGTCGCACCGGTACCCCGACATGGGGGTGCTGGAGCTGCGGGACCGCCTCGCCGAGCGGTACGGCGTCAGCCCCGACCGGATCGTCACCGGCTGCGGCTCGGTGGCGCTGGCCGAGCACCTGGCCAAGGCGACGTGCCTGCCGGGCGACGAGATCGTCTACTCCTGGCGGTCGTTCGAGGCGTACCCGATCATCTCGGCGGGGGTGGGTGCGACCAGCATCCGGGTGCCCAACACCCCGGGCCACGGCCACGACCTGACGGCGATGGCCGAGGCGATCACCGACCGGACCCGCCTGGTGCTGGTCTGCAACCCCAACAACCCGACCGGTACGAGCGTACGCAAGGCGGAACTGGACCGGTTCCTGGACGCCGTGCCGTCGGATGTGCTGGTGGTCCTGGACGAGGCGTACCGCGAGTTCGTCACGGACGACCAGGTCCCGGACGGCCTGGTGACCTACGGCGACCGGCCGAACGTGGTCGTGCTGCGCACGCTGTCCAAGGCCTGGGGCCTGGCCGGACTGCGGATCGGCTACCTGGTGGCCCAGCCGGAGGTGGCCGCGGCGATCCGCAAGGTGCTGACTCCCTTCTCCACCAGCCTGGTGGCCCAGGCGGCGGCGCTGGCCGCACTGGACGCCGAGCAGGAGGTGGTCCGCCGCTGCGCGCTGGTGATCAGCGAACGGGAGCGGGTCACCGAGGCGCTGCGCAAGCTGTACCCGGATGTGCCGACCAGCCAGGCCAACTTCGTCTGGCTGCCGCTGGGCGACCGGGCGATGGCCTTCGGCGCGGCGTGCGAGCAGCGGGGCGTGATCGTCCGGCCGTTCCAGGGCGACGGTGTCCGCATCACCATCGGCACGCCGGAGGAGAACGACGCTCTCCTGGCGGCCGCCGAGGCGGCTCTCTAGCTGCTTCACCTCGAGGGGCGGGCGCGCAGGGCGGACGGCGTGCTCGCCACCAGAGCGAGGACGAGACACGCGGCGACGATCGCCGAGATCAGCGGCCAGGGCACGATCACGCTGATCTCGGCGCCGACCTGGGCGGCCAGGGAGCCGGCCGAGCCGAGCAGGGCCAGCATCGCGGTCGCGCCGCCCAGGAGGGACCCGATCGTCACGACCAGGGTCGACTCCAGGGCCACCGTGAGGGCGACCTGGCGTGGGGTCGCTCCGGCCAGGCGCAGGACGCGGTAGTCGCGTACGCGGTGGCGGGTGGCCATGAGCAGGGTGTTCGCCACGGCCAGGGCTCCCGCACCGGCGGACATGACCAGCAGGAGCACCGTGAACGACCAGACCAGGCGGTCCTCCTCGGCGTCGGCCCGGTCGGCGTACGTGGCCACGGAGACCAGTTCGGCCCCCGGTGTGGTGGCGGCCGTGGCGGTGAACGCGGCCGGGGCCAGCGCTGACTTGTCGTGCTTCCGGACGACGTCGCGGGCCAGCACAAGCTCCGCCGGGACCGGGCCCGCCGGTGCTGTGCCGGTTATCCGCAGCGTTTCGCGCACGCCGTCCGCGTAGGTGAGCGTGACGCTGTCGCCGAACTTCCCGGCAGCGTCCGGGCTCACCAGTGCCGTGCCCGGTGACTGGGTCGGCAGCCCGACGGCGGCGACCGACGCGCCGGCCACGTACACCTGGGTCGGCAGCGGCGCGCCGGGCGCCGCGGCGTCGGTCAGCCCCGGCGTGCCGTTCGGGATCAGTACGGTGCCGGTGTCCACAGTGGCGGACCGGCGGACCGCGTAGGCCGCTGTCGAGGTCTGGACCGTGCCGGTGATGAAGACCCCGAAGGCCACGGTGAGCAGCACCGGTGCGGCGGTCGAGGCTGTGCGCCGGACCCCGGTGAGGGCACTCTCGCGGACCAGCGATCCGGTGATGCCGGTGACCGGCCACAGCAACAGCCGGACCAGCAGCGGCACGACCGCGGGAGCCAGCAGGGCGGCCGCTACGACCAGGGCCATGGCGCCGAGCAGCGCGAACTGCGCCATGTCGGTGACGTCCGCCGCGGTCGCGGTGTAGACGCCGGCGGCGGCACCGATCACGGCTGCGGTCAGGCCCCCGAACCAGCGCGGGCGGGACATCGGCCGGTCCTCGACCTCGGCCACCCGCAGGGCCTCCAGCGGACCGATCCGGGACGCCCGGCGGGCGGACGCCGCCGCGCCGAGCAGCGACACCACCGGTCCGGCGAGGAAGGCCACGGCCGGCGCCCACGGCACCCAGTGCACGGTGAAACCCACCGGCTGGAAGCCCGCGTCGACCAGGAAACCGTCCAGCACCAGCGCGAGCCCCGCGCCCAGCAGCACGCCCAGCGCGGCGGCCACCGCGCCGGTCAGCAGCGCCGACCGGTACAGGGTGGACCGGATCTGCCGGGGTGTCGCCCCCACCGCGCGCAGCAGCCCGATCTCGCGGCGGCGCTGGTTGACCGCGAAGGCCGAGGTCGAGGCGACCAGGAAGACACAGGCGAAACCGGCCAGGGCCACGGTCGCGGTCAGCACCTGCGTGCCGATCCATCGGGTACGCGCGTCGGCCCGCGGCTCCAGCGCCCCACGCGCGGCGCCGGTCAGCACCGTCCCCGCGCCCTGGACGGCCGCCCGCACGGCGGCCGGGTCGGGATCGCCGCCGAGCCCGAGCGCCCGTACGCCCGGTTGCAGCCGCGCCGCGACCGTCTCGGCCACGAACACCGCCGAGCCGTCGACGTGCCCGGTGACCCGCCACGCGGCCGGACCGGTGGCGGTCAGCAACGTGACGTCCTGGCCGACCGGCACCCGCAGATCACCGCCGACGACCACGTCACGCTCCCCGGTCGGTGGCGTCCCCGCGACCAACGGGGGCGCGACCGTGCTCCAGCCGTACCCCGTGGTGAGGCCGGGGACCGGCCGCCCGGAGCGGATCGGCTGGGCGTAGAAAGGCCGGTCCGGCACAACGGCTGTCACGCCCGGCAGCCTGCCCAGCCGATCGGCCAGCTCCTGAGCGGTGGCAGCGGGCCAGGGCACCGGCTCGGCGAAGAACTCGGCCGGGTTCGCCGCCGCCGGACTTCGCACCACGACGCCGAGGAGCTCGAACCGCTCCGGGACCTGCGGCCGGGAGGACGCCCAGAGCAGCAGCGCCGCCGCCACGATGGCCGTGCTGAGCACCACGGCGACGAACGTGCCCAGCCGGTCGCGGGTCAGCACGCCGACTCCAGCATGGTCATCCGGGCCGCGACGGCGCCCGCGTCGGCCCCGGTCAGCTCGCCGGCGAGCCGGCCGTCGGCCAGCAGCAGCACCCGGTCGGCCATCGCCGCGGCGACCGGGTCGTGGGTCACCATGACGATCGTCTGGCCGTGCTCGTCCACCAGCGCGCGCAGCAGGTCGAGCACCTGCCGGGAGGTGCGGGTGTCGAGCGCGCCGGTCGGTTCGTCGGCGAACACCACGGCCGGGCGGGTGATCAGCGCGCGGGCGATCGCCACCCGCTGCTGCTCACCGCCGGAGAGCTCGCTCGGGCGGTGCCGGGCCCGGTCGGCCAGCCCCACCGCGTCCAGCGCGGCGGTCACCTCACCGGCGGCCGGGCGACGGCCGGCCAGGCGCAGCGGCAGGGCCACGTTCTGCGCCGCGCTGAGCGACGAGACCAGGTTGAACGCCTGGAAGATGAAGCCGACCCGCTCGCGGCGCAGCCGGGTCAGCGCTGTCTCGTCCAGGTCGCCGAGCGATGTGCCGGCGATCGAGACGACACCGCCGGTCGGGCGGTCCAGCCCCGCGGCGCAGTGCAGCAGCGTCGACTTCCCGGAGCCGGACGGCCCCATCACGGCGCTGAACGTCCCGGGCGGGAAGTCCACGTTCACGTCGTCGAGGGCGAGCACCTGCCGGGTGCCCGAGCGGTAGATCATCCGCACGTCGCGGAGGGAAACGGCCATGGCGAAAACAATGTCGGCCCGGCTGCGGCCCGTCGTCAGGCTCAGGTCGACACCTCGAGTCCTCCTCGGGCAGGACGGCCGGACGCCGCTTCATCCCCAGGGATGACGACTCAGGGACGACGACCCCGCAGCCCGGCGCCGCTAGGGTCGGGAACGTGCCTGCCCCGCCCTTCCTGCTCTGGCGACCCGGCCCGGTTCAGCAGCGGATCTCCGACGCCGTTCTGGCCGCCGCGGTCACGCTCGTGTGCCTGCTGTCGGCGGTCGAGTCGCCGGCCACGGGCCCCCGTGAGCCCGCCTGGGTCACTCTCGTCGCAGCTCTGGCGATGGGTGCGCCCCTCGCGGTCCGCCGGCTGGTGCCGCTGAGTGCCGCAGCGGTCGTGCTGGGCACGGCGGCGGTCTGCCTGGCCACCGGCGTGGTTCCGGACTTCGCTTTCCCCGGGCCGGTGCTGGCGGCGGGCACCGCGCTGTATTCGGTCGGTGCGCAGGTTCCCGGCCGCCGCTCGGTCGCGACTCTGGTGGCCGGGGCCGCCCTGGTGGCCACGGCCACCGTGGTCGCCGACGACTCCGCCGACGGTCCCGGGTCCTTCGAGGTGGCCCTCGTGGCGCTGGTGTTCGGCGTCTGCTGGCTGCTCGGCTGGACGCTGCGCGAGCGCCGGGCCCATGCGGCCCGGACGGCCGCGCAGGCGACCACCCAGGCCGTGACCGAGGAGCGGCTGCGGATCGCCCGCGAGATCCACGACATCGTCGGGCACAGCCTCACCGTGATCGCGGTCAAGTCGGCGATCGGCAGTCACGTCGCCGCCGAACGCCCGGCGGAGGCGAGCGCCGCCCTGGACGTCATCGCGGCGACCAGCCGCGGTGCCCTCACCGAGTTGCGCCGCGCGGTCGGCGCCCTGCGGACCGAGCCCGACTTCGCCCCGACGCCGACCCTGGCCGAGCTGCGCAAGCTGGCCGACCGGGCCGCCGAGGCGGGGATCGACGTGCGGCTCGACGTGCGCGGTGACTGCGAGGTGCCGGAGGGCGTCGCGCTGGCCGCGGTTCGCATCGTGCAGGAGTCCCTGACCAATGTCGTCAAGCACGCGGGGCCGACCAGCTGCCGCGTCGACGTCGAGGGTGTGCCGGGCGAGCTCCGGGTGGAGGTGACCAACGACGGCACGCCGGCCCGCCGGCCGGCCGTCGACGGTGCGGGCCTGACCGGCATGCGGGAACGGGTCGCCATGCACGCCGGCGCGCTGACCGCCGGCCCGCGGGACCAGGGCGGCTTCCGCGTCCGGGCGACCCTGCCCTATGAGCAGCCCGCATGAGCGCCCGCAGCGAGCCGATCCGCGTTCTCATCGCGGACGACCAGGCGCTCGTGCGCGCCGGTTTCCGCCTGCTCATCGACGTCACCCCCGACCTCGTCGCGGTGGGCGAGGCCGCCGACGGCAACGAGGCCGTCGCCCTGACCCGGCGTGAGCAGCCCGATGTCGTCCTGATGGACATCCGGATGCCCGAGCTCGACGGCATCGCGGCGACCCGGCTGATCACCGGCTCACCCGATACGCCGGACACCAGGGTGCTGATCCTGACCACCTTCGACCTCGACGAGTACGTCTTCGCCGCGTTGCGCGCCGGGGCCAGCGGCTTCCTGCTCAAGGATGTGCTGCCGGCCGATCTGGTGGCCGCCGTCCGGGTCGTCGCCGCGGGTGAGGCGCTGCTGGCGCCCACGGTCACCCGGCGGCTGATCACCCATTTCGCCGGGCTGGCCGGGTCGGCGAGCGAGCCCGCCGACTCGCTCACCGGTGTCACGGACCGCGAGCGTGACGTGCTCACGCTGGTCGGCCGAGGCCTGTCGAACACGGAGATCGCCGAGCATCTGCGGCTGAGCCTGGCCACCGTCAAGACGTACATCGGGCGGTTGCTGGCCAAGCTGCAGGCCCGGGACCGGGCTCAGCTGGTGATCGTGGCGTACGAGACCGGGCTGGTCAGACCGCTGCCGGCTCCGGCGCCGGCGCCGGGACGCGCACCGGGAAGGCCCGCCGAGCCGCCAGGACAGTCAGGGCGGCGACCACGGTGAGCACCGCGGCCAGCGCCGGCAGCCACCCCAGCCGTCCGGCCGAGACGAAGCGCTCACCGAGCAGGGCGCCGCCGCCGATGCCGATCTGGAAGGCGACCACATAGACGGCCGAGGCGGCATCGCGGGCCAGCGGCGCGACCCGCAGGATCGCCGCCTGCAGCACCACCGGGATCGCCGTGAACGTGCCGCCCCAGATCAGCGCGGCCAGCACGGTCGCGCCGGCGCCGAGGACGGGCACGAGCACGGCCAGCGACAGGGCCATGAGGACGATGAGCGTGATGAGCAGCGGTCCGGGCCGCCGGTCCACGAAGCGCCCGACGATCGCGTTGCCGATCAGGCCGGCCGCGCCGTAGCCCAGCAGCAGGGCGCTGAGGCCGAAGCCCTCCAGCCCGCCGTCGCGGCGCACCAGCGGGGCGATGTAGGTGTACGCCGCGAAGTGCCCGATCACCAGCACCACCGTGCTCAGGCAGACCGCCGCGACCGGCCCGTTGCGGATGATCCGCACCGACGCCTTCAGCCGAGCTCCGGCGCGCACGGTCAGGTCCTGGGGCAGCGCCGGCAGCTTCGGCAGCACGACCAGCAGCGCCACGACGCACGCCGCACCGGCCACGGCCAGCACGGCCAGGGCCACCCGCCAGCCCAGCCACTGGCCCAGGGCGGTGCTCAGGGGCACGCCCAGCACGATGGCCAGCGAGTTGCCGAGAAAGACCAGGGCGGTGGCGCGTCCGGCCCGGTCCGGTGGCACCAGCCGGGCCGCCACCGGGGCGATCGTCGACCAGAAGACGCCGTGGGCCACCGCACAGATCAGACGCGACAGGGTGAGGATGAGCAACGAGCCCGCGAAAGCGGCGATGAGCTGGGAGATTGCAAATATCGCCACGGTCACGGCGATGAGCAGGTGCCGCGGGATCCGCATGGTGAGCGCGGTCAGCGGGATGGTGGTCAGCGCCGCCACGACGGCGTAGCTGGTCAGCAGCAGTCCCACGTCTGCCTCGCTGACCGCCAAGCCGTCGGCGATCTGCGGGAGCAATCCGACCGGGAGCGTTTCCGCGGTGACGTAGACGAAGCAGGCAGCACTGAGCACGATCAGTCCACCTCGGTGCCGGCTCACCACACGACAATATGCTCTTGATCCGAGCAAATGAAGGGGGAACGCTGTGCCGACGCGCGCAACTGAGCTGCTGCGGGTGGTGCACGCCCGTCCCGGCGTCACCCGGGCGGACGCCGCCCGGCTCATCGGCGTCGGCACCGGCGCGACCACTGAGCTGGTCGGCCGCCTCGGGCAAGCCGAACTGCTCGCGGAGGGCCCGACCGCGCCGAGCGGGGCCCGCGGCCGCCCGACGACCGCCCTCATCCCGCACCCCCGCGGCCCACTCATCGCGGCCGCCTCGATCACCCACGAGTCCTGGCGGGTCGACGTGGTCGAGCTCGGCGGCAGCATCCTGGCCACCGCGGGCGAGGAACTCGCGGGCCGGGCCGGCGACGAGGTGGTCGCGGCGCTGGGCGCGGCGGTCCGCCGGCTGCGGCACGAGTACGGCGACCGGATCCGCGGCATCGGGATCGCCGTGCCGGGCACCGTCTCCCGCGACCTCATGCTGGACGCCAGCAACCTCGGCTGGCACGACGTCGACCTGGCGGTGGCCTGGCCCCGGGCCGAGATCTTCGTGGCCGGCAACGACGCCACGCTGGCCGCCTCGGCCGAGTCCCGGCGCGGCACGGCCGTCGGCGCGGCGGTCGCCCTGCACCTGCGCATCGAGGCGGGCCTGGGCGGCGCGGTGGTGGACGGCGGCAAGGTGCTGATCGGTGCGCTCGGTGCGGCCGGCGAGTTCGGGCACATGCCGTTCGGCGACCCCGCGGTGCGCTGCCCGTGCGGCGCGTACGGCTGCTGGGGCACCGCCGTGGACGGCTCGGCCCTGGCCCGCCTGCTGGGGCACGAGCCGCCCCGCGACCCGATCACGTACGCCCGGCGGATCATCACCTCGCCGGAGCCCGAGCCGGCCGCTGCCGCCGCGACCGTGGCAACGGCCCTGGGCCGGGGCATCGCGGGCATGGTCAACGGCCTGGACGCGGACCTGGTCACGCTGGGCGGCCTCGGCGTCGACCTGCTCGCCGCGGCGCCGGAGCAGCTGCTGACCGCGTACGAGGCGGGCCTGATGAGTTTCCGGCGCGCGGCACCGCCACCGGTGGTGCCCGCGCTGCTGGGCGACGACGGCCCGATCGCGGGCGCGGCGGAGGAGGCGTGGACGGCCCTGCTGACCCGGCTGGTCTGAAGGATCTAGAGGGTCACGGCGACGAGCTGACCGGCCGGTCCGTCTTGGCTGGGGTAGACCGCGGTGACCGCGTACAAGGTGCCATCACCGACCGCGCATGCGAAGCCGCCGCGGTCCAGCTCGACGGTCCGCAGGATCTCGCCGCCCTCGCGCACCCGCACGCAGCACTTGTTCGGCACGTCGGCGTACCAGACAGCACCCTCGGCATCGATGCAGATGCCGTCCGGGACGCCTGTCCCGAGCGCTGCCCAGGTCCGCCGGTCGCCGAGGCTGCCGTCCGCCGCGATGGTGAAGGCGGTGAGCCGGCCCGCGTACGACTCGGCGACGATCAGGGTGCGGTCGTCGGCGGTCACCGCCATGCCGTTCGGGAACTGCACGCCGTCCGCCACCTGCCGGGCCGTGCCGTCCGGGTCGACCACGGCGATCAGGCCCGGGGCCGGCTCCCCGCCCGGGAAGGCGAAGCCGATGTTGTTCACGTAGGCGTGCCCGCGGGAGTCGACGGCGATGTCGTTCCACGGGTGCGTCCCGCCCAGCGCCGTCAGGTCCGCGTGGGTGACCAGGCGGCCGTCCGGCTCGCGGCGCAGCAGCAGCCCGCGTCCGGTGATCACCAGCAGCCGCCCGTCGGGCAGCCAGTCGATGCAGAACGGGAAGTCGTCGATCCGGGCGACCACCTCGGGCCGGTCGTCGTTCATGACGACGATCTCCCCGGCTCCCCAGTCGCAGAACCAGAGCCGCCCGTCGTGCCACCGGGTCGACTCGCCCATGACCAGGCTGTCCAGCACCACTCGCATGCGACCCACCCTAGAGTCTGTCCAACCGGCATGGCGGCCGGACAGACCCTAGATCGCGGCGATGACCACCGGGTCCGTCGTGTAGAAGCTCGAGTCCGGCAGCAGTCGCTGCACTGCCACATAGCCGTCCGTCAGCTGCCATCCGTCCGGCGTCCACGGCTCGACGCGTTCGTCGGGCACATAGAGGGGGAACGTCGCCCGCTGCGCGCCCGTAGCCGCGTCCAGCACGATGAGCCGCCGGTCCGGCGTCAACAGCACGGCCCGTCCGGCCCGGACGCCGAGCACCTGCGCCGCACCGGTCCACCGCCACACCTCAGTGCCCGCGCGGGAGGCCGCCACAGCGCCGCCCGACGTGCTCAGCACCAGGTCACCGCCGGCCGTGGCGTCCGGGGCGTCCAGGGCGGGGGCCCGCTCCGGACGCCGGCCGCCGGTCAGCCAGCCCTGGCCGGTCCCGTCGCGCAGCCCGGCGCAGTCCGAGCGGGCCACGTCGCATCCGATCGCGGTGAACGGCCCGGCCGGCCAGCCCCGCACCGGGTTGCCCGACAGCACGTCCCACGCGCCTGAGCTGCACACGTACCGGCCGCCCGCGGTCACGAAGCCGGCGCCGCAGCCGGGCGGCAGAGTCACCGCCCAGCGTTGCGTGCCGTCCTCGCCCGCGCGGGCGATCAGCTGCCGGCCGTCGGTGATCAGCACGCTGGTCCCGGCCGTGTGCAGACCCGGCGGGGCCCAGACCGCCGCGGAGCCGGTGCGTCCGGTGAAGGGTTCGGCGCCGGGCCCGGCGGCCCGCCAGACCGGCTTCCCGGTACGCCCGTCCAGCGCCACGAGCGCACCGTCCGACCATCGGGTGACCACCGTGGCCGCCACCGCGACGATCCCGGTGAGCTGCTCCGGCCAGCGGCGGAACGACCACCGCGGGGTGTACATGGTCTTCGCCTCGACCGGACCGTCCGCCTTGACCAGGCGCTTACCCGCGTAGACCCGGACCCGGCCGGCGACGATCAGCGGGGCCATCGTCGTCTTACCGGTGGGGCCGGGCGGCAGGGTGACGGCGACGGGCAGGGCATCGACGGCCGGCTCGAGGACCTCGGCGGGGGCCAGCACGCGCCAGCCGATCAGGACCGCGGCCGCCAGCACGACGACGGCGGCCGGCACGCGCAGCAGCTTCCCGGTCACCACAGGGACGATAGGTCAGGCGGCTGCGGCCAGGTCCTCCAGGTCACGCCGGAGCGCGCCCTCGAGCGTACGGGCAGCCAGCCCGCCGAAGACCAGCGCCAGAAACCGGCCCGCCGGCGCGGTGGGGGTGCCGTCCTGGACCACGGTGACCATCGTGCCGCCCCGGTGCCGGCCCTCGACCACCGGCACGAACGTGTAGGTCATGCGGTACTCGGCGCCGATGCCCGGCGAGCTGACCACGAAGCGTTGCGGGCTCACACACTCGTCGACGCGGAACTCCTCGGTGATCTCCGTGCCGTCGGCCATCGTGCGGGTCTCGCGCCATTCGGTGCCCGCGCCGAAGGGTCCCTGGGTGAGCAGCTCGACGGCGATGACCGTGGACAGCCGTTCGCAGCGGCTCGGCAGGTCGGTGAAGACGCGCCAGACGGCAGCCACCGGCGCCTCGACCAGCCGTGTCACCGCAACCGTGGACATCCCCGACCTCCCGCCTACAAGGTACGGCGAGTCGTCCCTCAGCGACAGACAGTTCCGGTTACGGACCCCAGCCCGATCGGCGCGCCGTCCACGCCGGGTGCGGTCGCGCTGATGGTGACCGTGTCGCCGTCCAGCAGGAAGCCCCGGGCCGAGCCGTCGTCGAGCTTCACCGGCTCGGTGCCGTTCCAGGTCAGCTCCAGGAACGAGCCGGCCTGTGCGCGTTCCGGGCCGGAGACCGTGCCCGAGGCGAAGAGGTCGCCGGTGCGGACGCTGGCGCCGTTGACGGTGAGGTGGGCGAGCTGCTGGGCGGGCGTCCAGTACATCTGGGCGAACGGCGGCGAGCTGACCGTGGTCCCGTTCCAGTCGACGGTCAGGCTCAGGTCCAGGCCGTCGCCCGGGGGCCTGAGGTATTCCGCCGGGACCGGGTCCTGCGCGACTGCGGGCACGAGCGCACCGGACAGCGCTTCGAGCGGCACGACCCACGGGGACACCGAGGTGGCGAACGACTTGGCCAGGAACGGCCCGAGCGGCTGGTACTCGAACGCCTGGATGTCGCGTGCCGACCAGTCGTTGACCAGGACCACCCCGAAGACGTGCTCGGCGAAGTCGGCCGTGCTGATCCGCCGGCCCGGTACGCCCACCACGAAGCCGACCTCGGCCTCGACGTCCAGCCGCCGGGAGGGCCCGAACTCGCCGGGACCGAGCTGGCCCGCGGGCCGCTCGACCGGGGTGCCCGAGACCACGACCGTGCCCGCGCGTCCGTGGTAGCCGATCGGCAGGTGCTTCCAGTTCGGCTGGAGCCCGGGTCGTTCGGGCCGCAGGATCCGGCTGACCTGGGTGGCGTGGTGCTCGGAGGAGTAGAAGTCGGTGTAGTCGGCCACCTCGAACGGCAGGTGCAGCTCGACGTCGGACAGCGGGATGGCCGGCAGGGTGGGGGCCAGCTGCACGATCCGGGCCCGGATGGCGCTCCACAGCGGACGCACCAGCGCCATCAGCACGTTGAGCGCCGGCTGCCGCAGCGCGCCCCCGGCCAGGATGAGGTCCTGCTCCTCGGCCCGGGACAGGTCCAGCACCGCGTCGCCCAGCCGGACGCCGATCCGCCGCACCCGGTCGCCGGTGCTGAACACGCCGTACGGGAGGTTGCGCAGGTCGAAGAGGGTCACTCGTAGCCGCCGTTGATCAGGCCGAGACGGATGAGCTCCGTCAGCGGCTCCAGCACGTTGAAGGCCCCGAAGCCGACCCACAGCGGCCGCGGCTCGGTCCGGCGCGAGCGGGCCGGCTCGACCAGCGGCACCGGGTGCGTCGCGGCCAGCGCCTCGGCGACCTCGGCCACCTCACCGCCGTCGCTGGCCACCGCCGAGGCGACCAGCACGTTCAGGAAGCCGTGGTGGGTGAAGCCGGTCTCGGGGTCGGTGTGCCGCAGCGCGTGGCGCAGCCCGGCGGCGAGCTTGAACGGCAGGTTGCGGTCGCGGCAGGCGCAGATGACCGCGGCCAGCTCGACCGGGGTGGGGAACAGCTCGGCGGCCAGTCCGCCGACCCGGAACTTGGGGGCGATCCGCAGGCCGTCGGCGCGCTGGGCGGCCACCGTGTCGAGGCCCGCGAGCAGGCCCCAGCTGAGCGGGATCTCCGCGTACACGTCCAGGTCGGGGGTCTCGACGGCGAGCGCGCCGAGCGCGCTCAGGCCGGGCTGCGGGTCCTCGCCGCGGCGGGCGACGGCCGCCTCGACCCGGGCCACGTCGCTGCCGGCGGCCCGCAGCTTGGCGACCACCGCGGGCAGGGCGCCGATCGCGGCGTCGTTGACGACGCCGACGGCGAGGCCGCGCGGGGAGAGATCAAGATTGACGAGCGACGAGGGTACGAGCAATGCCCCGATCAGTCCCGAATACCAGGAGTCACGGTGTTTGGTATGGGCGGCGAGCGCCTCCGGGGTCCCGATGATGCCCGGCGGAAGCAGGGACGCGTCATCGACGAGTCCTGCGAACAGCGGCGGCACCAGCGTTGACACGAAACTGAACCTAATGGACGCTTCGAGAGGCGGACAACACCGTCCGTAATGTCAGTTTTCTAGGGGTGGTGGCAACGATGCCGTACTACCGCAGCGTCGGGGAGATCCCCCGTAAGCGGCACACCCAGTTCCGCCGGCCGGACGGCGGACTCTACGCGGAGGAGTTGATGGGCCAGGAGGGCTTCTCCTCCGACTCCTCCCTGCTCTATCACCGGTACGCCCCGACGGCGATCAGCTCGGCGGAGGTGTACGAGCCACCGGCCGTCAGCCAGTCGCCGAACCTGCCCCTCAAGCCGCGCCACCTGCGTACCCACAAGCTCGACGCCGGCCCGGGCGACGCGGTCCTGGGCCGCCGCCCACTGCTGGCCAACGGCGACGTCCGGATCGGCTACGTGGTCGCCGACCGTCCGTCACCGCTCTACCGGGACGCCGTCGGCGACGAATGCCTGTACGTCGAGGACGGCGCGGCCACGATCGAGACGACCTTCGGCGCGCTGCGGGTCGGGGCCGGCGACTACGTGATCATCCCGACCTCGGTGGTGCACCGGATCGTGCCGGACGGCCAGGTGCGGATGCTGACCATCGAGGCGACCGGGCACATCGGGCCGCCGAAGCGCTACCTGTCGGTGCGCGGGCAGTTCCTGGAGCACTCGCCGTACTGCGAGCGCGACGTCCGCGGCCCGGACGCGCCGCTGCAGGCCGAGGGCACGGACGTCGAGGTGTACGTCAAGCACCGCGCGGGCTGGACCCGCCACGTGTACGCCCACCACCCGTTCGACGTGGTCGGCTGGGACGGTTGCCTGTACCCGTGGGCGTTCTCGATCCACGACTTCGAGCCGATCACCGGGCGCGTGCACCAGCCGCCGCCGGTGCACCAGACGTTCGAGGGGCCGAACTTCGTGGTGTGCTCGTTCGTGCCGCGCAAGGTCGACTATCACCCGCTGGCCATCCCGGTGCCGTACAACCACCACAACGTCGACTCGGACGAGATGATGTTCTACACCGGCGGCAACTACGAGGCCCGCCGCGGTTCGGGCATCGAGCAGGGCTCGATCTCGCTGCACCCGTCGGGCTTCACGCACGGCCCGCAGCCGGGCGCGGTGGAACGCGCGATCGGCGCCGAAGCCTTCGACGAGCTGGCCGTCATGGTCGACACCTTCCGCCCCCTGGACCTGTGCGACGCGGCACTGTCCGTCGAGGACACCGCCTACGCCTGGACCTGGAACAGGTGAGAAAAGGCGGGGGAGCTTGTGGCTCCCCCGCCTTCCTTTCCCCGGAGTGGTTCGACTATCCGATGTGGAAAGACTCGCCGTAGACGGCGAAGTCGAGCGGGGTGTTCAGGTCGAGGTTGCCGTTGCGCAGGAAGACTCGCTGGGCGGTGTCGATGCGCGTGACGTCGGAGTGGGCTTCTTCCTTCTTCATCTCCACGACACGCTCGTCGAGGAAGGCGTTCAGCCACGTGGTCTCGTTGCCGCCCTGCGACGGCGGCTTGGCCAGCTTGAGCGCCCGGCTGCGGATGGACCGCATGCCCTCGTAGCCGTGCACCACCGAGGCGTCGTAGTAGGCGAACTGGCCCAGGGCCCGGACGCCGTCGGACTTGCCGTCACGCACGGACGGGTTGAAGTACACCCGGTCCCGCTCGCTCTCCTGCGCGGCCTGGAACACCGGGTCGGCCGCCGCGGTCTTCCAGTCCCGGGTGAAGTTCGGGTCCAGGCCGGCGTGCGACGAGGTCCCGTTGACGTTGCGCAGCGCCGGCAGGTACTTGGCCAGCACGTTGCCCGGCTTCGTGGCCGTGTACGCCTCGACCAGCTCCAGCATGTCGCCGGTGCCGGAGCAGAAGCCGATGATCCCGGCGGTGTAGCCCCGGCCGTCCTTGATGTCCTCGATGTAGGAGAACTGGGCGCGCCAGTTGAGCGAGGAGTTCTCGGCGGCCGAGACGATCTGCATCGCCACGTCCTTCTTCGCCGGGTTGTCCAGGCCGGCGCCGCTGTTCGGCGGGGTCGTGGTGGGTGGCGTGGTCGGCGTGGTGGTGCCGCCGGGCAGGGTCCACTTCTGGTTGGCGCCGGTGCCGCAGGTCCAGATCTGCAGGCGGGTGCCGTTCGCGGAGTTGTTGTCGGGCACGTCGAGACACTTGCCGGAGCCGGTGTTGACGAGCGTGCCGCCGGCGCCCGCGGTCCACTTCTGGGCGGCCGTACCGTTGCAGTCGTAGATCTGGATCTTGGTGCCGCTGGCCGTGCCGGCGGCGGTCACGTCGAGGCACTTGCCCAGCGCCCGGATCGAGTTGTCGGTGTTGCCGACGCTCCAGGTCTGAGCGCCGGTGCTGTTGCAGTCGTAGAGCTGCACGGCGGTTCCGTTCGCACTGTTGGCGGCGGCGACGTCGACACACTTGCCGCCGAGGCCCTTGATGGCTCCCGCGGTCGCCGCGCTGGCCGGCATGAGGCTGTAGGCGATGCCGGCCGCGGGGATCAGCACACCGCCGAGGGCGTACGCGATCAGCTTCTTGCGGCGGTGCGGGCGTGAGGGGATGGTCATGGCGCTCCTCGTGGGGGTGGAGGCGGGTGGGCGCGCAGGGTTGAGCCATCGATGACGGGCGTTGGGGGTGCCCGTCGCCGAGGCGATGACTGGTCACGCTAGGTCAGTTAAGTTGATTAATCAATCCCCGTCGATTAATCACTTTTGCCCGCTCCGGAGGCGATTCGCCGGGCAGACTTTCCCCACGGCAGGGACGCTCCGCGACGAAGTATTGACAGCTCATCAGCGACAGCCCTACGGTCCAGCTAATTGTTAGCTGGTTTGCCAATCCGAGGGGGCCCCGTGCCGCGACTGGCGGGATCGTCCAAGCTGCTGCGCGCCATGAACGAGAGCGCGGCGCTCGCCCACCTGCTCGAGCCGGGCCGGCTCACCCGGGCCGATCTGCGCCGGCTGACCGCACTCTCCACCCCGACCATCTCCGAGGTGCTGCGCCGGCTCACCGACGCCGGCCTGGTGACCGTCGTCGGCTACAACAGCGGGCGCCCGGGGCCGAACGCGGAGATCTATGCCGCCAATCCGGACGCAGCGTACGCCGCCGCCGTGTCGGTCCGCGACATCGGCGCCAGTGGGGCACCGTCGGTCGAGGCCGCGCTCTGCGACCTGACCGGCGCCGTCCGGGCCCGGATCGCGACCCCGGTCGACTTCCTGCAGACCGATCCCCGCACCGCCCTGGTGGACGTCGTGGCCGCACTGAGCGACGCAGCCGGCGTCCAGGCCGACCGGGTCCACCACGTGCAGCTCGGCGTACCCGGTTCGTACGACGTCGGCGCGGCGACGATCCGGCACGTGGACGTGCCGGGCCTCGGCCGGGCCGGCCTGGTCCCGGAGATCGCCGCGGCGCTGGGCACCCACGTCGGCGTCGACAACGACGTCAACCTGGCCGCGGTGGCCGAGCGCCGCCGGGGCGTGGCCCGCGAGGTCGACGGCTTCGCGCTGCTCTGGCTCGGCCAGGAAGGCCTCGGTCTGGCCATCGACATCGCCGGCACCCTGATCCGCGGCGCGCGCGGCGGTGCGGGCGAGATCGGCTACATGCCGCTCTACTCCCCGGACTCCACCCATCGCAAGGTCGACCTCCAGGACCTGTTCGGCGGCGCGGCCATCCTCGCCCTCGGCCAGGACCACGGCGTCTCCGGCGGCACCCCGTACGAGATCGTGGCCGCCGCGGCCGCCGCCCCGGACGCCTCCGGCGAGTTCTTCACCCACCTGGCCGACCGGATCGCGGTCGGCCTGGCCGCCGTGATCGCCGTGCTGGACCCCTCGCTGGTCGTGCTGGCCGGCCCGGTCGCCCAGGCCGGCGGTCAGACGCTGCTCACCGCGGTCAAGGGCGCCCTGCGCCGGGCCGCGCCGCTGGAGAGCACCATCGCCGTCACCACGATCGACGACGACGCGGTCCTGCTCGGCGCCCTCGACGCCGGGCTCACCGCCGTCCGCGAGGCGCTGATCGCCTCGATCCGCGACAACCAAGCCTGAACCCCCTGCTGCACCACCCCTGAGAGGACCCCTCGAAGTGAACAAGCGGATACCTCATGCCCAGAAATCGATCGTCGCCGCCGCTGCCGCTCTGCTGCTGACCGCCGCCTGCACCCCCGCGGTCAAGGAGCAGAAGATCGCCGACCCGGGTACGGAGGTGTCCGGCACGGTGGAGCTGTGGCACTTCTTCACCGAGCGCGAGGCCGCCGCCATCGACTCCGTGATCAAGGACTTCACCGCCGGCCACCCGAACATCAAGGTGACGGTGAAGCCGGGTCAGGACGACTCGAAGATGACCCAGGCCATCGGCGCCGGCAACGGGCCGGACATCGGGCTCTCGTACTCCACCGACATCGTGGGCAAGTTCTGCTCGTCCGGGGCCTGGGTGGACCTGGCGCCGTACATCAAGCGGGACAAGGTGGACCTGAACCGGCTGAACGAGACCACGCGCTCGTACACCGAGTTCGACGGCAAGCGTTGCGCCATGCCGTTCCTGGCCGACGCGTACGGCATCTACTACAACAAGGACATGTTCGCCAAGGCGGGCATCGCCGGGCCGCCCAAGACCCTCGACGAGCTCACCGAGGACGCCAAGAAACTCACCGTCAAGAACAAGGACGGCTCGCTGAAGACGGTCGGCTTCCTGCCGCTCTTCGACTTCTACGAGAACGCCGCCGCGCACCTGGCCCCGGCCGTCGGCGCCAAGTGGCTCACCCCGGACGGCAAGTCGGCGGTCGGCGCCGACCCGGCCTGGAAGACCCTGATGAACTGGCAGAAGAGCCTGGTCGACTGGTACGGCTACGAGAACCTGCAGAAGTTCCGGGCCGGCCTGGGTGACGAGTTCAGCGCGGACAACGCCTTCCACAAGGGTCAGGTGGCGATCAACGTCGACGCCGAGTACCGGCTGGCATTCCTCAAGGACCTGGCGCCCGACCTGAAGTACGGCGTCGCACCGATCCCGGTCAGCGACCCGGCCCGGTACGGCGGCGGCTACGTCACCGGCAACATCATGGGCATCTCGAAGAACGCCAAGAACCCCGAGGCGGCCTGGGAGCTCATCAAGTACCTGACCACCGACGACAAGGCCGTCGTCAAGCTGGCCAACTCGCTGAAGAACGTACCGACCACCACCGGCGCCGTCAGCGACCCCGGGCTGCAGGTCGAGCCCGAGTTCAAGACCTTCATGGACATCTTCGCCAACCCGAACTCGCTGACCTCGCCGCCGGCCGCGTCCGGGCCGGCGTACCAGGAGACCTTCGGCACCTTCGCCACGAACTGGCAGTCCGGCAAGGTCAAGGATCTGGACGCCGGGCTGGCCGACGCGGACAAGCAGATCAACAGCGTGATGACCCTGGGCGGCTGAGGGATGCGCCTGCGCCGGAACCTGACCGCGTGGTCGTTCCTCGCCCCCGCGCTGATCGGCATCGTGGTGTTCTTCATCTACCCGCTGCTCAGCGCCGTGTACTTCTCGTTCACCAAGTTCGACCTGCTCACCGTGCCCGAGTGGGTCGGGCTGGCGAACTATCGGCGGATGGGCGAGGACCCGTACCTGCTCCAGTCGATCCGCAACACGTTGTGGATGGTCGTGGTGTTCGTACCCGTCCGGATCATCAGCGCGATCGGGCTGTCCATGCTGCTGAGCCAGCTCAAGCGGGGAGCGGGCTTCTTCCGGACGATCTTCTACCTGCCGGCGCTGGCGCCCCCGGTGGCCGCCACCATCGCGTTCGTCTATCTGCTCAAGCCGGGCACGGGTCCGGTCAACAACTTCCTGGCCCGGATCGGCATCGAGGGACCGCTCTGGTTCAACTCGCCCGACTGGTCCAAGCCGTCGCTGGTGCTGCTCGGCCTCTGGGGCATCGGCGAAATCATGATCATCTTTCTGGCGGCGGTGCTGGGCGTCCCGGCCAGCCTCTACGAGGCGGCCGCGCTCGACGGCGCGAACGCCTGGCACCGCTTCCGCTACGTCACCCTGCCGACCATCCAGCCGGTGATCCTGTTCGCCACGGTCACCGGCGTGATCTACACGCTGCAGTACTTCGACCAGGCCGCGGTGGCCGGGTCCATCGCCAGCGGGCAGGCCGTGACCGGCGGCGGCATCTCGTCGTCGTTCGGCTTCCCCGAGGGCTCCACGTTCACCTATCCGCTCTGGCTCTACACGGTCGGCTTCCGCTACAACGCGCTCGGCTACGCCAACGCGATGGCTGTCGCGCTCTTCGTGGTCGCCCTGTCCGTGACGGTCATCCTGCTGCGCCGCTCCAAGGCCTTCTCCGGGGAGGAACAATGACGGCTCTGCTGGAACGACCGGCCGCGGCCGCGCCGCCCACCATCCGACAGGTACGGCGTCAGCACCGGCTGGCGTGGATAGCCCGGCACAGCATCGCGATCGTGCTGGCCATCATGTTCCTGACCCCGGTGGTCTACCTGTTCCTGATCTCGGTGATGACCAGTGACCAGGCGCTGACCAGCGACTACTGGCCCAACACGTGGCACTTCGAGAACTACGTACGGGTCTTCGAGATCACCCCGCTGCCGCGCTACCTGCTCAACACCGTCATCTACGCGGTGTCCGCCACAGCGCTGATGCTGCTGTCCAGCGTGCCCGCGGCGTACGCCCTGGCCAAGCTCAGGTTCCGCGGCCGCAACGTCATGTTCCTGACCGTGCTCTGCGTGATGATGCTGCCCCCGCAGGTCGTGACCGTCCCGCTCTACCTGATGTGGGCCCGGTACGGCCTGACCGGCTCGCTCGCCCCGCTGATCATCCCGATGCTGTTCGGCGACGCGTTCTGCATCTTCCTGCTGCGCCAGTTCCTGCTCACCATCCCGACCGACTACCTGGACGCGGCCCGGGTCGACGGCTGCGGCGAGTGGCGCACCCTGCTGCGGGTCGTGGTGCCGATGGCCCGGCCGGGGATCGCGGCGGCCGCGCTGTTCCAGTTCTTCTACGCCTGGAACGACTACTACGGCCCGCTGCTCTACACCAGCGAGAACGAGCACGCCTGGACGCTGTCGCTGGGCCTCGCCTCGTTCCACGGTGTCCATCACGTCGACTGGAACCTGGTCACCGCGGCCACCGTGCTGGCCATGGTCCCGATCGTCGTCGTGTTCTTCTTCGCCCAGAAGGCATTCGTCCAGGGCGTCACACTCACGGGAGTCAAAGGGTGAAGATCGCTGTCGTCGGCGGCGGGTCGACGTACACGCCGGAGCTGGTGGACGGGTTCGCCCGGCTCGGCACCATGGTGTCGGAGCTGGTGCTGATCGACCCCGCGCGGGAACGGCTCGACATCGTCGGCGCGTTCTCGGCCCGGATCTTCCAGCACTACGGCCACTTGGGGAAGGTCACCTGGACCACCGATCTGGACGCCGGGGTCACCGATGCCGACGTCGCGGTCATCCAGTTGCGGGTCGGCGGACAGGCGGCCCGGATCAGCGACGAGACGTTCCCGCTGGACTGCGGCTGCGTGGGCCAGGAGACCACCGGCGCGGGCGGGCTCGGCAAGGCGCTGCGTACGGTGCCGGTGGTGCTCGACGTGGCCGCCCGGATCCGGGCCCGGGCCAGGCCGGACGCGTGGATCGTCGACTTCACCAACCCGGTCGGCATCGTCACCAGAGCCCTGCTCGACGACGGCCACAGAGCGGTCGGCCTGTGCAACGTGGCGATCGGCTTCCAGCGCCGCTTCGCCCGGATGCTCGACGTGGAACCGGCCGCGGTGGTCCTGGACCACGTCGGCCTGAACCACCTGACCTGGGAACGCGCCGCGTACGTGGACGGCGTCGACCGGCTCCCGGAACTGCTGGCGGCCCACCTGGACGAGCTGGCCGACGAGGTGGACCTGCCGGCGGAAGTGCTGACCACGCTGGGCAACGTGCCGAGCTACTACCTCAGCTACTTCTACGCGCATGACCGGCATGTCCGGCAGTCCCGCGGAGCCCCGACCCGGGGCCAGCGCGTCGCGGAGATCGAGGCGACGCTGATGGAGATGTACCGCGACCCGGCCCTGGTCGAGAAGCCGGCCCTGCTCGGCGAACGCGGCGGCGCCTACTACTCCGAAGCCGCGGTCGGTCTGATCGCCGCCCTGCACGGCCACGACCCGGACGGCGTCCACTCGGTCAACATCCGCAACAACGGCACGCTGCCGTTCCTGCCGGACCAGGCGGTGATCGAGGTGTCGGCCCGGGTGGGCCACGCCGGCCCGGTGCCGCTCCCGGTCACCCCCCTGGCCCCGGACCTGGCCGGTCTGGTCGCGCACGTCTCCGGGTACGAGGAACTGGCGCTGGACGCAGCGGTACGCGGCGGCCGCAACCGGGTCTACCGTGCCCTGCTCGCCCACCCCCTGATCGGCCAGCACGAGGACGCCGAAGCGCTGACCGGCAAGCTGCTCGCCGCGGGTGCGCAGCACCTGGCCTGGGCTCGATGAAGCCGCTGTACCTGGCCGTGGACGGCGGCAACTCCAAGACGGACGTCGTCCTCGGCACGGCGGAGGGCGAGATCCTCGGCTTCGTCCGAGGACCGACCAGCTCCCCGCACATCCTCGGACTGACCGGCACGATCGAGGTGCTGCGGGACCTTGTCGCCGCGGCCCGCACCGACGCCGGACTGGCCCCGGGAACGCCGATCGACCTGGCCGCGGTCTACCTGGCCGGCGCCGACCTGCCGATCGAGGTCCAGCGCCTGCACACGGCGATCGAAGCGCAGTCCTGGACCGCACGGACGATCGTGGACAACGACTGCTTCGCCCTCATGCGGGCGGGCACCTCGATGCCGGACGCGATCGCGGTCGTCTGCGGCGCGGGCACGAACTGCGTGGGCCGGGCCGCCGACGGACGCACGGCAAGGTTCCTGGCCCTGGGCCCGATCTCGGGAGACTGGGGCGGCGGCCACGACCTGGCCGACCACACCCTGCGCATGGCCGCCCGAGGCGAAGACGGCCGCGGCGACGAGACGTCCCTGTCGCCGGCGGTCGCGAACCACTTCGGCTACTCGACTGTGGAGGAGGTGAGCATCGCCCTGCACCTGGGCGAGCTGAACCCGGTCCGGGTGCGCGAGCTGACGCCGCTGTTGTTCAAGGTCGCCACCGAGGGGGATCGGGTGGCCGGGCAGCTGGTCGATCGTCAGGTGACGGAGATCCTGGCCCAGCATCGGGTGGCGGCCAACCGGCTCGGGCTGCTGGACGAACCGCACGCGCTGGTACTGGGCGGCGGGGTCCTGCGGGCGCAGCATCCGGTCCTGCATGACCAGGTGGTCCGGGGAGCGGTGGCGCAAGCCCCCCAGGTACGGGTCGGCGTCCTGGACACGCCGCCGGCTGTGGGGGCGGCGCTGCTGGCCCTGGACGCCCTCGGCGCCGCCGGCCGAGCCGAAACAGCAGTACGCACAGCCCTCGCCACCACCGAACCCGGCGGCGCGATGCCGGCCGCCGCCTGACACCGCAGCCTGACGGGCGTCCCGCATCAGGCCGACCTCACCCGCATCAAGCCGCCCCAACTCGCATCAGCCTGACCTCACCTGCGTCGGGCCGACCTCACCTGTATCAGATCGCCCTTATCGGCGTTGGGTCAGGACGGCGAGCTCGGCGGCGGCAGCGACGAGCATCGCGATGACCAACGGGATGACGCCGCCGAACACCGCGAAGGCCACCAGGCCCAGCGGTGCCAGCGCCGTCGCATAGACCGCGGTGACCAGCCGGCCCGAGCCGCGGATCTCCCCGAGCGCAACCCCGATCGGGACCGGCAGAGCACGCGTCAGCCAGACGGCGACGGCCACCACGACCACCACACCGATGACCCCGCCCCACATCCGGGCCACGCCGGTGCTGGCGGTGGTCATCACCGCGGCGAGCACAGCGGCGATCAGCACGCCGTTGCTGCCGTACAGCACGGCCTGCCGGAACGTGTCCGCGACCAGCGCCGAGCGGTCCAGCACCGGCCCGGCCGGCCGGATGACCGGAGGCGGCGGCGGGGCCGGCACCTCCTCGGCGACCGGCTCCGGAACGGGCAGGGCGGCGTCGGCCAGGCTCTCGAGGGCCAGCGCCCACCGGCGGCGTTCCAGCCGGACCACGCCGACGTCCTGCTGCGCGTCGCCGATCGTGGCGTCGAGGTCGAGGGCTTCCCCGTACGCCCGCTGCGCCAGGTCGAACAACCGCAGCCGGGCCGCCACCACCGCCAGCACCAGGTGCGCTTCGGCGTCGGTCGGGGTGAGCCGTACCCCGTTCCACGCGGCATTGAGCGCGTCCTGGCCGTTGCGCGCCTCACTCAGCAGGGCCGCCCCGGTGCGCTGCGCGTACGGGTCAGCCGGCCAGGCCGCCAGGACGGCCGCCGCCACCTCGGCCGCCTCGCCGAACCGCCGCTCGTCGGCCAACGCCATCGCCCGCGCGACCAGCGGTCCCACCGTCCCGGGGGCGGCCGCGACGGCCCGGTCTGCGGCAGCCAGCGCATCCACCGGCTGCGCCGCGGCCAGGTGCACCCGCGCCAACGTGGTCAGCAGCGCGGCGTCATCAGGCGCGGCGGCCAGTCCACTGGCGATCTCCCCGACCGCCTCGTCGTAGCGGCCGAGGTCAGCCATCAGGAGGGCCCGCTGCCGGTACTCCTCAGGGGTGGTTTCCGGCTCGGACTGGGACGTGGGCTCGCTCGACACCCATCGAGCGTAGGTCTTCCACCGCGAGATCACCCTGCCCGGGGCGGCCTCAGACCGAATAGATCAGCGCGGTGGCGACAGCAGCGAGCCCTTCACCACGCCCGGTGAGCCCGAGCCCGTCGGTGGTGGTGCCGGAGACGGTGACCGGCGCACCGACCGCCGCGGAAAGCACCTGCTGGGCCTCCTCGCGACGCTTACCGATCTTCGGCCTGTTCCCGATGACCTGAATCGACACGTTGCCGACCGCGTAGCCATGCTCGGCCAGCCGCCGAACGGTCTCGGCCAGCAACGTCACCCCGGCGGCGCCGGCCCACTCAGGCTCGGCGGTGCCGAAGTTGCTGCCGAGATCACCGAGCCCGGCGGCGCTGAGCAGCGCATCACAGGCGGCGTGGGCGGCGACATCAGCGTCGGAATGCCCGGCCAGCCCGGACTCACCGGGCCACATGAGGCCGGCCACCCAGCAGACCCGCCCCGGATCGAAGGCGTGCACATCAGTACCGATCCCGACACGCTGACCGGGCGGGCTCACAGAAGTCACCGCGTCAGGCTACGTGCAGCAGCGCCTCGGCGATCACCAGGTCCAGCGGACGGGTGATCTTCATGGCGAGCTCGGACCCGTGAACGCAGGTGACCGGAACGCCGGCCTTCTCGACCATCCCGGCATCGTCGGTATGCGCGCCGAGCCCGGCAGCATGCGCGGCAGCAAGCACATCCCGCCGAAACCCCTGCGGCGTCTGCACACTCCGCAAAACAGACCGATCAACCGTCCCGAGCACAACCTCAACCGGCGTGGGAGCGGGGGCGAGGCTGACGGGACCGGCTATTGCGCGGTCGGGGTCGGCATCCACCGCACGACCCGAATCCGCCGGGTCGGCAGAATCGGCCGGGTCGGTAGGACCAGCCGGGTCCGCTCGATCCGCCGAGACCGCGAGGTCCGCAGAGTGGGCGCCGCCCGCGGGGTCGGCGCGATCCGCGGGGTGGGCGAGGCCCGCAGCGTGGGCGCGATCCGCGGGGTGGGCGAGGCCCGCAGCGTGGACGCCGCCCGCGAGGTCAGCACGACCCGCGGGGTGGGCGACATCCGCCTGGTCAGCCGGATCGGCAGGGCCGACGGATCCGAGGTCGGCGCGTGCAGCAAGATCAACGGGGTCGACGAGCCCGACCTCTTTGATGGTGTCGACCACCGGCAGAACCGGGATCACCGCCGGCCGCCCACTTCGAACCGCAGCCGCGACCGACTCGATCAGCTCCGGCGGCGTAAGAGCTCGCGCCGCGTCGTGCACCAGCACGATCCCGATGTCCTCCGGCACGACTGCCAGTGCCGCCGCCACCGAATCCTGCCGTTCGGCGCCGCCCGCGACCACGGTCACCGCGGCGACCGGGGCGAGCAGCGCGCGGACCGCGTCGAGCTCAGCGGCCGGGGCGGCCACGACGATCAGGCGCACCGACGGGGCTGCCGCGATGCGCCTGACCGTGTGAACGAGAAGGGGCTCCCCGGCGAGCAGGCGCAGGGCCTTCGGCCCGCCCGGGCCCAGGCGCAGACCTGCACCGGCGGCCGGAACGAGGACCGCGACGTCACCGCGAGCGTTGAGCTGCGCGGTCACGTCGCGGTCCTGTTCGGCTGCTGTCACCGTGGGGGTGGTGCTGAGGTGGTGGGAACGTCAGGCCTCGGTGAGCACCTTGTCGAGGAGGACTTCCGCCTCGTCCTTGGTGCTCTTCTCGGCGAGGGCCACCTCACCGACGAGGATGTCGCGGGCCTTGGCGAGCATGCGCTTCTCCCCAGCCGAGAGACCACGCTCGCGCTCACGACGCCAGAGGTCGCGGACGACCTCGGCGACCTTCAGCGGGTTGCCGCTGGCGAGCTTCTCGAGATTGGCCTTGTAACGCCGCGACCAGTTGGTCGGCTCCTCGGTGTGCGGTGCGCGGAGGACGTCGAAGACCTTGCCCAGGCCCTCCTCGCCGACCACTTCGCGCACGCCGACGATCTCGGCGTTCTCAGCGGGCACCCGGACAGTAAGGTCGCCCTGGGCGACTCGCAGAACGAGATATTGCTTCGGCTCGCCCTTGATGACCCTAGTCTCGATTGCCTCGATGAGTGCGGCCCCGTGGTGGGGGTAAACAACGGTCTCGCCGACACTGAAAACCATAGGTTCGAAACCCCTTTCGCTGTGTCTAGGGTAACACGCTCAGGCAGCGATGTCCCACCCTGGCCGTGACTGTTAGTGCAGCTCAGAGGCCCTGTGAGCCGTCTTTCTACCGCTTGACATGCGGGCGAAGAGCTGCCTCAGTAACGGAGGGTGACTACGTCGTGACCACTTGACTCAGCGAGTCGGATATTCCGGACCTGAAGCGTTTGCGAGGTCAAGCTTATCGCTAGCGACCGGAACCGCCCACCACTGGCGGTCGAGGGCGTGCTTGGGGGAGGCTGGACGCAGGTCCCCGGCCACGCGAGACTCGTCGGCAGGGGGGAGGGTGAATCGTGGGCAGTATGAGCGACAACGGCGGCAACTGGCCGCCCGATGGCGGCTCCCCTGACGGTCTGCCGGACCTCCCCGAGGAGTGGGGCGTCATCGTCATCCCGGATGACCTCTCCGAGCTGTCCGAGGAGGTCAGCGCCGTCCAGGCCGAGCTGCACCGGTCGCTGGAACGCACCCGCTGGCAGCGCTTCACCGACCGTCCCGGCATGCGCGTCCTCCGCCGGGTCGGCGCTGCCTGCCTGCGCGCCCCGGTCCTGATCATCTCGATGGCCGTCCTGGTCACTGTGGCCAGCCTGTTCGCCTCGGCCTGGCCCGGGCCGTCCCGTTCACCGGCCACCCAGCGCACGGCCACCACGACCGACGACCGCGGTGACACCCTGCCCGCCCTGGAGTTGATGGGCGGCGACGGCAAGACCGTACCGTTGCGGGCCCAGTTGCCGGCGGTCGTGCTGCTCACCGACGGTTGCGACTGCGCCGGCCTGGTGGCCGACACCACCGCCGCGGCGCCGCCCGGGATCGCCGTGGTGACGGTCGTCGCCGGTGCCGCCGCCGGGCAGACCGGTGGCGCCCCGCCGACGAACGCCACGCCCCAGACTCAGCCCAAGTCGGCCCGCGCACTGCGTGACCCCACCGGGGAGCTCCGCGCGGGGCTCCACCTCGGCACCCCCGACGGCACCGCGGCGGTCCTGCTGGTCAACCGCGGGGGTGAAATCGTCCGCAAGATCGCTCGGACCTTCTCGATCGAGGACTTCCGCCCCGACCTCGCCCGGCTCTGACGCTCCGTGACAAGCGATCCGCCCGGGGGCTTCGACCGGCGGAATGAGGCCGGCACGATCGACCGGTAAGTGACGCTTGTCATGAGCCGCAGCAAATGCGAGACGGAAAGCTTCCGAGGCGGCCCAGCCCCGCGACCGGCCGACTCCCGCGGACAGGCCAGCCCAGGCAAGAGCTCATCCCGCGACAGCTGAACCCGCGCGAAGACCAGCCCAGTCCGCGACACGCGGTCAACCGGCGAACGGCCAGCCCACTAATGGCCCAGCCCTCGCGACAGGATCAGCCCCGCGAAACGGACGGGAGTGGGACCTCCACGCGAAACGCACCAGCCCGCGAGACGGCCGGTTCGTGAAACGAGTCAGTAGGAGCGGGTCCGGATGACGCGCCAGCGGAAGACCGCGGCGCCTCGGGTCTCTGCCGACACTGCCATGAAGAGGTCGTCCGCCAGACCGACCGTCAGCTCCACCGGCTCCGGCTCCTTCGCCGAGCACGGCACCGCCCGCCCCGAGTCCTCACCCGTCGCGCTCAGCCGTACCCGGACCTGGCCGTCGCCCACGCACAGCATCGCCAGCGCGTACGCGCCGCCGACCACCGACGTGTTGAGTTCCTTGCGCCCGCCCGCGGCCAGCACCATCGTCTCGGCGCCGGCCTGCCGGGGCAGGTCGGGCAGCAGCCGTTCGACCGTGGCCCGGCCGGCCACCACCGCGGGGTCCTCTCCCACCTCCGGGGCCGCGCGCACGAACCACACACCCCCGGCCAGGAGCAGGACCAGGGCGAACGCGTAGAGCGTTGCGCCCGCAACCCGGTCCTCTCGCACCCGACAACCCTAGGGCGTGTCGAGCAGGACGCCATAGAGCGTGAGACCCGGCCCGAACGCCAGCATCACGATCCGGCGCGGCGGCTGCGGCCTGCGCCGCAGCGCGTCCAGGACCAGCAATACCGTCGGGGACGAGCAATTCCCGTACGTGGCCAGCACCTCCCGGGACGCCGTCATCGCCTCGGTTGTCAGACCGAGCTGTTCCTGCACCACGTCGAGGATCTTCGGGCCGCCGGGGTGCACCGCCCAGCCGTCCACGTCCTCGATCGTCAGGTTGTTGCGGGTCAGCAGGTCGTCGACCATGGCGCGGACGTGCAGCGCCAGGACGTCGGGGACCTGCGGTGACAGGCCCATGCGGAAGCCGAGGTCGGTGACGTCCCAGGTCATGTGGCCGGCCGTGGTGGTGTCCGTGAGCGCGGCGACGTCGCTGACGACGTACCCTCCGGGTCTGCTCTCCGGGGTGAGCACGACGGCGGCCGCGGCGTCCGAGAAGAGCGCGTGCGACACGATCTGCTGGATGTCCGCCCGCGAGTCCGGGGGCTGGATGTGCAGGCTGGTCAGCTCGGCGCAGAGCAGCAGCGCCGGAAGGCCGCGGGCCGCGACGTAGTCGCCGGCCGTGCCGAGGCCCGGCAGCGCGGCGTAGCAGCCCATGTGCCCGACGAAGAGCCGCTGCAACGACGGCGCCATCCCCATGTCGCGGGCCAGCAGGATGTCCAGGCCGGGCGTCGCGTAGCCGGTGCAGGAACAGACAGCGAGCATGCCCAGCTCGTCGGCGGCGACACCCGCTTCGGTGAGGGCCCGGCCGACCGCCTCCTTGGCCAGGGGCATGGCCTCCACCTGGTAGCGGCGCATCCGGCGCTCGGTGGACCAGCCGGAGACGTCCTCCAGCAGCGGGCTGACCGCCGCCTGCCGCGTGCGTACCCCGGAGTTGGCGAAGATCCGCTTCGCCAGTCCGCGGCGGCCGCCCGTGTAGTGCTGCGAGAAGAAGCCCTCCCACAGGTCGTCCTGTGCCGCTGCCGGCGGCAATGCCGTACCCAGGCCGGCGATCACTGCCTGACCGATTCTTTTCACTTGTGCCTCCCCAGGCCGAACCCCGCCGACTGGTGCTTTACCCGCGAAAAGCGTTCACCACCGCGGGGCGGAGCCTTGCGAGTCCGGATCACCGCCCAAGGCCTCGACGCCGAGCCAGTCCGCGCACACGTCGGAGGTCGCGGGCTGCAGTGATCCGGCCCGGGCGTCGCGGTAGAGGCGTTCGAGCGGGTGCCCGCGCCGCATCGCCGAGGTGCCCGCCGCCTCCAGCATCGAGGCGGCCACCTCCGCCGCCGTCGTGCCGGCCAGCAGCTTGGCCCGCCACACCCAGCGGTTGGTCTCCGCCTCGCCCGGCTCCTCGTCGACCCGGCGGGCGGCCTCCATGACGGCCAGGTGCGCGGCCGCGACAGCCGCGTCCGCGCGCCCGATCCGCGCCCGTACGGCCGGCAGGTGCCCGAGCCCCCGGGCGGTGACGTGCTCGACCGCCGCGTCCACCGCCGCCCGGGCCACCCCCACGTAGACGGCCGCGTAGCTGGCCACCATCCAGTGCGGGGCCAGCTGGGCGACCACGAGCGCCAGCCCCTCCACCCCGCCGAGCAGGGCTGTGGCGGGGACGGTGACGTCGATGTGCACGTCGTTGGAGCCGGTCGCCCGCATGCCCAGCGCGTCCCAGGTCCGCTCGACGGTCAGGCCCTCACCCGGCGGGACCAGGAACTGGGAGACCTTGTCCGGGTCGGCCACGCTGCGGGCCGCCACCAGGTACGCGTCCGCGTGCCCCGCGCCCGAGCAGAACGTCTTGGCGCCCTTGATGTGGAAACCCTCGTCGGTCTCCTCGTAACTCGTGGTCATCTGTGAGAGCCGGGACCCGGCGCCGCGTTCGCTCATCGCCACCGCGTACCAGCTGCCCTCGGCGGCCGCGCGCAGATAGCGGTCGCGGGCCTCCAGTGCCTCGGGTGGCAGGCCCAGCGCTTCGGCCAGCTCGTTGGTGACGCCGCCGAGCGCGCCGGTGACCGAGGCGTGCATGTTGAAGATGAGCGCCGTGGCACCGTTGCCCCGGGCCAGCTCGTAGGCGACCGCCGCGTAGTCGGCGAAGCCCGCTCCGGCGCCGCCCAGCCGCTCGGGCACCATCAGCCCGAACATGCCGGAGCGGCGCAGGTCGGCGAAGTCGTCCGCCGGGAACACACCCTCCCGGTCGTGCTCCGCGGCCCGGGCCGCGAACCGCGGCGCCAGCCTGCGCGCCTCCTCGACAGTCGTCATGCCATCTCCCCCTGTTTACGGCCCATGCCCTGGTAGACCACTGCGGTGGAACGGGTCGGGATCATCCGGCCCAGCGGACCCGCCGTGGGACCGGTGGGCAGGAACAGCCACCGGATCAGCCCGGCCACGCTCGGACGCAGTCCGCGGACCAGCAGCTGGACGCCGTGCTTGGCGCATTCCATGGTCAGCTCGCCCGGATCGACGAACAGGTCCGGATCGTGCAGGCCGACCGGCGCCACGCCGAAGCGCTCGCCGAGGGTGACCGTCAGGAACCGGCCGGCCCAGGTGCCGTTGACCGTGTCCAGCACCAGCAGCCCGCCCGGCCGCAGCACCCGGCACAGCTCGGCCACCGCGGCCTGCAGGTCGGTGACGTGTTCGAGGATCTCGCCGGCCACCACCACGTCGGCCGAGCCGTCCGCCAGCGGCAACGCGGTGATGTCGCCGGTCACCGGGGTCACCCCCCGGGCCGCGGACTGCTCCAGCCCGGCGCGGCGCAGATCGACGCCGACATGCCGGTAGCCGAGCCGCTCGACGTGCGGGGCCAGCAGGCCGCCGCCGCATCCCGCGTCGACCAGGATCGCCGCCGGGCGCTGCGCGGGCGGCACCAGCGCGCCGCGGGCCCGGGCCAGCCAGTGCAGGATCTCGAAGCCTCCACCGGGCCGCCACCACTCGCCGGCCAGGTCGTCGTACTGACGAGGATCATTGCGGGGCAGCGGGGGCATGTGATCGAGCGTGGCACGAGTGGGTCACAACCACCACACTGCTTTCATGTTCCGACCCGTCGCTCTGCTCAAGGCCTCCCATCCCGAACCGGGCGGAGCCGTCACGCTGGCCATGACTCTGCTCGCCGTCGGGGTGGGGCATCGGGGCTGGAGCGTGCTCGGCGTCGCCGCCGCCATCGGGGCCACCCAGCTCTCGGTGGGCTGGGTGAACGACTGGCTGGACGCCGATCGGGACCGGGTGGCCGGGCGGACCGACAAACCTGTGGCCTCCGGGGTGGTCTCCCGCCGTACCGTGGGAGTCGCGGGCCTGGTCGCCTCGCTGGCCATCCCCCTGCTCGGGCTGCCCTTCGGGGCAGCTGCCGCGATCTGCGTCACGCTGGTCGGGATCTTCGCGCTGCTCTACGACTGGCCGCTCAAGTCCACCCCGCTGTCCGTCCTGCCGTATCTGGTGGCTTTCGGGCTGATGCCCGCCTTCGTGGTGCTCGCCCTGCCCGGGCATCCCTGGCCGCCGGCCTGGCTGGTCGCCGCCGGCGCGCTGCTCGGCGGCGGGGCGCACTTCGCCAACGTGCTGCCCGACCTCGCCGACGACGCCGCGACTGGCGTCGTCGGGCTGCCGCACCGCCTCGGCGCGACCGGATCCCAGTTCGCGGCGGCGGGTCTGCTGCTGGCCGCGACCCTCACCCTGGTCTTCGGACCGGACGGGCCGCCGTCGTGGCCGGGCCTCGCGGTCGCCGCGGCCGCCGTCGTGGTCCTGCCGCTGGGCTGGTACGCGGGTCAGCAGGCCCTCCGCCGTGGCACCCGGCAGGTCGCCATGTTTCGATCGGTCATCGTGGTGGCACTCCTGGACGTCGTGCTGCTCGTGTTCAGCGGCCGGGTGGTGTGAATGGACGGGTCGCCGTACGCGCCGGATCCACGCCCTCTAGGCTGATCCGCGGAGCATTCTCGAGTTTCTTGGAGGACTGTGATGCGCTCGCCGGGAACCCGCCGCGCCGCTGTGGCCACGGGTGTCGCCACGCTGGCCGCCATCGCACTCGCCGGCTGCAGCGCCGGCCAGGTCGCCGAGACCTCTGTCAAGAACCCGTCGGTCTACGGCGTGAACTCACAGAACTCCGATGCCTCGGTCTACATCCGCAACCTCGCGGTCGCGTACGACGGCACCACCGGTTACCCGGCCGGTGCCACCGCACCCCTGCAGCTGGGCCTCTACAACCAGACCCGGCAGGCCATCACCGTCCTGATCAGCAGCCAGCCGGCCACCGCCGCCACGGAGAAGGACGCCGTCGTCTCCGCGCGGTCCGTCGGCCTCGTCGGCGGCGCCTCGACCGCCCCCTCCGCGCCGTCGACGGCCATCCCGGAGCCGTCCGGCAGCCGGCCCTCGGACACCGAGGACGACCAGAACAGCAACCAGATCCCCAGCCCGGACCCGAGCACCAACCCGAGCCCGGGCGAGGCGCCCTCGACCGCGCCCACCCCGGCGGGGGCCACGGCGCGGCCGGCCCGGATCGAGATCGGACCGCTCGGCGCGGCCACCTTCCTGCCCGCGGACGCCGAGAAGCTGCAGGCCATCGGCCTGAGCGGCAAGCTCGTCCCGGGTCAGTCGATCAACCTGGTGTTCGAGTTCAGCAACGGCGCGCAGCCGCTGGTCCTGCAGGCGCCGATGGCCATCCCGCTGAGCCCGGCGTCGCGGGCGCCCGGCCTCGCTCCCGAGGAGAATCTCGGCGAAGGGGAGTAAGTCCCCGCTTTGTCATACCGGCGGGCTAGCGTGACTGGTGTGACGACTTCCCGCACTCCGTCCCGCGCCCGCTCTGAGCCGCGGCCTGCCTATCAGTGCGACGCGTGCGGGCACCAGCCGCCCAAGTGGCTGGGCCGCTGCCCCGAGTGCAACGAGTGGGGCTCGATCATCGAGTCCACCTTGACCGGTCCCGTGGTGTCCGGCCGGGTGGTCAGTTCGCGGATGCCGTCCGAGCCGGCCCGTCCCATCAAGACCATCAGTGCCGCCCCGGCCAAGGCCGTGCCCAGCGGCGTGAGCGAGCTCGACCGGGTGCTCGGCGGCGGTCTGGTGCCGGGCGCGGTGGTGCTGCTGGCCGGCGAGCCCGGCGTCGGCAAGTCGACCCTGCTGCTCGACGTCGCCCAGCAGTGGGCCGCCGGCACCAACACCCCCTCGCTGGTGGTCAGCGGCGAGGAGTCGGTCAGCCAGGTGCGGCTGCGCGCCGAGCGGCTCGGCGCGCTGCACGACAATCTCTATCTCGCCTCCGAGAGCGACCTCGGCGCGGTCCTCGGCCACCTCGACGCGGTCAAGCCCGGCCTGCTGATCATCGACTCGGTGCAGACCATCTCCGCCCCGGGCACCGAGGGCGTGCCCGGCGGTGTCACCCAGGTCCGCGCCGTCACCGCGGCGCTGGTGAGCATCGCCAAGGAGCGCGGGGTGGCCACCGTGCTGGTCGGGCACGTCACCAAGGACGGCTCGGTCGCCGGGCCGCGGGTGCTCGAGCACCTGGTCGACGTGGTGCTGCACTTCGAGGGCGACAAGCACTCGTCGCTGCGCCTGGTCCGCGGCGTGAAGAACCGCTACGGCCCGGCCGACGAGGTGGGCTGCTTCGAGATGCACGAGACCGGCATCGTCAGCCTCGCCGACCCGTCCGGGCTGTTCCTCACCCGCTACAACGAGCCGGTCCCGGGCACCTGCGTCACCGTGGCGATGGAGGGCCGCCGGGCGATGGTCACCGAGGTGCAGGCCTTGATCGGCGCCCAGGTGCAGGGCTCGCCCCGGCGCACCGTCTCCGGGCTCGACAGCGCCCGGCTGGCCATGGTGCTGGCGGTGCTGCAGCGCCGGATGGAAAAGATCAAGCTGCATGACCGGGAGGTCTTCGCGGCCACCGTCGGCGGCATCCGGGTCACCGAGCCGTCGGCCGACCTGGCGATGGCCCTGGCGGTGGCCTCCGGCGCGCTCAACCTGGCGATGGCCCCGCACCTGGTGGCGATCGGCGAGGTCGGGCTGACCGGCGAGGTCCGCCGGGTCGGCGCGATCGGGCGGCGGCTGGCCGAGGCGGCCCGGCTGGGCTTCCGGTTCGCTCTGGTCCCACCCGGGTACGGCACCGGCGAGGGCGACAGCCCACCCAAGGGCATGCGCGTCGTCGAGGTGGGCGACCTGCAGACCGCGGTGCAGTGGGCAGCCCGGGCGTCCGCCGAATGAGCCGCGCCGCACGCTCACCGGCAGTGACCGTCGATCACGCTCTGGAGCCCCGGCCGAACCGCGGCTCGTTGACCTGGATACGAGTCCGTAGAATGTACAGGTGCCGCTCGACCGCGATGCCTCATCAAACCGCCATGCCAATGGCGCTGCTGCCGGCGTCAACGGTTCGGCAGCCCGTCCGATGACCCCGACGACGCCCGGCCTGACCGGCGGTGGAGTCAGCGGAGATCCGCTGCGCGCCAACCTCGCCCTGATGGCTCCGGGCACCGCCCTGCGCGACGGCCTCGAGCGCATCCTGCGCGGCCGCACCGGCGCGCTGATCGTGCTCGGTTACGACGCGGTGGTCGAGCAGATCTGCACCGGCGGTTTCCCGCTCGACGTGGAGTTCTCCGCGACCCGCCTGCGCGAGCTGTGCAAGATGGACGGCGCGGTGGTGCTCTCCAGCGACGGCACCCGCATCGTCCGGGCCGCCGTGCACCTGATGCCCGACCCGGGCATCCACTCCGAGGAGTCGGGCACCCGGCACCGCACCGCCGAGCGGGTCGCCAAGCAGTCCGGCTTCCCGGTGATCTCGGTCAGCCAGTCGATGCACATCATCGGGCTGTATGTGAACGGCCAGCGGCACGTTCTGGACGACTCCGCGGCCATCCTGTCGCGCGCCAACCAGGCCCTGGCCACCCTCGAGCGCTACAAGCTGCGCCTCGACGAGGTCTCCGGCACGCTCTCCGCGCTGGAGATCGAAGACCTGGTCACCGTCCGCGACGCGGTGGCGGTCGTGCAGCGCCTCGAAATGGTCCGCCGCATCGCCGACGAGATCTCCGGCTACGTGGTCGAGCTGGGCACCGACGGCCGCCTGCTGGCCCTGCAGCTCGACGAGCTGATGGCCGGCGTCGACTCCGACCGCACGCTGGTCATCCGGGACTACCTGCCGACCGGGCGCAAGGCCCGCACGCTGGACGAGGCCCTGGTCGAGCTCGACCTGCTGACCGCCACCGAGATGATCGACCTGGTCGCGGTGGCCAAGGCGATCGGCTACGCGGGCGCCTCCGACGCCCTGGACGCGGCCGTGAGCCCCCGCGGCTTCCGCCTGCTGGCCAAGGTGCCCCGCCTGCCGGCCCAGATCGTCGAGCGTCTCGTCGACCACTTCGGCAGCCTGCAACGCCTGCTCGGCGCCACGGTCGAAGACCTGCAGGCGGTGGAAGGGGTGGGCGACGCGCGCGCCCGCGGAGTCCGCGAGGGCCTGTCCCGCCTGGCCGAGGCCTCGATCCTCGAGCGTTACGTCTAGGCTTCGCTTCACCATGACTGCTATCCCCACACCCCTGCCCGCGCCCAACGACCTGACCTCCCTGGTCCTGCGCGCGGACTTCAGCGACGATGCGGCCTGGGACGAGCTGCGGGCAGTGATGCGCAGCGAGGGAGCCCACCGCAGCGCCACCTACGTCAGCGACCCGGCGTACGCGGGGGTGACGATCCAGAACCTGGTGGAGGCGGACGCCGCCGCGAGCGAGGACGACAAGCTGGCTTACCTGTTCCTGGCCGACCAGGTCGCCCTGACCGACGACGAGCACCCGCTGCTCGCGATCGACCTCGCCGAGGAGCCGGGCCGGACATTCCGGGTACGGCCGGCGTCGTTCACGGACGTCTCGGCCAACCTGGCTATCGGCAACATGGACTTCGCCGATTTCGCGGACGACACCGACGACACCGGCACGTACCACGGCTCCGAATGAGCGCCGACCAGCCGACAGTGCGCTTCGTACGCCTGCCACCCCCGGTCCTCGAAGCACTGCTGGCCGGCGACCTGGCGGCTGCCAGCACGGCGACCGGCATCCCGCTCACGAAGTGGTTCCTCAGCGATGAGGTGACCTGGCTCTGGCGCCTGCGCCTCGACCAGATCGCCGGGGACCCGACGTCCGCCGACTGGATCGTCCGCGCGGCTGTCTCCGTGCCCGACGGTGTGGTGGTGGGGGCGGGCGGCTTCCACGGGCCGCCGGACAGCGCCGGCATGGTCGAGATCGGCTACAGCACGGACCCGGCTCACCGCAGGCGCGGATATGCGAAGGCCATGGTGACCGAGCTGCTGCGCTGGGCGGCTGCCGAGGAGTCGGTGGTGACTGTGCGGGCGAGCATCAGCCCGCAGAACGTCGCCTCGCTGGCGACCATCGCGGGGTTCGGCTTCGAGCACGTCGGCGAGCAGTGGGACGAAGAGGACGGCACGGAGTTCCTCTACGAGCGCCCGGCCCGGCCGGCATAGCCCGGCCACGGGCCTGGCTTCTCACCAGCTCCCGGCTCACTCCAGTCGCTCAACGCGTGGTAATTCGACCGCGCCCGCGCCTGCGACCCGCCGGCACAACCCGTTCGAAAACCTGACCGGCAAGCCTGGTGTGAACCTCGTGCGGGTGAGAAGTCAGGCGCCGCAGAGCGACGGACCTACCCGACGCGCTCGGTCAGGCGTTGATGGTGATGGTGACCGGGGCGCTGACCTTGGCGCCCAGCCGGAAACGCAGCTCGTAGACGCCCGCGGCCGGGGCCGTGCCCGTGGCCAGTCCGCCCGCGCACTTGTTGGCCTGCTTGCCGTTCCAGGTCACGTTGTATTCGCGTTCCCCGCTCGGCGGGAATGTGCGGACCTCGGAGCCCTTGACGGTGCTGCAGGTGTCCGAGGACCAGACCCGGCCGGCGCCCTGGCCGAGGTAGAGCTCCTGGAGGTCCGGGCCCACGTCGCGGGTGCACGTACGGGCCGAGATGTTCTTGATCTTGAGGCGGACGGCCAGCGGGGCACCACGGCGGACCGTGGTCACGGCTGGGATCGGCGTCAGGGACATCTCCGCGTCGGTGCACACGCCACCGGCCGCCGCCACGTTCGTGTCGGTCGTGCCGCCCTGCACACCGCCCTGGGTGCCGTCGCCCGGGTTGGCGCCGGTGCCGGCCGACGGGTTGGCGCCCGCGCCGCTGGCGGTCAGCTCGCCCGGGTCCGGCAGCGACGGGTTGCCCGCGCCCGGCCCGGGGTCGGTGAAGGACGGCTCTTCCTCGGGGGTGTTCGACGCCGAGGAAGGCGTGAGCGGCGCCTGCGAGGAAGCGCCCTTGCCGCGATTGCTGTCCTTGTCGTCCCCGCCGGAGCAGGACACGAACAGCACGATGACGCCGAGCAGCAGTGCTCCGAGCACCACAGCGCGACGCCGCCAGTACACGGCGGAAGGAAGGGGACCGACCGTCGAACGCATGATGGGTGCACGGTATCCCCGCGAAGGGGGCATGACTGCCGCGACGCGCCGATAATGCGACACCGTCTCGCGCGCTGATCGTTAGAGATAGACCTTGCGCTGGTAGACGGCGTGCGCACCGGCGACCCGGTCGAGGAAGAGTTTTCCGGCGCAGTGGTCGATCTCGTGTTGCAGCGCCCGCGCCTCGAACGCGTCCGTGGTCAGCCGCACCGGCTCACCCGTACCCGGAAGGACGGCCTCGACCACCACCCGGCCGGCGCGTTTCACGTCGCCGGTCAGATCCGGCACGGACATGCAGCCCTCCCGGCCCGGCCGCCACCGGCTCGCCTCGACGACCCGGGCGTTGCACAGCACGAACGTGCCGTGCGCGGTCACCGTCTTCGGGTGCTCGGTCACGTCCACGACGAACACCTGGGCACCCACCCCGACCTGGGGCGCGGCCAGGCCCACGCAGCCCGGCGAGACCCGCATGGTGGCGACCAGGTCCGCGGCGAGCTGCACGACCGCCGGGTCGGCCGGGTCGACCTCGGCGCCGACGCTGCTGAGCACGCCGGCCGGGGCGGTGACCACGGGCAGCACCTTGCCCTCGACGCCGAGCACGTCGGGTTTCCAGTCGGCCAGGGCGTCGCTCACAGGACGTCCGACTCGGCCCGTCGCAGGGTCACCTCGACGCCCAGCTCCTGCGCGGCCACGGCGAGGCGGGCGGCCAGGTCGTCGCCGGCGCCCGGCGGCAGGTCGACCTCGGCGATCAGGACGTAGAGCGGTCCGGTCAGGCGGGTGGTGAGGTCGGTGATGTTGCCGCCGGCGGCGGCGACCACCCGGGTGACGGCCGCGACGATCCCGAGCCGGTCGGCCCCGTGCACGCTGACCAGGTACGGCTCCCCCGCCGCGTCCGTGTCCGCCTCGGGAGCAACCGCCCGGACGGCCGCCAGCAGCCCGCTCAGCGGGGCCAGCGCCTTCTCCACATCGTCGGCGGCGGCGCCGGTGCAGATCAGGGTCATCGCGAAGTGTCCGCGCAACCGGGTCATGGTGGAGTCGGACAGGTTGGCCCCGACCCCGGCGAGTGCCTCGGAGACGTCGGCGACGATGCCGGTCCGGTCAGGACCGATGACGGTGATGGCAAGCTCGTTCACTCCGGCATCCTAAGCTGGTGCGGTTATGACGCTCGCCGACTCGGTCATCAAGTGGTACGACGCCAACGCCCGCGACCTGCCCTGGCGGGTCCCCGGCACCAGCGCCTGGGCGGTGCTGGTCAGCGAGGTGATGCTGCAACAGACACCGGTGGTCCGGGTGACCCCGGCCTGGCAGGCGTGGATGACACGCTGGCCGGAACCGGCGGCCCTGGCCGAGGATCCCCCGTCCGAGGCCATCCGGATGTGGGGCCGGCTGGGCTATCCGCGCCGGGCGATGCGGCTGCACGCGTGCGCGGTGGCCATCGTGGAACGCCACGGCGGGCAGGTGCCCGACGACCTGGAGCAGCTGCTGGCGCTGCCCGGCGTGGGGATGTACACGGCCCGGGCGGTGGCGACCTTCGCGTACGGGCAACGCCACCCGGTGGTGGACACCAACGTCCGCCGGGTCGTGTCCCGGGCGGTCGCCGGTGACCCGGACGCCGGGCCGACCACGACGACGGCTGACCTGGCCGCGATGGCGGAGCTGCTGCCGACCGAGCCGGCCCACGCGGCCCGGGCGAGCATCGCCTTCATGGAGCTGGGGGCGCTGATCTGCACGGCCCGCTCACCGCGCTGCCCGGACTGCCCGTTCGAGGCGGTGTGCGCGTGGCGGCAGAGCGGGGCGCCGGCGCCGGCGGGTCCGACCCGGCGGCCGCAGAAGTACGCGGGCACCGACCGGCAGGTCCGGGGACTGCTGCTGGAGGTGCTGCGGCACGCGACCGGGCCGGTGCCCCGGCAGCGGCTGGACGCGGTCTGGGCGGACGAGGTGCAGCGGGCGCGGGCCCTGTCCGGGCTGGTCACGGACGGGCTGGTCGAGCCGCTGGACTCCGACGCGGACCGCTTCGTGCTGGCCGGCGACCATCCACCCCGCTTCCCACCCCTGACCTAGCCCCGCACGGTCGGCCTGGTCACGCCGCGATGGCGGTCGCCAGGTCGGCCGGGAGCGGGTAGGGCCGCTCCGGCGGCAGCAGAGCCGGGTCGCGGGTGGACTGCACGCGATGGGCCAGGTCGGTCACGTCCCGGATCGAGACCGTCCACTCGTCCACGTACCGGGGGACGGCCTCGCCGCCCAGGCCGAGCTGCAGCGAGCGGTACGGCAGCGCACCGAGCTGCATCGTCCGCTCCGGGTCCCACTGCACGCGCACGGGACTTCGCCGCAACCGCCGCGCCCACTCGTCGTGCGTCTCGCCGCCGCTCTCGTAGTGGCTGATGCACGCGTGCGCCAGCGCCCACTCGAACCCGGCCCGGGTGATCTCCACGGCGAGGACGCGTTCCTGACCGGGCTTCGCGCCCCAGCCGCAGCGGTACATCATCCACAGGAACGACGGCTTGATCCACGTCATCCGGTCCCGCTTGAACGGCGCCACGAAGCGGCCGGCGCGCACGGCCGGCTCGGCAATGCTCGCGGAGTACGCCTGGTAGACGGTGATCGTGTCGGCCGTGTGGACCGCTCGGATCTGCCGTTGAGGTACCTGCATGCGGTTGATGATCGGCCGGGGCGCCGTACCGCGGCCAGTGAATAAACGCGGAACGGCCCGGCGCCGAAGCGCCGGGCCGTTCCAGAGATCGTGCTGCTTACTCCTCGGTCGCGGCCGCGCCGAGGTCGGCGGGCACCGCGTCGGGGACCGTGGCACCGCGGTCGGCACCGGTGAAGGTCAGCTTCGACTTCTCGATGTTCTCCGGATCGCCCTCGCAGTCCACCACCACGATCTGGCCGGGGCGCAGCTCGTTGAAGAGGATCTGCTCGGACAGGGTGTCCTCCAGCTCGCGCTGGATCGTCCGGCGCAGCGGCCGGGCGCCCAGGACCGGGTCGAAGCCCTTCTTCGCCAGGAACTTCTTCGCGTTGTCGGTCAGCTCGAGACCCATGTCCTTGTTCTTGAGCTGGGTCTCGATCCGCGCGGTGAAGATGTCGACGATGTGCAGGATCTCGTCCTGGCGCAGCTGGTGGAAGACGATCGTGTCGTCGATGCGGTTGAGGAACTCCGGGCGGAAGTGCTGCTTCAGCTCGTCGTTGACCTTGACCTTCATCCGGTCGTAGTTGCTCTCGACGTCCTCCGACGCCTGGAAGCCCAGCGACACCGCCTTGGCCACGTCACGCGTGCCCAGGTTGGTGGTCAGGATGATCACCGTGTTCTTGAAGTCCACGATGCGGCCCTGACCGTCGGTGAGGCGGCCGTCCTCCAGGATCTGCAGGAGCGTGTTGAACACGTCCGGGTGGGCCTTCTCGATCTCGTCGAAGAGGACCACGGAGAACGGCTTGCGGCGGACCTTCTCGGTCAGCTGGCCGCCCTCGTCGTAGCCCACGTAGCCGGGAGGGGCACCGACGAGGCGGGACACCGTGTACCGGTCGTGGAACTCGGACATGTCGAGCTGGATCAGCGCGTCCTCGGAGCCGAAGAGGAACTCGGCCAGCGCCTTGGAGAGCTCGGTCTTACCGACACCCGAGGGGCCGGCGAAGATGAACGAGCCCGAGGGGCGCTTCGGGTCCTTCAGGCCGGCGCGGGTACGCCGGATCGCCTTCGAGACCGCCTTGACCGCGTCCTCCTGGCCGATGACCCGCTTGTGGAGCTCGTCCTCCATGCGGAGCAGCCGGGAGGTCTCCTCCTCGGTCAGCTTGTAGACCGGGATGCCGGTCCAGTTGCCGAGGACCTCGGCGATCTGCTCGTCGTCGACCTCGGAGACGACGTCGAGGTCGCCCGCCTTCCACTCCTTCTCCCGCTGCGCCTTCTGGCCCAGCAGCTGCTTCTCTTTGTCGCGCAACTGCGCGGCCCGCTCGAAGTCCTGCGCGTCGATCGCGCTCTCCTTGTCGCGGCGGACCTGGGCGATGCGCTCGTCGAAGTCGCGGAGGTCCGGCGGTGCGGTCATCCGGCGGATGCGCATCCGGGCACCGGCCTCGTCGATCAGGTCGATCGCCTTGTCCGGCAGGAAGCGGTCCGAGATGTACCGGTCGGCCAGCGTCGCCGCGGCCACCAGGGCGGCGTCGGTGATGCTGATCCGGTGGTGGGCCTCGTAGCGGTCCCGCAGGCCCTTGAGGATCTCGATGGTGTGAGCCAGCGACGGCTCACCCACCTGGATCGGCTGGAAGCGGCGCTCGAGCGCGGCGTCCTTCTCGAGGTGCTTGCGGTACTCGTCCAGGGTGGTCGCACCGATGGTCTGCAGCTCACCACGGGCCAGCATGGGCTTGAGGATCGAGGCGGCGTCGATGGCGCCCTCGGCGGCACCCGCACCCACCAGGGTGTGGATCTCGTCGATGAACAGGATGATGTCGCCGCGGGTGCGGATCTCCTTGAGCACCTTCTTGAGGCGCTCCTCGAAGTCACCGCGGTAGCGGGAACCGGCGACCAGCGCGCCGAGGTCGAGCGTGTAGAGCTGCTTGTCCTTGAGCGTCTCGGGCACCTCGCCCTTGACGATGGACTGCGACAGCCCCTCGACGACGGCGGTCTTGCCGACGCCGGGCTCGCCGATCAGCACCGGGTTGTTCTTGGTACGGCGGGAGAGCACCTGCATGACCCGCTCGATTTCCTTCTCCCGGCCGATGACCGGGTCGAGCTTGCCCTCGCGGGCGGCCTGGGTCAGGTTGCGTCCGAACTGGTCGAGCACCAGGGAGGTCGACGGGGCGGCCTCGCCCGCGGCGGCTCCGGCGGCCGCCGGCTCCTTGCCCTGGTAGCCCGAGAGCAGCTGGATGACCTGCTGACGGACCCGGTTGAGGTCGGCGCCGAGCTTGACCAGCACCTGGGCGGCGACGCCCTCGCCCTCACGGATCAGCCCGAGCAGGATGTGCTCCGTGCCGATGTAGTTGTGGCCGAGCTGCAGGGCCTCGCGCAGCGAGAGCTCCAGCACCTTCTTGGCCCGCGGCGTGAACGGGATGTGCCCGCTCGGCGCCTGCTGGCCCTGACCGATGATCTCCTCGACCTGCTGCCGGACACCCTCGAGGGAGATGCCGAGGCTCTCCAGAGCCTTCGCGGCAACGCCTTCGCCCTCGTGGATGAGACCGAGCAGGATGTGCTCTGTCCCGATGTAGTTGTGGTTGAGCATCCGGGCCTCTTCTTGGGCCAGGACGACAACCCGTCGCGCTCGGTCGGTGAACCGCTCGAACATGCCCTCGTGCTCCTCACGTGCCGTGCGCCAATGAACTGGCGGGGCCAGCGCACGGGTATCGGTGATACCTGTGCTCTCTCACTCTATCGCCGCCGGGAGACTCTGCTGGGCCCTCGAGCCCTCTGGGGACGTCCTGCGCCGATGTTCTCCCCAACTTCGCACGCTCAACGGCTGTTCCCCACCCTTGCGGAGTACGCGCACAGCGAAATCCCGCGCGCCCGAAGCCCCGTCCACAGCCTGTGGACAACGCTCGTCACCCTGTGGATAACTTACGCAAGGTCGGCGAAGAGCGCGCGAAAAGCCGAAGGGTCCGTGACGCTCGCGCGCCCCGGACCCTTCAACAGGCCGATCGGCTCAGCGGCCGGGCCCCTTGGCGTGGAACTCGTCCACGATCTCCTGCGGGATCCGGCCCCGGTCGGAGATGTCCTTGCCGGCCTTCTTGGCCCACTCCCGGATGGCCTTGTTCTGCTCGCGGTCCGCGGTCGCACCGCCCCGGCCGCGGGCGGCCCGGCCGCCGACGACGACCCCACCGCGCGCGACCTTGGACCCCGCGCCCACGTACGGCGCGAAGATGTCGCGCAATTTCGCCGCGTTCGACTCGGACAGGTCGATCTCGTACTGAATGCCGTCGAGGGCGAACTTGACGGTCTCCTCGGCGTCACCGCCGTCGAGGTCATCGACCAGCTTGTGAATGATCTGCTTGGCCACGCGCCGTTATCCTTCCGAACACAGGTTCTCTGTTCACCCAATCCACGTGAACAATAACGCCCGGGCCGCGTGATCCGTCAATGGCGGGCAGCCGATTGCCACGGTACCGATGTAAATCGTGTCCCGGTACGCCCTACTCCGGGCGTACCAAGGGGAACAGGATCGTTTCCCGAATGCCCAGCCCGGTGAGCGCCATCAGAAGCCGGTCGATTCCCATTCCCATGCCACCGGCGGGCGGCATTCCGTACTCCATCGCGCGCAGGAAATCCTCGTCGAGCTGCATCGCCTCGGCGTCGCCGCCGGCGGCCAGCAACGACTGCGCGACCAGGCGCTCGCGCTGCACCACCGGGTCGACCAGCTCCGAGTACGCGGTGGCCAGCTCGAATCCCATGACGTAGAGGTCCCACTTCTCCGTCAGACCGGGCTCGGAGCGGTGCGCCCGGGTCAGCGGGGTGGTCTCCTCGGGATAGTCGCGGACGAAGGTCGGCTGCTGCAGGGTGTGCTGCACGAGGTGCTCGAAGAGTTCCTCGGCGAGCTTGCCCGGGCCCCACTTCGGGTCGACGGAAAGGTCATGCTTTTCGGCATACCGCTGCAGGCTCGCCAGATCGGTGCGGACGGTCACTTCTTCACCGAGCGCCTCGGACAGAGAACCGAAGAGCGTCACCGAACGCCACTCGCCGCCGAGGTCCAACTCGGTGCCGTCGAAGTGCGTCACGATGTGTGATCCGGCGGTTGCGTTCGCCGCCTCCTGAATCCACTCGCGCACCTGCTGCTGCATGACGTTGTAGTCGGCATACGCCTGGTACGCCTCGAGCATCGCGAACTCCGGCGAGTGCGTGGAATCCATGCCCTCATTGCGGAAGTTGCGGTTGATCTCGAAGACCCGTTCGATGCCGCCGACCACGGCCCGCTTCAAAAAGAGTTCGGGGGCGATACGCAGATAGAGATCTATGTCGAGTGCGTTGCTGTGCGTCACAAACGGGCGCGCGGTGGCCCCGCCGTGCAGCAACTGCAACATCGGCGTCTCCACTTCGAGATAATTGCGCGCGAACAGCGACTCGCGGAGGCTGCGAACCGCGGTCGCCCGGGTCCGGACCATCTCCCGGGCCTGCGGGCGCACGATCAGGTCGACGTAGCGCTGCCGGACCCGGGTCTCCTCGCTCAGCGGGCGGTGCGCGACCGGCAACGGGCGCAGGGCCTTGGCGGTCATGGTCCAGGACGAGGCGAGCACGGAGAGCTCACCCCGGCGGCTGGTGATCACCTCGCCGGTGATGCCGACCAGGTCACCCAGGTCGACCAGGCGCTTCCACTGCTCGAGGGCCTCGGCGCCGACCTTGTCGAGCGACAGCATGGCCTGCAGCTCGGTGCCGTCGCCGTCGCGCAGGGTGGCGAAGCAGAGCTTGCCGCCGTTGCGGACGAAGATCACCCGGCCGGTGATGCCGACCGTGTCGCCGGAGGCCGTGTCGGTGGCCAGCTCGGCGTACTTCTCCCGGAGCTCGGCGAGCGTCGCGGTGCGCTCGAAACCGACCGGGTACGGCTCGACGCCCTCGGCCAGCAGCCGGTCCCGCTTCGACCGGCGGACCCGCATCTGCTCGGGTAGGTCCTCGGCGGGGTCAACGGCTGGGGCGTTCTGCTCGGTCACGGCACGACTCTCTGTAGGGGTTGGGGTTGCGCAAGAGCCTACTAAGGCCGGTTCAGACGTTCCGCTCATATACCATCCGCAGCCCGATCAGCGTGATCATCGGCTCGTGCGCGGTGATCGTCCGGCAGGCGTCCTTGACCAGCCAGGCCAGGCCGCCGGTGGCGATGACCGAGCGTACCGACCCGATCTCGGCGGTCATCAGCTCGACGATCCGGTCCACCTGGCCGGCCACGCCGTAGTAGAGGCCGGACTGCAGGCACTCCACCGTGTTCTTGCCGATCACCGAGCGGGGCTTGGCCGGCTCGACCTTGCGCAGCTGGGCGGCCCGGGCGGCCAGCGCGTCGAAGGAGATCTCGATGCCCGGCGCGAACGCCCCGCCCAGGAACTCGCCGCGCGCGCTGATCACGTCGAAGTTGGTGGTGGTGCCGAAATCGACCACGATCGAGGGACCACCGTAGAGGGCGTGCGCGGCCAGCGTGTTGACCACCCGGTCCGCGCCGACCTCCTTGGGGTTGTCGATGGCCAGCTGCACCCCGGTCTTCACGCCCGGCTCGACGATCACGTTGGGCAGGTCGCCGTAGTAGCGCCCGAGCATCGTCCGCAGTGATCGCAGCGCCGCCGGCACGGTCGAGCAGGCGGCCACCCCGGTGATCTCCACCGCGTCCCCGGCCAGCAGGCCGCGGAACATCAGCCCGAGCTCGTCGGCGGTGGACCGGGCATCGGTCTTGATCCGCCAGTTGTGGACGAGCTTGTCCCCGTCGAAGGTGGCCAGAACAGTGTTGGTGTTTCCGATGTCAATGCAGAGAAGCATCAAAATCCCGATCGATCGAAGGTACGGGCGTCGGGCTCCACAACCGCAGCACCGGCGACTACACCACACCAGTCTTGGTCACGCCGGGCGGGCCGCCCCGCCGGGCGGCCCAAGCTCTCAGCGGGGGCGGAGGTCCAGGGCGATGTCCAGGATCGGGGACGAGTGGGTCAGCGCGCCCACCGAGAGATAGTCCACGCCCGTGCTGCCGTAGGCCCCGACCGTCTCCAGGGTCAGATTGCCGGTCGCCTCCAGCTCGGCCCGGTCACCGACCGCGGCCACCACCTCGCGCAGCAGCTCAGGAGTCATGTTGTCGCAGAGCAGGAAGTCGGCGCCGGCCTCGACCGCCTCCCGGGCCTCGGCGAGCGTGGTCACCTCGACCTGCACCGGTACGTCCGGGAAGGTCGAGCGGACCAGGCGGTAGGCCGCCGTGATGCTGCCGGCCGCGAGCTTGTGGTTGTCCTTGATCATGGCCACGTCGTAGAGGCCCATGCGCTTGTTGGTGCCGCCGCCGACGCGGACCGCGTACTTCTCCAGCGCGCGCAGGCCCGGGGTGGTCTTGCGGGTGTCCAGCACCGTCGCCTTGGTGCCGGCCAGCTCATCCGCCCACTTGCGGGTGTGGGTGGCCACTCCGGACATGCGGCAGAGCAGGTTCAGGGCGGTGCGCTCCGCGGTCAGCAGCGAGCGGGTCGGGCCGGTCACCACGGCGAGGACGTCGCCGCGGACGACCCGGGTGCCCTCCTCGATGCGCTGGTCGAAGGTGGCCGTACCGCCGGAGGTGGCCGCGAAGACCTGGGCCGCGACCGGCAGGCCGGCCACCACGCCGGGCGCGCGGGCCACCAGCTCGGCCGTGTCGACCTGGTCGCCCGGGATGGTCGCCTCGCTGGTCACGTCGCGCGGCGGGTCACCGAGATCCTCGGCCAGCGCCGTGTAGACGACCCGCTCCACCTCAGCCAGGTCCAGGCCCACCGTGCGGTCCGTCATGCCATCTCCTCGAAGGTCTGGGTGATCGTTCCCTTGGGGTCGATCGCGTCCAGCAGGTGCCCGCGCCACTCGTCCAGGGCGTTCGGGTAGTCCTCGCGCCAGTGGCAGCCGCGCGTCTCCCGGCGTTCGGCCGCCGAGGCCACCAGGGTGGCCGCGACGGTCAGCAGGTTGGTGGCCTCCCAGGCCGCGTTGTGCGGGGTGCCGCGCTGCTCGCCGAGGCGGGCCAGCTCCTTCGCCGTGGCGGCGAGCGAGTCGGCCGAGCGCAGCACGCCGGCCCCGCGGGTCATCGACCGCTGCAGGTCGCCGCGGATCGCCGGCGCGACGACCCAGCCGGGCTCGCCGGCCGGGGCCACCGGGTCGGCCTGCGGGGGCAGCTCGGCCACGATGTCGTCGGCGATGCGCCGCGAGAAGACCAGGCCCTCCAGCAGCGAGTTGCTGGCCAGCCGGTTCGCGCCGTGCACACCTGTGCAGGCCACCTCGCCGCAGGCGTACAGGCCCGGGATGGAGGTGCGGCCGCGCAGGTCGGTGCGGACGCCGCCGGAGGCGTAATGAGCTGCCGGGGCGACCGGGATGAGCTCCGTCGCCGGGTCGACGCCGGCGGCCCGGGTGGACGCCACGATCGTCGGGAACCGCTGCTCCAGGAACTCCTTGCCCAGGTGCCGCGCGTCCAGATAGACATGGTCGGCCCCGGTGGCCCGCAGCACCCGGTGGATGCCCTTGGCCACCACGTCGCGCGGGGCCAGCTCGGCCAGCTCGTGCTGGCCGACCATGAACCGCTTGCCGCTCTCGTCGACCAGGTGGGCGCCCTCGCCGCGCAGCGCCTCGGAGATCAGCGGTCGCTGCACCGAGCTCAGGCCGGCCGTCATGAACGACGTCGGGTGGAACTGGACGAACTCCACGTCGGTGACCTTGGCGCCGGCGCGCAGGGCGAGCGCCACGCCGTCGCCGGTGGAGACCGCCGGGTTGGTGGTCGAGGCGAAGATCTGGCCCATGCCGCCGGTGGCCAGCACGACCGCGCGGGCCAGGATCGCGCCGACCCCGTCCTCGCTGCCCTCACCCAGCACGTGCAGGGTGATGCCGCAGGCGCGGCCGTCGGCGGCGCGCAGCAGATCCAGCACCAGGGCGTGCTCGACCAGGCGGATCCACGGGTCGCGGTGCACCGCCTCGTGCAGGGCCCGCTGCACCTCGGCACCGGTGGCGTCGCCGCCCGCGTGCACGATCCGGTCGGCGCGGTGCCCGCCCTCGCGGGTCAGCATCAGCGAGCCGTCGGCGTTGCGGTCGAATTCGGCGCCCATCCGCATCAGCTCGCGGATCCGGGCGGGGCCCTCCTCGACCAGGACGCGTACCGCCGCGGGGTCGCACAGGCCGACCCCGGCGATCTCGGTGTCGAAGGCGTGCGCCCCGGGGGTGTCCAGCGGGTCGAGCACGGCCGCGATGCCGCCCTGGGCCCAGCGCGTCGAACCGTCGTCGATGTTGACCTTGGTGACGACGGTGACGTGCAGGCCCGCCTCGCGCAGGTGCAGGGCGGCGGTCAGGCCCGCGACGCCGGAGCCGACCACCAGCACGTCGGTGGTCTCGGTCCAGCCGGGCTCGGCGGCGGCCAGACGGCGGGGTAGCGCCGGAAGGTCGGCAAGATGCGACATGCGCTCAGTCAACATCGCGCGGGCGCGGAAATCACGGGCGGGGCGGCAAGAAGTGCCGGGCGTTACTGGTACTGGACCGGCATGGCCTTGCCGCCCTTGCCCTTCAGCGAGGACGTGAGGGTCGTCGCGTCCAGCCACAGGTAGCAGCGCACGCCGCGGTCGCCCAGTTCCCAGACGTCGTTCCCGCCGGGCAGCGAGATCACGCCGGCCCGGAACTGCAGGTCGTCGTCGTCCGGCACGCCGACGTACGAGGCGATCCGGCTGCGGCACCCGTCGTGGAATTTGTCCCACTGCTCGGCGGTCCGCGGGTAGCCCGCCTTGCCGGCGTCCCAGATCCCGACGAACTCGGCGTTGTGCTTGGCCGAGCACTCCCGGGCCGGCATCGTGCTGATCTTGCCGTCCTCGTCGAGCAGCACGTTGTAGCAGGTCAGCAGCAGCGGCGAAGCACGCTCGTCGAGTGCCCCGCGCAGGCTGCCGACCCGCTGCACCAGGCCGCCGTCGTCCTCGACCGAGCTGCTCACCAGCACCTCGCAGCGGTACCAGCGGGCGCCCCCGGCCCAGGCGGCCCGGGACGGCTGGGTCACCCCGATCCACAGCCGGGCGGTACGCCACGGCCCGCCCACGTACGCCGTGGTCCTGGCATCGCAGTCCTGGTACGCCGCCCGCGCCCCCGCCGAGTCCTGCGCCGGCGGATCGGACGCCTCGGCGGCAGGGCTGGGGTACGTGCCGACGTACACGGTCTCGGTGCGGTGCTTGAGCTTGCAGTCGACCTCCTCGTACGTCGACCGGGGCCCGAACGTGGTGAAGTTGGCCAGATGACACGTCTCCGCGGCCGGGGTGAAGCCGGTCGGTACCCCGATCGCCGCCCAGCCGTCGGTGAGGTCCCCGTCGACGCCGGCCGGATTGCCGCACCCGGCGGCGAGGGCCAGCGTGAGCAGGCTCAGCGCCGCCGCGACCGGCCACCGCCGCGTACGGCGCAGCCGGGGCAGGTGTCGCATGAACCGAGCCTCCCGGGAGCCGGCCGATGTCCGATTTGTCGATCATAGGGCAATCGACCGGACCGGGACGGCGGGACGGAGAACCTCGGTCAGCCGGCCAGCAGGGCGCCGTCCGCGCGTACCGGATCACCGGCCATGCCGTCCGCGACCGCGGCCGGATCCGTGCCCAGCTCGATGATCTTGTTGGCCGCGTCCACGTGCACGACCCGCGGCCGGTACGACCGGGCCTCCGCGTCGCTCATCTGCCCGTACGAGATCAGGATGACCAGGTCGCCGGGGTGCACCAGGTGGGCGGCGGCGCCGTTGATGCCGATGACGCCGGTGCCGCGCTCGCCCGGGATCACGTACGTCTCCAGCCGCGCGCCGTTGGTGACGTCGACGATCGCGACCTGCTCGCCGGCCAGCAGGTCGGCCGCCTCCATCAGGTCGAGGTCCACGGTCACCGAGCCCACGTAGTGCAGGTCGGCCTGGGTCACCGTGGCCCGGTGGATCTTGGATTTGAGCATGGTGCGGATCATCGGGCGGCCTTCCCCAGCAGGACCGGGACGTTGTCGATCAGCCGGGTGCTGCCGACCTTGGCCGCGACGAGCAGCCGCGCGGGACCGTCGGCCGGCGCCGGGCCGAGCAGCGGGTCGGTGAGCGCCAGATAGTCGACCTGCACGCCGGGCTCGTCGGCGAGGATCTTGCCGGCCGCCTCCAGCACGCTCTGCGCGTCCGTCTGCGCGGCGCCCTCTCGCAGGGCGTGCGACAGCGCCAGGGCCGCCACTCGCTGCTCGGCCGACAGGTAGCGGTTGCGGCTGGACAGGGCCAGGCCGTCGGCCTCCCGGACCGTGGGCACGCCGACGATCTCGACGCCGATCTCCAGGTCCTTGGCCATCCGGGTGATCAGGGCCAGCTGCTGGAAGTCCTTCTCACCGAAGAACGCCAGGTCGGCCCGGGTCAGCAGGAGCAGCTTGGCGACCACCGTGAGCATCCCGGAGAAGTGTCCCGGGCGGCTGGCGCCCTCGAGGATCTCGCCCGTCGCGCCGGCGTTCAGCGTCACCTGCGGCGTGCCGCCCGGATACATCTCGTCGCGGTCCGGGGCGAACACCACGTCGACCTGCTCGGCCCGGCACGCCTCGACGTCGGCGGCCAGGGTGCGCGGGTACTTGTCGAAGTCCTCGTTCGGCCCGAACTGCAGCGGGTTGACGAACACCGTGACGATGACGAAGTCGCCCCGCTCCCGGGCCACGCGCATCAGCTGCCGGTGCCCCTCGTGCAGGGCACCCATGGTCATCACGACGGCCACCCGGCCGGTCGCGGCGGCGCGGGCGGCGGCCAGCTCGGCCCGGGTGTGGATGAGCGCGGTCATGAGGGACTCCCTACGGTCGCCTGGGCGAGAACATCCATCAACAGCGTCGCGTCCTGCGGCCGCAGCCGCCCGGCGGCGATGGCCCGGTCGGCGGTGCGCCGGGCGAGTGCGAGATACGCCGGTACGGACTCCGGCGCGATCCGGCTCAGGTGCTTGCCCACGGTGCCCGCGTCACCCCGCGACACCGGGCCGGTCAGCGCGGCATCGCCGAGGCTCAGCGCGTTGTCCAGGGCGGCGTGCAGCAGCGGCGACAGCACGGCCTCCGGGTGCTCGACACCGGCCGCCCGCAGCAGATCGGCGGCCTCGTTGACCAGCGTGACCAGATGGTTCGCGCCGTGCGCGAGGGCCGCGTGGTAGAGCGGGCGGGCGTCCTCGGCGATCCACTCCGGCACCCCGCCCAGGTCGGTGACCAGCCGCGCGGCTAACGCACGGTCCCGGGCGGTGACGCCCCAGGCGATGCCGGGCAGCCGGCCGAGGTCGGTGTCGGCGCCGGTGAAGGTCATCGCCGGGTGCAGCGCGAGACCGTCACGATCACCGAGCACCGCCAGGCCGTGCGCGCCCGAGGTGTGCGCCACGACCGTGCCGGCGCCCAGCGAGCCGGTCGCGACCAGGCCGGACACGACGGCGGCGAGGTGGTCGTCCGGAACGGCGAGCAGCAGAAGATCGGTGGCGGCCCGGGCGACCTCGTCGGCGGGCAGGATGGCGGCCTGCGGCAGGAGGCGCTGGGCGCGCTCCCGCGAGGCGGCGGAGACGGCGGCCGCGGCGACGATCCGGTGCCCGGCGTCCGCCAGGGCGGCACCGAGCACGGCACCCACCCGGCCGGCTCCGACAACACCCACGACCAGGGGGCGAGCGCGCTTTCCGGCGCGCGGCACAGCGCTCATAGAAAGATCCAGTCCTCGTGGCAGGGGTACCGGTCGATCGCAAGTATGCGCCGATGTAACACGCCCGTGACAAGGGCGTGTGAACAACTGCACCGGGCGTTCACGCCTAGATTGGCCAGCGTGACGAGCCTGGGTTGGCGAGCGGCGATGACCACTGCCCTGTACGGACCGGACGGCTTCTTCACCCGGGCCGGCGAGGGGCCCGCGGACCACTTCCGGACCAGCGTGCACGCCTCGCCACTGTTCGCCGGGGCGCTGCTGCGGCTGATCAGCGAGGTCGACGCCGCCCTGGGCCGGCCGGCCACCCTCGACGTCGTCGACGTGGGCGCCGGTCGCGGTGAACTGCTCGCCGCCCTGCACGCCCTGGTCGATACCGACCCCGCGCACGGCCTGGCCCACCGGATCCGCTTCACCGGGGTCGAGGTCGCGGCCCGGCCGGCGGGTCTGCCGGCCGGCATCTCCTGGCAGCGGTACGTGCCCGAGCACGTCACCGGGATGCTGCTGGCCACCGAGTGGCTGGACAACGTGCCGCTGGACGTGGCCGAGGTCGACGCCGAGGGCCGGCCCCGGCGGGTGCTCGTCGACCCCGCCACGGGCGAGGAGATGCTCGGCCCCGACGTGGACGCGGCCGACCGGTTCTGGCTGAGCCGCTGGTGGCCGTCGGCCCGGCCCGGCGACCGGATCGAGCTGGGCTGGCCCCGCGATGTCGCCTGGGCGGACGCGGTCGCGGCGGTCCGGCGGGGCTGCGCGCTAGCGATCGACTACGGGCACGTGCGCTCGGCGCGGCCATCGCTGGGCACTCTGACCGGCTACCGGGAGGGAAGGCAGGTGCCGCCCCGGCCGGACGGCAGCACTGACGTGACGGCCCACGTGGCCGTCGACTCAGCTGCGGCGGCGGCCGGGACCGCGTACCGGATCATCAGTCAGCGGGCCGCCCTGCGCGGCCTGGGCATCGACGGCGGCCGGCCACCGCTGGACCTGGCCCGCAGCGACCCGGCGGCCTACCTGCGGGCGCTGAGCTCGGCGGGCGCGGCGGCCGAGCTCACCGACCCGGCCGGGCTGGGCGGGCACTGGTGGCTGCTGCACGAGGTCGGCATCGAGCTCCGTGGGACGATGACGGCATGAGCGACCTGCGGGAGATGACCGTCGGCACCGGGTCCGGGTTGGACACCGCCGACATGGTGCTCAACATCGGCCCCCAGCACCCGTCCACGCACGGCGTGCTGCGGCTCAAGCTCACCCTCGACGGCGAACGCGTGGTGTCCTGCGAGCCGATCGTCGGCTACATGCACCGCGGCGCCGAGAAACTCTTCGAGGTGCGCGACTACCGGCAGATCATCGTCCTGGCCAACCGGCACGACTGGCTGTCGGCGTTCTCCAACGAGCTGGGCGTCGCCCTCGCCGTGGAACGCCTCATGGGCATCGAGGTGCCCGAACGCGCGACCTGGCTGCGGATGGCGCTCGCCGAGCTGAACCGGGTGCTGAACCACCTGATGTTCCTCGGCTCGTACCCGCTGGAGATCGGCGCGATCACCCCGATGTTCTACGCGTTCCGCGAGCGGGAGACGCTCCAGGCCGTCATGGAGGAGGTCTCCGGCGGCCGGATCCACTACATGTTCAACCGCGTCGGGGGGCTCAAGGAGGAGGTCCCGGCGGGCTGGACGTCCCGGGCCCGTACGGCGATCGACGAGGTGCGCCGCCGGATGCCGGACATCGACCGGCTGATCCGGCGCAACGACATCTTCCTGGCCCGCACGGTCGGCGTGGGCGTACTGACCGCGGAGCAGGCCGCGGCGTACGGCGCCTCCGGCCCGGTGGCCCGGGCCAGCGGCCTCGACCTGGACCTGCGGCGCGACGAGCCGTACCTGGCGTACGACCAGCTGGACGTGCCTGTGGTGACCCGGGAGGCCGGCGACTGCCACGCCCGCTTCGAGGTGCTGCTGGACCAGGTGTACGTGTCCCTGGACCTGGCCCAGGCCTGCCTGGACCGGGTGGACCAGCTCAGCGGCCCGGTGAACGTGCGCCTGCCGAAGGTGGTCAAGGCGCCGGAGGGCCACACGTACGCGTGGACCGAGAACCCGCTCGGCATCAACGGCTACTACCTGGTGTCCCGGGGCGAGAAAACCCCGTGGCGCCTGAAACTGCGCACGGCGTCGTACGCCAACGTCCAGGCACTGGCGACGCTGATCCCCGGCTGCCTGGTGCCGGATCTGATCGCGATCCTCGGGTCGATGTTCTTCGTGGTCGGGGACATCGACAAGTAGCCGGCTACCGGCGGCCCCGCGGCTCACGGCCGCGCGGCTCACGGCTGCGCGGCGTCCGGCCGGGCGGGGCGGCCATCGAGTCGGGGCCGTACTGGTCGGCAGGCCGGCTTTCGGGCTGTTCGGTCTGCAGGTTTTCTTTGTCGAGCACGAAGCCGCCGGACGAGTCCTGGGCGAAGAAGGGCGAATCCGCACGGCCGAAGCCGCTGGTCCTCGGACGGTCGTCGGCGGTGGGGTCGGGATAGTGGTAGACGCCGGTTTCCGGCCGGTCCCGGGCCGCGGGATCGGCGTGGCCGTAGTCGGCGGGGGTTGAGTTCCAGGCCTCGGCGCCGGTTTCGTCGTAGCCGTGGCTCTGGTTGTCATAGCCGTGGCTTTGCTCGTCGTAGCCGTGGCTTTGGTTGTCGTAGCCGTGGCTTTGGTTGTCGTAGCCGCTGTGGCCGCCGTCGAAACCGGACCGGGCGTCGAAGCCGGACCGGGGGTCGAAGCCGGCGTGGCCGTCATAGCGGGACTCGTGATCGAAGCCGGCGTGGCCGCCAAAGCCGGACCCGGGTTCGAAGCCGGCCTGGGCATCAAAGCTGGACTCAGCGTCGAACCCGGACCGGGCGTTGAAGCCGGACTGGGCATCGAAGCCGGACTGGCCGTCGAACCCGGACGAGGCATCAAAGCCGGCTGGGGCGTTATGGCCACCCGGGACGGCGTAGCTGCCGGGGACGTCATAGCCGGCGCCGTAGGACGCGGTGCCGTGCGCTGGCGGCTCCGGTAGGGCGCTCAGGCCGTAGCGGGCGATGTCCGTGCCTGTGTCAGGGGCCGCATGCCGTCGGGACGGTCGCTGCGCCGCCGGGACCTCCGTCGCGTAGCCGGCGTCCGCGGTGGCGGGAGCGTCGTATTCGGCGGCTGCCCCACGCTCGGCCCAGGCTGACCCGGACAATCCGGGGCCGTAGGGGCCGGAGTGCCCAGCCGAGTCGGCATATCCATCGGGGTTCGCGGGCGGCACCACCCCGGCCGCGCGCTGACGCGGCGCGGCACCGGCGGGTCGCACCGAGGCCACTGCTACCGGCGCCGAAACAGCAGCGGCTCCTGAGGCCCTGGCCCCCGGCATGGGCGTCACGGCCGGGACCACGGACGCGGTCGCCACCACCGGCCGGGCGGTGCCGACGGACCCAGAGGCGGGTTCCGGATCCGGCAACCACCCACCGGCTTGCTCGTGCCCAGGCGCAGCTGGCGCCCCCGGCGCAGGAGCCGACGCCCGGCTGCCGGGCCGGGACCCCTGCACCACGCCGCCTGCGGTCCCGGGCACTGCGGCCGACGCCCGGCCGCCGGAACCGGACAACCCAGCCTCGCGACCGGCCCCCGGCACCGAACCACCGGCCCGGGCCGCCACGTGCGCCGCGCCCGCAGCGGACCCCGGCACGGCGGCCGATGCCCGGCCACCGGTCGTGTGCCCAGCCGGCGCCCGACCACCACCATTCGGCTCGGCACCTACCGGCCCAGCCGCACCCACCGCGCCAGGAGCACTCACCGGCCCGGCCGTAGCCCTAGACCCCGCCGCACCCACCGGCCCAGCCGCGCCCACGACGCCAGACGCCCCCACCCGGTCGGCCGCAGCCCTAGACCCCGCCGCACCTACCGGCCCAGCCGCACCCACGGCGGCAGACGCACCCATCCGCCCGGCCGCAGCCCTCGACCCCGCCGCGCCAACCGGGCCAGACGCGCCCACCGGGCCAGGCCCACCCATCGGCCCCGCCGCACCGACCGGCCCGGCCGTGCCCATCGGTCGCGGTCCCGCTGGAGCCAGCGCAGCAGCCGGCGACCCGGCCGCCCGCATCCGGGTCATCTCGTCCTGCAAGGCCTTGACCCGCTGACCCGTCCCCCGGGCGCTGGCCGCGATCTCTTCTCGGAGCTCGTCGCGCATCGCCGTGACCTGGTCCTCGACGTCCATCTTGAGCAGCACCGGGTCGTTGCGGACCAGCAGCGCCGCGCCGATCAGGACCACGCAGACGGCGATGAGCAGGACCGCGAAGCGGATCGAGTTGTCGCTGCCGCCGAGCAGCGCGACGAGGGCGGCGACCGGGGCCAGGCCGACGCCGGCCCAGATCAGGGCCGTGAGTAGGCGGGCGTTGGGCTGCGCCTCGGGGTCCCGGTCAGGCATGGTCGCAGATGCTACCGAGAGCGGCAGCCGTCACGAAACGGGCAGATGCGGGGCATCGCTCTTGCGATGCCCCGCATCCGGGGTGATTCGGCCGGTCCGTGAGGAACCGGTGACAGGTGGTCGTCAGCCGGCGGCCAGGGCGCCGTCCGAGCTGAAGACCAGGCCGACGCTGATGGTGCCCTGCTTGAGGCCGGTCTTGGTGAGCGGGCCGCCCGCGTCGAGCGAGCTGAACTTGCCCGCCTCGAACTTGTAGGTCTCCACGAGGCCCTGCTGGCACTTGGGCCGCTGCGGGCACTCCGGCGGGCCACCGAGGACGGTCGCCGCGCCCGAGCACTTGGCCGCGAGGTCGGACAGGGTCTTGACGGAATACTTGGTGGAGAAGGCCTCCGTGGTGGCGAAGGCGTTCTGGTCCTGCGCCGCGGAGGGCTTGCCGAAGACCAGGCCGACCTTGCCGCCGAGGGCGGTCAGGTTGGTCATCGTGGTGTCGAGCTGCGGCGAGGAGGGGTCCTTGGCGCTCTTGCCGTCGACCTTGCCGGACAGGAACGTCGCCAGGGTGGCCGCGTACTCCGGGACGACGTCGATGTCGCCCTTCTCCAGGGCCGGCTCGTACAGCTCGCGGTTGCCGATCTGCTGGACCTTGACCTTGTAGCCCGCGGCCGTCAGGGCGATGTTGTAGAGCTCGCCGAGGGTCGCGTTCTCGCTGAAGTTGGCCGCGCCGACCGTCAGGTCGCCGCCGGGGCCCTTCTCGATGCCGGTGGTGATGGAGTTGGCCGTGGCGAACTCCTCGGCGGCCGCCTTGGACGACTTGCGGTCGATGTCGACGGCCTTGTTGAGCTCGATCAGCTTGGTGGTGTCGAGCGCCGCGGAGACCTTGTCGAGCGCGGCGATGAGCTGCGGCGACGAGGCCTTCTTGTTGATCGCGGGGACGATGTTGTCGGTGTTCTGCAGGTTTTTGTCGTCGGTGAGGACGACGAGCTTGTCGCCGGCGACGGGGGCGCAGCCGTTGCCCGCGGCGGAGCTCGCGGGGGCCTCCGTGCCGGAGGAGCCGGACTCGCCGCAGCCGGCGAGGATTACGGCGGCGGTCATGAGGGTGCCGGCCGTCAAGAGCAGGTGTCGACGCATACTGCCGCCTTCTGTGTCCCGGCACGGCCAGGGGCCGCGCCGCGTGTCCGACGGGCAGTCGGTGTCCGATGCCCGTGTGTTTTCAGTTTGCCGGGCGCGCTGAGCGGCCCATGTTCATTCCTACTCGCAGGGTCCGACAAGTTTCGTAACGATGCGAGACCATTACCCGGCCGGGGCCGCTGCGGTGGGCCGGCGGCGCCGGTCCGTCCGGAGCGCAGCCGGTGTCACCAGTCGTTGTACGCCTGCGAGCACCGCTTCCACCAGCAATGCGAGCAGCGCCACAGCGATGCCGCCGGCCACGATCTGCCCGCCGCCGCCGTTGCTCATGCCGATTCCGAAGCCTGCGGAGATGATCTCGCCGAGCCCGCCGCCGTTGACGAACGCGGCCAGCGCGGCGGTCGCCACCACCTGCACGGCCGCGGTGCGCAGCCCGGCCGCCAGGTACGGCACCGACAACGGCAGCTCCACCCGCCGCAGCACCTGTCGGCCGGAGAGCCCCATCCCGCGCGCCGCTTCCCGGGTCTCCGGGTCGATCTGGCGCAGCCCCGTGTACGCGTTGGCCAGCAGCGGCGGCACCGCGAAGACGGCCAGCGCGACGACCACCGGGGGCTGGCCGAAACCGAGCGGGGTCAGCGGCAGGATGGTGAGCAGGGCCAGGGTGGGGATGGCCAGGGTCAGGTTGGCGAAGGTGAGCACCGCGCCGCCGCCCCGCCCGCGATGGCCGAGCCAGATGCCGAGCGGCCAGCCGATGACACAGCCCAGCAGCACCGCCCACAGGCTGATCAGCAGGTGCTCCTGGAGGCGGTCCAGCAGGCCGCCGGGGTTGGTCCAGTTGAGCGGGTCGTTGAACCAGACGAAGCCCTCTTGGAAGTAGTTCACGAGCTGCGCTCCCTCGCCCACGGGGTGAGCAGCCGGCCCATTCCGGCCAGGGCCAGGTCGAGGACCAGCGCCAGGCCGACGCAGAGCAGCGTCCCGGTCATGATCTCGGCTTTGTAGAAGTTGTTCCGGAAGCCGCCGAGGATCATCTCGCCCAGGCCGCCCTTGCCGATCAGCGAGCCGACTGTGACCAGGGCCACGGTCGAGACGGTGGCCAGCCGCAGGCCGGTGAGGATGCCGGGCAGGGCCAGCGGCAGCTCGATGCGCCACAGCCGGCCGAAGCGCCCGTAGCCCATGCCGGCCGCCGCGTCGCGGACCTCGGCCGGGACCTGGGTGAGCCCGGCCAGCGAGTTGCGGGTGAGCACGAGCAGCGCGTACAGCACGAGGGCGATCAGCACCGACGTGTCGCTGGTCGTGCCGACCGCCGGCGCGACCAGAGCGAGAAGTGCCAGCGACGGGATCGTGTAGAGGACGCCGGAGAGTGCAAGAATCGGGCCGGTCAGTGGTCGCCACCAGTAGGAGACGACCGCCAGCGGCAACGCGACGATCAGCGCGATGATCACCGCACGGGCGGTGAGACCCGCGTGGAACTGCAGTGCGGACAGGATCTCGCCGGCGTTGTCGTGGACATAGCGCCACGAGAACCACGGATTTCCCGGCCCGTCATCGGCGGGGGCGGCCAGCTCCCCGGGAGCAGCGAGGGGCCACGCCGGCACCGGGGCCCTCGACAGGAAGGACATACGTGGACGCTACCGCGATCAACGACTCCGGCGCTGGCCGGACCGCGGCGTCTATCACGCTCGAGAACGTCGGGAAGGTCTATCCGGACGGGACCGTGGCGGTCGGCGACATCAGCCTGGAGGTGCGGGCGGGTGAGCTCGCCGTGCTGATCGGGCCGTCCGGGTGCGGCAAGTCCACCGTGCTCCGCATGATCAACAGGCTGATCGAGCCGTCCAAGGGCCGCATCCTGATCGACGGCGCGGACGTCTCGCAGCAGGACCCGGTCGAGCTGCGCCGGCAGATCGGCTACGTGATCCAGAACGTCGGGCTGTTCCCGCACCAGAGCATCCGCACCAACATCGGCACGGTGCCGCGGCTGCTGGGCTGGAACCGCAAGCGGATCAAGGACCGCGCGGACGAGCTGCTCGAGCTGGTCGGGCTCGACCCGAAACGCTACGGCGGCCGCTACCCGCACGAGCTCTCCGGCGGCCAGCGCCAGCGGGTGGGCGTGGCCCGGGCCCTCGCGGCCGACCCGCTGGTGCTGCTCATGGACGAGCCGTTCTCCGCGGTCGACCCGATCGTGCGCGGCCGGCTGCAGGAGGAGTTCCTCCGGCTCCAGGAGGCGGTCCGCAAGACCATCGTGCTGGTCACCCACGACATCGATGAAGCCGTACGGCTGGGCGACCGGATCGCGGTGCTGGCCGAGGGCGGCCGGCTCCTGCAGTACGCGACCCCGGCCGACCTGCTCAGCAAGCCCGCGTCGGCGACGGTGAGCGAGTTCGTCGGCACCGACCGGGGGGTACGGCGGCTGGCGGTCACCCCGGTGCGCGACGTGATGCGTCCCGTCGGGCAGATCGAGGAGATCGAGCGCCTGCCCACGGTCGACGTCTCCGGCACCCTGTACGACGCGCTCGCCGTGATGCTGACCAGCGACTCGCTCAACGTCGTGGTGATCTCCGACGGCAAGCCGGTGGGTGCGGTGTCCCGCTCGGCCCTCTTCGACGCGCCGAACGCGGAAGCGGCGGCGCCGGCCTGACAGCGAGCTCGGCCTGACAGCGAACCGCGGCGTGACCGGAGGACGGGGAGATCGTCCGGTCACGCCGCGGGGTGTCGCGGCGGTGCGGTGCCCGCGGGGGGCGGCGGTCACCTTGGTGCCGCGGCGGGCCCGGATCGTACGGCGGCGCGGGACGCCGCACGGCCGGGCCGGGAACGAGGCTCTAGTGGGTGCCGCGCCGGCCACCGAGGGTGGCGAGTCCGATGATCCAGCCGACGAAGAGGCCGTAGGTGGCGCCCTCCCCGGCGGTCCGGAACGCGCCCAGCAGCGACGGGTTGGCCAGGAACAGCGTGGTCAGCAGGGCGGCGAAGCCACCGGCGAAGATGTAGGACGCCCAGCCGGCGAAGAACTGGCTGATCGTGCCGCGGGCCCGGGCCAGCTGGGAGCCGGGCAGCAGGTAGAGGAAGACCAGCGTCAGCACGACCACCAGGATCGCCTTGAGGTCGCCGATCACGATGGAGCGCAGCGAGTCGTCGGAGTCGAAGCGCCAGTGCGGCCAGGCCAGCAGGCGCAGCCACCAGCCACCGGCGGTCTCCGGGTTGGTGTTGTCCTGGACCCAGTCGGCGTACCACGGGCTGCCGAAGACCAGGACGAGTATCAGCGCGGCTATCGTGCCCGCGCCGGGCGCAGTTTTGTAGCGGTTGGTGAGAGCCATGAACCCGCTATTTCCCTGCGGATTCCGCTCGCCAAACGCGCCGGAACTGATATCCGTGAATGTGTGCCTTGCGGTGGTGTCAGTGCTTTTGCAGGTAATCGATGAAGGCTGCCCGAAGCAGCGGCTCCTGCTCCCCGTACCCGTGCCCGGTCAGTTCACGCCACAGAGCGACCGCTTCTTCGATCGTCGGGCCCACCGTGTTCGGTGCGCCGTCCAGCGACGCCGCCTCGTCCGCGTCGGGCAGGTGCTTGAACACGGACCAGAAGAAGCTCAGGTCACGGTGCTCCCGCGCCTTCGCGAAGGCCCGCTCACGCAGTTCCTCGGTGGGCAGGGCGTCCAGTTCGGCGAAGGTCGAGTCGGTCATGACTGCCAGCATAGGGCGCAACGGCGCACCCTCAACGGGCACTGCCCCACGGCCCCTCGTCCCAGCGCAGGGGCTTGCTGTCCGGCGGCTCGGGCGAGGTGGACCAGCTCTGCGGCATGTCCGGGGTCCACGTGGTGCCGGCCGAGGCCGCGGCGTTCCAGTCCGCCGCCGCGGGCACCGGCAGCGGGCGCCCGTACGTCTCGACGAGCCGGGTGACGATCAGGCCGCCGCCGACCGCGCAGGCCGCGATCGCGAACAGCGCGATGTCGAAGTCGCGGCGGGCCGCGTAATCCAGGAAGAGTGTCAGCCCGGCCACCGCCAGCAGGGTGCCGAAGATGCCGCCGCGCCGGCCGTACGCGCTGGTGCCGGCGAGCAGCGCCGCACCGAAGGCGAGGCCGGTCCATTCCAGGCCGGTGCCGGGCACGATCGGCGCGGTGGACTGGGCCGCCTGCAGGATGCCCGCGCCGACCGCGAAGACCGAGGAGAGCACGAGGGCGGCGATCACCGGGAACGCCGCGGCCACCCCACGCCGCTGGGCCGGGTCGCCGGCCGGCCGCTGCCGGCCGACCAGCCGCCGGATCGGCATCACGGTGCCCAGCGCGCCGCCGATGACGGCCAGCAGGGCGAAGCCGCCGAAGAGGTAGAACGCCTGGTTGGCCGGGTCGTAGTCGGCCTGGACGGTGACCGGCGCGGTGCGCAGCTGGTCGTAGACGACGACGCCCATGGCCCCGCCGAGCGTCGCGGCCCAGCCGGGCACGTGCAGCACGAGCACGAAGACGGCCACGATCAGGCCACCGGCGGCCGCCACGATCAGCGCCGGCACGGCCGCCTGGACCAGTCCCTCGTCACCGTTCTCGGCGAAGTGCAACGCGGCGCCCAGGGCGATCGGTCCGACCGCGAGATTGGGCACGCCGGCGCGCAGCGTCAGGCCGGCGCCGAGGGCGAGCAGGCCGATCGAGGCACCGGTGATGAGCAGGGTGTCCAGCGCCGGGCGGCGCAGGCTGGCCGGGTCGAGCCGATAGAGCAGGTACGCGATCGCGGCGACCGCCAGCAGCAGGACGATCTCCCAGCCGATGTGGATGCCCAGCCGGTCGCGCCCGTCGTCGAAGTCCCCGCCGCGGCGACCGTAGTCACCGGCCGGCTCGACGAGCTGCACACCCTCGCCCTCGTCGGGGTCGAGGTCACGCCGCCGGGCCCGGAAGTCGGTGGCCGCGATGCCGGCCCGGTACGCCGCCGGGTCACTTTCGCCCTGGTCACCGGTATTACGCCGATATGTGGTCTCGTCGTAGGCCATCTCGCACACCTCCTTCGCCGCCGGCACAGCATACGGAAACGAGGGGCCCTCAGTTCAAGTCCCGGATCGGACTCGATCAGGACCGTCCGGCCTGCTGTCCCGGGCCGCCACTGTCCTTCTGGTCGGGTTTCTCCGGCACCCGGCACGAACGTTCCAGCCACAGCGCCGCGCCGACGAGCGCGAGCGCCGCGACCACCCCGGCGATGGCGGCCGGGACGTCGTCACGAGCAGCCCGGGTCGGCTCCAGCGCCAGCCAGGCCAGCAGCCCGGCGGAGAATCCCCCGAACAACGCGCCGGCCAGTGACGACGCCTTGGCCAGCACCGCGTACCGGGCGACGGCCAGCGGATCGACCCGGGGGGCGCCGGGCTTGCGCTGGATCCGGGCCGCGGTGTTCTGCGCGAGGGTCGCCTCGACGACGGCCAGCGTGCCGAGCACGATGATCGGCAGCCAGGGCAGCCGGGGCATCTGCGAGTACAGGGCGCTCAGCAGCAGCCAGCCGACCGCGGCGGCGGCCAGCCCGGCCACCACCAGGACGGACAGGCTGGTCGGCCGCATCGACGGATCGGGTGCGCCACCGCCGGGGTTACTGCTCACTCTTGTGACTCTAACGGCAGATCGGGCCGCGGGGTCAGCGCGTTCGCGTCGGCGGTGAGCTCCGGGGCGTTCAGCAGGTCGGTGACCCAGCCGTGCCCGGGCAGCTGGGCGTAGGGCTGCAGATCGAGCCAGGGTTTGAGCACGAACGCGCGCTGGTGGGCCCGGGGATGCGGCAGGGTCAGCTCGGGGTCGTCGCTGAGCACGGGCGTGCCGTCGTCCTGCCACACCGCGATCACGTCCACGTCCAGCGTGCGGGGGCCGAAGCGCCGCTGCGGGTCCCGGACGCGGTCCGCGGCCTGCTCGACCGCGCGGACCCGGGTGAGCCAGCCGGCCGGGTCCGCCGCCGGGTCCACGGCCAGGACCACGGCATTCAGGTACGCCGGCTGGTCGACGTCACCCCAGGGCGGCGTCTCGTAGACCCCCGAGACCAGGACGACGCTCTCGCCGAGCTGCTCCACCGCGCTTTTCAGGTACGCGTACCGGTCGCCGAGGTTGCTGCCCAGCGAGAGGATCGCCCGGGTCATCGGGCCCGCCGGAGGGTGACCGCCACGTCGGCGAACTCGAGCGGGATCGGCGCCTGCGGCTTGTGCACGGTGACCGTGGCCGCGGTGACCCGGGAGTCAGCCAGGCAGACCGTCGCGAGCCGGTCGGCCAGCGTCTCGATCAGGTTGACCGGCTCGCCGGCGATCACCTCGGCCAACCGGCCGGCCAGCTCGCCGTAGTGGACGGTGTCGGCGACGTCGTCGCTGGCCGCCGCCCGGGCCAGGTCGAGTTCCAGCTCGACGTCGACCACGAAGTCCTGGCCGTCGCGCCGTTCGAAGTCGAAGACCCCGTGGTGGCCCCGGACGCGCAGGCCGTGCAGGGAGATGCGGTCGCTCACGGCGTACCCCCGGATGTTGACGTTGATCGGGAAAGGCGCGGGCTGCCGGTGGCGCGCCACACGGCCAGGGCGTCGACGGTGGCGCGTACGTCATGGACCCGGACGCCCCACGCCCCGGCCGCGACCGCCAGCACCGACGTGGCGATCGTCGCCGCTTCGCGGCCGTCCACCGGCCGCGGCTCGCCGTCCGGCCCGGCGAGCAGCCGGCCCAGGTAGGTCTTGCGGCTGGCCGCGAAGAGCACCGGATGACCGAGAGCGATCAGCTCGTCCAGGTGCGCGCTGAGCGCCCAGTTGTGCTCGGCGTGCTTGGCGAAGCCGATCCCGGGATCGAGGATCAGCCGCCCGGGGTCGACGCCCGCGGCGACCGCGGCGTCCACCCGCTGCAGCAGCTCGGCGCGGACCTCGGCGACGACGTCGTCGTAGTGCGCCAGGTCGAGCATCCGGCGGGAGTGCCCGCGCCAGTGCATGAGGATCCACGGGCAGCCGGCCTCGGCCACGACCCGGGCCATGTCCGGATCGGCCAGCCCGCCCGAGACGTCGTTGACCAGCACGGCTCCGGCGGCCAGGGCCGCGGCGGCCACCTCGGCCCGGGTGGTGTCGATGCTCAGCGGTACGCCGGCGCCGGCCAGCGCCTCGATCACCGGCAGCACCCGTGCGGTCTCGGTCGGACCGTCCACCCGATCGGCGCCCGGCCGGGTGGATTCGCCGCCGATGTCGATGATGTCGGCTCCGTCCCGGCGCAGCGCAACGGCGTGCTTGACAGCGGCGTCGAGATCGGCATACCGCCCGCCGTCGGAGAAGGAATCCGGGGTCACGTTGAGCACGCCCATCACGACCGGGTGATCTTGCTGCAGCAGCGGATCGCCGCTGACCTGCGCGGTCGTTGCGATACCGGTCGGATCAGTCACGGGAAGAAGGTACCGGGCCTCTGGTTTTAGAACATGTGTACGATGCAACGTGACTCATCTTCAGTCATGTCTTTACCTTGGGTAACGAATCAGGCAGCTTGTAGGTAAGAAGTACGGCCCGTACTCTTCGGAACTGGGCATCATTGAAGGACCGAAGAGAGCAGACGGGCTTTGGGTAGGACAGGAGCGCCCTGAACAGCTCACTCGACGCGGTGAGCTGGAAGTAGCACCATATGGGCGTTGCCGTCAGCGAGGCTTTACAACTGCAGTGTGCTCGGCGCCCTCACGCCGGGCACCCGGGAGGTTTACCGATGATCGCCACACAGATCGCCACGCAGGTCGCAGCGGCCCTGCAGCAGGGCACCCTGGCCGCACCCGAGCCCAAGGGCATCAACACCGAGGGCGTCGTCACCTTCTTCGCCAGCAACATCGCGCCGATCCTGCTCGCCGTCCTGGGCATCATCTTCATCGGACGGGCCAGCCGCGGCGAGATCTCGAAGGTGCTCACCAGCTCCGCGATCGCCATCGTCGGCCTCGCGTTCATCGCCGGCGCCGCGACGTTGTTCTTCGTCGGCGACTACCTCATCAGTCTCATCTTCGCCTGAGGCCGCGGGCAGACACATGCGGCTGCGCACCGATGACGACATCTACCGGGCACGCCTTGTCTATCTGGGCCCGCCCGGATACACGCTGCCCATGCATCTGCCGTATGCGCAGTATGGGATGTTCGTCCTACTAGTGCCTTTGTTCGTGTTTCTGCACTACCTCATCACGTTCCAGATCGACGCCTTCCCCGCCTGGGAGATCGCGCTGGCCATGGTCACCACCTCCTACGTGTTCCGGCACGTCGACCCCGACCGGCCGGCCCGGATGGTCATCCGCACCGCACTGACCGATTGGCGCCGCACCCGCGAGCCCGCCGTCGAACAGCGCGACCCGAGACTTGTCGCCACGCGCATCAGGGTTCGGGAGGAGTTGGTATGACCAGTTTCGCCAATCTCGTCGCATGCCCGAACGGGGCCCGTTCATGACCGCTACCCCACCGCCCGGGCATTCCCGCGCGGAATCGTCCCTCCCGGGCAGGCAGAGTAACGCTGTGCGATCAGACAACCACTCTCCGGAGGAGGGCGCTGATCAGGTGCCGGGTCCGGGCCACGGCGCCGTCGCGGTCTTCCAGAGCCCGCAACCGGTACGCCCGCGCGCCAACGGCGCTCCGCCGGTCGACCCGATGGACATCGATTCACCGTTCCTCGATCTCTTCGGCGCGCCGGCCCAGCCGGCCGCCCCGGTCGCCGAGCCCGAGCCACCCGCCGACGACCCGGACGTGGATTTCGACTTCGGGTTCGACTTCGACGGCGTGGACGCAAGCAGGCAGACCTCCGGGGCCCCGGGAGTGCCCACCAGTCCGGCTGCGCCGTCCGCCGGATCGACGACAGCTCCCGGCTCCGCCGGGTCTTCGTCGGAGGCCCCCGGATCCATGGCAGGACCTGCCGGGCCGGGACTTGCCGAGACCGCTCCGGGCCCTGCCGAGACCGCCTCTGGTCCTGCCGGACCTGCTTTGGGCCCTGCCGGGTCCACCTACAGCCCTGGCGGGTCCGCCTCCGGGCCTGCCGGACCCGCCTACGGTCCTGCCGGGTCCATCTCCGGTCCTGACGGATCCGGGGCGGGTCTCGCCATGCCCGTTTCGGGCGTTGCCGGATCCATCTCGGATCCTGCCGGGCCCGATTCGGACGCCCACGGGTCCGCCTCTGGTCCCGCTGGCTCGGGGGCTGCCGGATCCGCCACGGCTCGCGGCGGTTTCACCGCAGCTTCCAACGGGTCCGTCTCGGCTCTGGCGGGGCCTGGGGCGGGGATCCAAGGCACGGCGCCAGGTCCTGAGGCGAGTGCACCGGCGTTCACCGAGCCTGCGTCCGGCATCAACGGGCAGGCTTCCGGTCCCAACGGGCAGCCCTCGGCCCGCAACGGGCGCTCTGCCGGCCGCGGTGGGGATTCGGCGGTCGCGCTGCCGCCCGTACCGTCGTCGAACGGTGCCGGGCCGGCCGATGCGCCGGTCTCGCCTTTCCTGCGGGCCCCGGCCGGGCCGCAGGCCGATTTCTACGACGAGCGCGAAGCGCCGGAGTCCGACTTCGAGGACTGGCCCGACGACGTCCACCCCGGGATTTCCCCGGCCCCGGCACCGCAGCCCGTTCAGAGCCCGCCGCTGTGGCAGACCGCCGCGACGCCCGGGGTGACTCCGGTGGCGGCCGTCGAGGCGTACCACCCGGGCGCGCCGGCCGAGGCCGATGGTCGCGCCGACCTGCCCGCGCCGATGCCGGAGAAGGCGCCGGCCAAGCGCCGCGGCCGCCGCAAGGAGCCGGCCAACCTGCCGGCTGTGCGGCCGAAGAAGAACGAGGTCAAGGCGGCGCCGCTGCGCCCGCACAAGCTCAAGTTCAGCGACCGCGACCCCAGCATCGAGCTGGAGATCAGCGAGATCGCCGGGCACCTGACGTTCACCCAGAGCACGGTGACGGCGTGGTATTCGCTGCCCGAGGTCCGCTGGGCCTTCCGCCCCGACGCCGAGCGTGAGGCGCTGCTCTCCGCCATCTCCGAGCAGTACGCGGGCCTGGCCGGCTTCCGGCTGCATCTGCGGCGCACCAACCGGCCGTTCCCCGCCGACGAGTGGGCCCGCACGGTCGACTCGCACACCGCCAAGCCGCTACCCGACGTCGCGGGAGCCACCTCCTGGTCGGACCACCTCGTGGCGGCGCAGCGGCACCTGCTCTCGGTCAACCACGCCGAGGGCCAGACCTACCTGGGCGTGACGTTCGCCCGGCGCTCGCTCGGCGACACCTTCTCCGAGCGCATCCTGCGGATGTTCGGCAAGGGCACCTCCGACGGGGAACGACGCAAGCTCGGCCGTACGGTCGAGCAGTTCGACGAGGTGCTGAACGCGTTCGGTATGCGCGGCCGGCGGGTCACCCCGCAGGAGCTGGAATGGCTGCTGTTCCGTTCGGTGGCGCTCTGCATGTCGCCCCCCGGCCCGCTGTCGCCGATCTCGAACGGCCACTGGGAGCGCGGTGACCTGCTCGCGCTGACCGAGCAGGTGGAGCGCTACCGCACCCCGTACGGCTCGACGGTCAAGCTGGTCAACCGGATGACCGGCGAGGAACGGCACGTGGCCGTGCTGTCCGTGGGCCGGATGGAGCCGCTGGAGATCCCGGAGAAGCACGAGCCGTGGATGCACTTCCACGAGCGGCTGCCGTGGCCGATGGAACTCTCCTCGCGCATCGACATCCTCGGCTCGAACAGCTCGTTCAAGAACCTCGAGCACCGGCTCCGGATGATCCGCTCGCAGCAGCTCGACTACGCCGAGCACGGCATCGACGCCCCGCCCGAGCTGGAGCGTCTGGCCAAGCGAGCGCTGGTGATCGGCGACGAGATGACCACCGGCCTGCCGGTCGAGTCGGCCCGCGCGCACGGCTGGCACCGGATCGCCGTCGGCGGCCGCACCCGCGAGGAGTGCCTGGAACGGGCCCGGCGCCTGATCCAGCTCTACTCCCGCGAGCTGCGCATCTCGCTGCAGCACCCGAAGAACCAGGACCAGCTGGCCCGCGAGTTCATCCCGGGCGAGCCGATCGCCAACACCGGCTACGTGCGCCGGATGCCGGTTAAGCTGCTGGCCGCGGCGCTGCCCCAGGCCGCGTCCACGGTGGGCGACCGGCGGGGAGACCTGATCGGGCGTACGTCGGGGACGTGCCGCCGGCCGGTGTTCCTGGACCTGCACTTCCCGATGGAGGTCCGGGAACGCTCCGGCCTCGGCGTGCTGGTCGCGGAGCCCGGCGGTGGCAAGTCGACGCTGATGGGCGCGCTGGGCTACCTGAACGCGCGCCGCGGGGTGCAGGTGACGCTGCTCGACCCGTCCGGGCCGCTGGCCCGGCTGTGCGCGATGCCGGAGCTGCGGCCGTACTCCCGGGTGCTGAACCTGACCGGCTCGGAGCAGGGGACGCTGGCGCCGTACGCGCTGATCCCGACCCCGGTCCGCAGCGAGTTCCCGGCCGGCCCCGGCGGCGACCGCGAGTACGAGATCGCGGTCTCCAACGCCCGGGCCGAGCGCCGCATGCTGGTCCAGGACATCTGCTCGATGCTCGTCCCGCCGCAGGTGGCCAAGGAGGCGTCCACGGCGACCCTGCTGCGGCACGCGGTCCGCCAGGTGCCGGCAGAAGAGACCTCCACCCTCGACGACGTCATCGCCTGCCTGCAGGGCCTCGACGACGACGGCAAGGAACTGGCCAACCTGCTCCTGGACACCGCCGAGATGCCGCTGGCGCTGCTGTTCTTCGGCCGGCCCCCGGCGCACCTGCTCAGCGCCGACTCGGCCCTGACGGTCATCACGATGGCAGGCCTGCGCCTGCCGGACATGAAGATCGAACGCGAGTACTGGTCGGCGGAGGAATCGCTGGCGCTGCCGATGCTGCACACGGCCCACCGCCTGGCCGTGCGCCGCTGCTACGGCGGCTCGATGGCCTCCCGCAAGATGGTCGGCCTGGACGAGGCCCACTTCATGGAAGGCTGGCGCTCCGGCCGGTCGTTCCTGGTCCGCCTGGCCCGCGACTCCCGCAAGTGGAACCTGGCGGCCTTCGTGGCCTCCCAGAACCCCCGCGACATCCTCGGCCTGGACGTGCAGAACCTGGTCTCGACGGTCTTCGTGGGCCGCATCGCCGAGGACCAGGAGATCGCCTCGGAAGCACTGCGCCTGCTCCGGGTCCCGGTCCACGACGGCTACGAAGCGACGCTGGCATCCCTGTCGCAAGCCGACACCTCATCGTCGGCCCGCCTGGGCTTCCGCGAATTCGTGATGCGCGACGTCGACGGCCGCGTGCAGAAGGTCCGGGTCGACGTGTCGTACGTCGACGGCCTGCTGGACTACCTCGACACGACCCCGGCGGCCGCCAAGGCGACGCCGACGGCGATTCCGTCCTTGTCCGACCTGGAGGTCTGAGATGGTACGGCGGGGATGCGCGCTGGTGCTGGTGATGCTCGTGGGGGTGGTGGCGAGTGTCGCTTGGGCGGTCGCCGCGCCCTCGGCCGCTACGGCGGGGCCCCTACGAGCGCCGGGTGGCGCCTGCAACGTGGAGGAGTGGGGCAATGACATCCCGGGCTGCGTCAACCGGCTCAAGGCGGTCTCCGCGGACCGGGTGACCTGCTTGAAGCCGCCTACGCCCAGCGCGCCGGACTCGGGCCTGGCCGGTTGGTTCGCCGAGCGACCCGCCTCGTCCAAGCTCAACGGCCCGCAGGGCATCTACAGCCAGTACGGCTACGCCGGTTACAGCTTCTCCACCTACGACCTCGACGGTGGTTGCGCGGGCACGCTGACCGAGCCGGAGAGCAAGTTCGAGACCACGGTCGCCAACGGCGAATTCATGATCGCCACGGCCGTCATCGGCGCCTCGAACGCCCTGCGTGAACGCGCCTGGGATCCGCAGGCTCTGTGGGGCTGGGCCGACCCGCTGGTCGACCAGGCCACCAAAGCGGTCTACGAGAAGGTCTTCAGCGTCTTCGGGGTCATCACGCTCGCCGTGGTCGGTCTCTACCTGATCTGGCGGTCGCAGCAGGCTGACATGGGCGCGGCCACGACAACCGCGGGCTGGGCGATCTTGATCATGGTCGCCGTCACCGCCATCGCTGCCTGGCCCGTCAAGTCGGCGAACATCGCCGACCAGTCTCTGATCACCACCCTGGGTGTGGTGCACGACGCGGTGGGGCCCAGGGCGCAAGAAGGTCTGTGCGACGACCCCACTCCTGGTGCCTGCGACGACAACCGGCCGCCGGCTGTGCGCGCCAGCGACACGGTGACCGAGACCATGCTCTACCGCAACTGGCTCCGCGGGGTCCTCGGGTCGGCGGACAGCGTCACAGCACAGAAGTACGGCCGGGCTCTCTACGACGCCCGCTCCTTCAGCTGGGGCCAGGTCCAGAAGATGCGCGACAACCCGGATACCCGGCCGCCGACCATCACGGCGAAGCAGGATCAGTGGAAGCGGGTTGCCGAGACGATCCGCGTCGAGGATCCCGAGGCCTATGACTACCTCCGGGGCGTCAACGGCATGGACCGGATCGGTGCGGGCTTCATCGCCGTGCTGGCCGCGCTCATGTTCGCCATGTTCGACCTCACCGCGTCGCTGCTGGTCCTGCTCGGGTTCCTGATCTTCCGATGGGCGGTCATCGCCGCGCCCATCCTCGGCACCGTCGGCCTGCTTCGACCTGCGAGTTCGGGCATCCGTCGCCTGGGCAACGCCGTCGTTGCGGCGATCTTCAACATCGCCATCTTCGGCACCGGTGCCGCCATCTACCTCTTCGCGGTTGACCTGATCATGAATACGGCCAGCCTCGCCGGTTGGTTGCAGGTGGTCCTGGTCTGGCTCGTCGGAGTGGTGGGCTGGCTGCTGCTGCGGCCGTACCGGCGGATCACCCAGCTCGGCGGCAAGGACGGCACCGCGGCAATCACCTCCGCCGGGTCCTGGCACCGGCGGTTCTTCCAGGACATGCGGGAGGCCGCCAAATTGGACGTGGTCGACGCCGGGGGCACGAACGAGCCACTGATCGGCAAGGGTCGCGCGGTCTATGTGGACCAGAGCAATCTGCGTCCTGAGGCTCGGCTTGAAGACCCGACGCACGCCGCAGCCGCCCGCGGCGACCAGAGCCTGGCCACGGCACCGGGCAGGAGCAGCGCGCCGGCGGTCCGACCGGACGGCAACGAGACCGTCCGCGAGCAGTCGGAGCCACAGGAACGCACCCCTGTCCCGGTCGCGGCGTCGGCCACGCGGCAACGCCGACAGGCCACCTGGACCGAGCCGGATGTGGCCGAGCCGGCTTCTTCCTTCGCGATCTACCGTCCCGAGACCGGCAGCACGACCCGGGAACCGGCTTCCCCGCGCGTGCGCACCGAGGCCAAGTGACAGCCGATGCCGAGGATGCTGGAACGTAGTCTTACCGGACTATTCCGCTCCCGATGGGGAGTCGCCCTGGTCATCGCCGTGTTGGTGCTGGCGATCGTCGGGATCGGCCGCATCTTCTCCGACGGGAACGGGCCGGCACCGATCACCGACGCCGTGCCGCCCGGCCCGACCGCCACCATCGACCCCAGCCAGGACGACGACGGGGTCGTCGTGGACGACGACCCTCCCCCGTCGCCCACCGCCGGCTCGGGCAGCGCCGAGCCGGAGGCGGTCGCCTACGCGTTCGCGGCTGCCTGGGTCGACCACAAGAACGTCTCGGCCAAGACCTGGCACAACGGCCTGGTGCCGAACGCGACCGAGGACCTCGCGGACGAGCTGAACGGCGTCGACCCGGCCGATGTGCCGGCCGACAAGCTCGTCGGCCGGCCGGAGCTGGTCCCGATCGGTGACGGACTGGTCAATGCCGTGGTCACGGTGGACTCCGGGAAGCTCACTCTGCAGCTGGTGGCCCCCGACGGGCGCTGGCTGGTGAATGACGTCGATTGGGAGGGCCCGTGAAGCTGCCGCGGCCGCGCGGGGTGGCCCTGCTCGTCGCCCTGACCGCCACGTTGGCTCTGCTCTGCTGCGGCGGCGCCATCAGCGCGCTGGTGATGCAGGAATTCGACAAGAAGGAGGAGAACCTCAGTCTCCGCAGCGCCAACTGCGGCGCCGACGGGCCGGTCGATCCGGAGGGCAAGCTTCCCGCGGTCGGGGCCTACAGCGCCGAACAGATGAAGAACGCGGCAATCATCATCAACGTCGGCAAGCAGCTGAAGCTGCCGCCGCGCGCCTGGGTGATCGCAGTGGCAACGGCGATGCAGGAATCCAACCTGAAGAACCTCGGCAACCTCGGCAAGCGCAACGACCACGACTCGCTGGGACTGTTCCAGCAGCGCCCGAGCAGCGGCTGGGGCACGCCGGCGCAGGTCACAGACCCGGTCTACGCAGCGACCAAATTCTACGGAAAGCTGCGGAAGGTGAAGAACTGGGACAGCCTGGCGCTGACCCGGGCCGCCCAGCGGGTTCAGATCAGCGCCTATCCGGGCGCCTATGCCAAGCACGAGCCCATCGCCACTCAGATTGTCAATCTGCTCGCCGACGGCGCGGCGAACGCGGTCGGCAATTCGCTCGCCATGACCTGCCCCGAGATCGGCGAGGTGTCCGCTTCCGGCTGGACCAGCCCGCTCGCCGCCAGCGGCAAGGGCTTGAAGCGAAGCCAGAAGATGGTCGTGGGCTCCGGGTTCCGCACCGCGAGCCGGCCGCGTCACCAGGGCGTGGACCTCATCATCGGCACCGGCAACCCGGTACGGTCGGCGGCCAGCGGGGTCATCTCCCGGATCAAGTGCGACGAGACGTTCAGCGGGAGGAAGGACTGTGACGTACCGGGCTATCCCGGCAAGGGCGGCTGCGGCTGGATGCTGGAGATCCGGCACGCCGGCAAGATCATGACCCGCTACTGTCACCTGGTCCGCCGGCCGGACGTCCAGGTGGGTCAGAAGGTCACGGCCGGCCAGGTCGTGGCCACCAGCGGCACCAGCGGCAACTCGTCAGGTCCGCACCTTCACTTCGAGGTGCACCTCAATAACGACCGGTCCAGTGCCAGTGCGGTGGATCCGGTGCAGTTCATGGCGGAGCACGGCTCACCGCTCGGCGCCGCACAGTGACCGGTGGTTCGATGCCCGATCCGTTCGCCGGCTCCGAGTGGACCCCGGATCCGCCGCGGCCGGTGGCACCGACGGCAGCAATCATGGCCGGCCGGTTGCGTGGCCGGCGGGTGCTCATCGGGTTGCCCGGCCACGGCTGGCGGGGTGACCTGCGGGCCGACGAGAAAGTCGTGCAGGGCAGCCGGACCTACGTGCCGGTGATGCCGGAGGCCGAGTGGTACCGGGCTGAGGCGGAGCAGACCGAGGTCTTCGCGCCGCTCGTACCGGTCGAGCGGGTCTGGGTCGAGGACCTCGGGATGGCGGCCATCAGCGCGCCCGGTGACGTGATTTCCCGCTTGGTGTCCCTGGACGAGCCACCGCGCCGCAATCCGGTCGCTGCTCTGGACGCGCCGGCCCTGACCGGCCGGCGGGTCGTACAACTGCTGGAGGACGGCGGCGAGCGCCGTGACCTGCGCGCCGTCACCGAGCTGCACACCAGCAGCGAGGGTGACATCTGCGCGCGTGTGACGACTGAGCTGGACTGGTACCGCTGGGGGTGGAGCGGCAAGACCCCCAGCACGCTGGAAGTTCCGGTCCAGCTGCTCTGGGTGGAGTAGCGGCTCAGGACACCTTTGCGGTGTTGCATACGCGCCAGCCGTCCTGGTCGGCCAGCCCGAAGGACCACGTCTCGGTGCGGCTGCTCAGCGCCGTGCCGTTCGAGGATCCGGCGATCACCAGGTCGGTCGAGACCTTTCGCCGGCCTTCCTCAGTGCCCGAGACCGTCAGCGTGCTCCAGGAAACACTGACGGTGACATCGAACTCTTTCTCACGGTTGATCAGCTCCGTGCGCAGCGCCGAGATCCCGGACAGGTCCAGGCCTTCCTTGCAGGTGAACAGCGCGGCCTCCTGGTCATCGCGCTTGACCATGTAAGCCTGCAGGAACTGGTCCACCACCGCGTCCGGCTTGGTTCTTTCGATTTTTGTCGCCTCGTCGTAGAACGAGATGAACACGCCGACCCCGCCCAGACACAGCAGCGCCACGATGCCCGCCGCCATCGCGAGAATGAGCCGTAGTCGCCGGTTTCGCGGCTTTCCTGCCGCGGGCGGCGGCGCCACGGGCTGCGGGGTCGGGTTCGGGGGCTGCACCCCTATGAGGTTAGTGCGTTCCGCTGTGGACGGGCGGTGGGCAGCCCGCCGGGTGGTGCGCTCTGCCCGTACTGGGAGAATTGCGCATCGGCTGCGCGACGTGGTCCTGCGGCCGCTGCAAGGTACGGTTTGAGCGCACACACGGAGGTGAGGCGGTGGAGTCGACGCGGCGCATCGATCAGGCCGCTGCCCTGCACCGCCAGGCGGAGGCCACCGTTGAGGCGGCCGCCGCGGCGCTGGAGTCGCAGGCGCCGTCCGCTGTCGACCCGCTCGAGCAGCATCATCTGGCCGAGGAGTTGCGGGCCGCCGCGAGTGAGCTGGCTCCCGGCTGGCTCGGCGCGCCGCTTGACGCCCAGTCGGCGACCACGCCGCTGGGTGGTTCCTATCCGCCGCAGTTCGTGCGGCTCGGGATGGCGCAGCCGCTCGACGACGCCCGTTTTCCCGCTGTCATCCCGCTGCTCGGCACCGGGCATCTCACCGTCGACGCGGACGCACGCGACCCGCGGGTCGCCGGACTGCTGCGCTGCCTGCTGCTGCGCCTGCTCGCGACCGCGCCCGCCGGGTCGCTGCTGGTCCGTGCCGTCGACGGTACGGGCGGAGGCACCGTCTTCTCCCCTTTTGCCGCGCTCGCCGACGCGGGTCTGCTGTCCCCGACCGCCACCGACCGCGCCCAGCTGCGGGACGTGCTCACCGAGGCCGAGAAGTGGCTGCGGCCCGTTCGCGGGGGTGCGGTCCGCCGGGGCCGGCGGGACAGGATGATGCTGCTGGTCATCGCCAGCCTGCCGGAGCTGACCGAGGGCGCCGATCTGGTCCGGATCGCCGCGCTGGCGCAGCAGGGGCCCGAGTCCGGCCTGCACCTCATCGTGGCCGGCTGGCCGCCGCCGCCGTTGACCGCGGAGACGACCCAGGCGCCGCTGCCCCGCACCACCCAGGTTTCGCTGCGTAACCCGTACGCGGTGGTCGGCGACCCGCCCGGGGCGACCTTCGGCTCCATCCCGGAGGCCCTCTGGTTGAATGCCCCGGTTTTCCTCGACGAGGATCCGCCGCCGCACCTGGTCGACGCGGTGTGCCGGGAGCTGGCCGCCCATTCCGCCGCGGCTTCGCAGGTGACGCTGGCTGATCTGCTGCCCGACGCGGGTGAGGAGATCTGGACCGGGGACGCCGCCGACGGGATCGGCACCACGGTCGGTCACGACGGCGACACGCCGCTGGTGCTGCGGTTCAACGACCTGACTCCACACTGGATGGTCGGCGGCCGGTCCGGCGCCGGCAAGACGGCCTTCCTGATCAATGTCCTGTACGGGCTCGGCACCCGGTACAGCCCCGACGAGCTGGGTCTCTACCTGCTCGATTTCAAGGAAGGCGTCTCGTTCGCCGAGTTCGTGCCGACCCAGCGGGACCGCACCTGGCTGCCGCACGCCCGGGCCGTCGGCGTCGAGTCCGACCGGGAGTACGGCCTGGCCGTGCTGCGGGAGCTGGACGCGGAGATGACCCGGCGTTCGGTGGCGTACAAGCGGGCCGGGGTGACCCGCTTCGCCGATCTGCGCGCTGTGGCCGTCGAGGAGGGCCGCGGCCGTCCCATGCCCCGCATCCTCTGCGTCATCGATGAGTTCCAGGTGCTGCTGGCCGGCAACGACCCGATGGCCGGCGAGGCGGTCCATCTGCTGGAGTCGCTCGCCCGCAAGGGCCGCTCGTACGGCATCCACCTCATCCTGGCCAGCCAGACCGTGCTCGGCGTCGAGGCCCTGTACGCGAAACGCGACTCGATCTTCGGCCAGTTCCCGGTGCGGATCGCTCTCCCGGGCGGCGGCGATGTCCTGGAGCCCACCAACGACTCCGCGGCCGGCCTGCCCCTGGGCACCGCGGTGGTCAACACGGCCGGCGGGCTCGGCGGCCCGCGGGGTGCCACCCGGGGCCACGAACGCATCGTGCGCTTCCCGGATCCGCACGCCGACCGGGCCGTGCTCAGCGACCTGCGGCACAAGCTGTGGGGCGCCCGCGACCCCGAGGCCACCCCGCCGCGCATCTTCGCCGGTTACGCCCGCCAGCATCTCGCCGACGACCCCACCTACCGGGCCGCGCTCGCGGGTCGTGGTGGACGCCCGGCGGCGCTGCTCGGCCGGGTCATCGACGTCGGCCTGTCGTCCGCGGCGTTCCCGCTGGACTCGTCGCCGGGGCGGCACCTGGCGGTCTTCGGCTCGCGGCCGGACGGTGCCGAGGTGCTGGAGGCCGCCGCCCGCAGCGTCGCGGCGTTCCACTCACCCCGTACCACGAGGTTTGTCATCTGCTCGCTGGTCGCCGAGGGCGACGAGATCGCCAAGGCCCTCGCCGTCGAGATCGGCCACCGCCAGGAGGTGGTCGTGGTCGACGCGGCCGGCCTGGCCGCGGAGATGGATCTCGAGCGGCCCGGCTACCGGGTCGTGTTCGGCATGGACGCGCTCAGCCCGGGGACGCTGCCGTCGCTGCGCCGGGTGCTGCGCGAGGGGCCGGGGCGTGGCGTGCACCTGCTGTCGTGGTGGCGCGGGCTGCGCCGGTTCAGCGAGGAGACGGGCGGCAGCGCGGGCCGGGAGGACGTGGCCGGCCTGGTGTTCCTGAACGTGCCGCAGCAGGACGTCTGCATGATGGTCGGCAAATCGCTGGACTGGCAGCCGCGGGAGAACAGGGCGCTGCTGCACGACCGGCACGCCGACCGTACGGTGACGATCGTGCCGTTCGTCGAGCCCGAGAGTGACCAGGCATGACCGCCTGCACCGAAGCTGCACCCGGCCGCGGCGATCGACGGCCGGGCCGGCGAGGGCCAGAAGGGCACGCCCATGGGTAGCTCAGCATGACCGAGCGCACCGACGGCTTCGACGCCGTCCCGGATCCGCACGGCGAGTCCGGCCCCTGGGCCGCCTACGTGGCGGCCGCCCAGCGACTCGACGCCGTCCGGCGGGCCGCCGCCTCGACCGCCGGCGAGCAGGCCGCCACGCTGCAGGCCGCGCAGCAGGAGCTGGCGTCGGTCCGGGCCCGGCTGGCGCCGCAGCGCGCCCGGCTGGTGCAGGACCTGGGCGTGCCGGTGGCCGCACTGACCGCCCAGCCCGGCGAACGCGCGCTGGCGGCGCAGAGCGTGGCGGCCGGTCCCGAGGCGGTCCTGGCGGCGCTGCGGCAGGCCCGCGGCACCGCGGACGCGGCCGACGCGGCCATGCTCAACGGTTCCGGTCCGGCGGCGCCGTGGCGGCCGTGGGCCCGCAACCTGCTGGTGTACGGGCCGTTCGCCGCCGCCGTGCTGATCGTCCAGATAGTGCTCTACCTGATCGCTCCGTCCGGCTCCCTGCCCACGTACGCGCTGCTGTGCGGGCTGAGCATGCCGTTGCTGGCGTTCGGGCTGGGCTGGCTGACGATCGGCTTCGTCTACGGCGGCGGCCCGGCGAAGGTGGACCGCACGCCGATCGTCGGCGCGATCGCATGCCTGACGCCTGTGCTGCTGACCTGCATGGGTGTCGGCCTGCTCGCGTTCATCCGGTGAGGAGGGGCTGACATGGCCAGCGTCGAAGAGGTCAAGGCCAACGTGGCGGCGTCCGTGGACGGCACCCAGCGGGCGGTGGCGAGCATCCAGCAGGTCACGGACCAGCTGGACGACGCGCTGGCTCTGCTGCGGATGACGGCCATCGGGTCGTTCCATCCGTCGGTGGCCACCGCGATCGCCCAGCTGGAACAGGCCCGCACCCGCCTGGACGAGGCCCAGACCCTGGCCCGCTCGGCGATGGACAGCGCCGACGCCTATCGCATGATCGTCTGACGCTCAGCCGGACAGGGCCGCGGTGAGGTCGATCTCGATGAGCTGGCCGCCGAAGCCGAGAGCGGCCACTCCCAGCAGCGTGCTCGCCGTCGTGAACGCGGGCGCCAGCTCCGAGGCCATCAGCCTGTCCCACACGCCGGCCAGGACGGCGGACTCATTGCTCACCACATAGATCACCGAACGGGCCACGTCAGAGGGCTTCGCACCGGCCGCGGCGAGCACGGCCAGGCAGTTGGCGATGACCTGGTCGGTCTGCGCCGCGTAGTCACCCGGGCCCACGACTGTGCCCGTGACGTCGAGGGGGCACTGGCCCGCCAGGTGGGCGAGGCGGCCGGCCGAGGTGATCGTGACGTGGCTGTAGCCGGGCGGCTCGTGCACGCCGGCGGGGTTGAACTTCTCCAGCATCGCGCCAGTATCGCGAAACGGCCGGCGATCAGCGCGCGTTTATCAGCGCCATCGCCTCGGCGCGGACCTTGCCGTCGCTCTGGAACGCGCCGCGGACGGCCGAGGTGACCGTGCGGGCGCCGACCTTGCGGATGCCGCGCATCTCCATGCACATGTGCTCGCACTCGAGCACCACGATGACACCGCGGGGCGCGAGCTTGTCCATGAGCAGGTCGGCGATCTGCGAGGTGAGCCGTTCCTGCACCTGCGGACGGCGGGCGAAGACCTCGACCAGCCGGGCCAGCTTGGACAGCCCGGTGATCCGGCCGTCGACCCCGGGGATGTAGCCGATGTGCGCGACGCCCTTGAACGGCAGTAGGTGGTGCTCGCAGAGGCTCATGAGCTCGATGTCGCGCACGAGCACGAGCTCCTCGTGGTTCGCCTCGAACGTCGTGGTCAGCACCTTGGCCGGGTCGACCCGCAGACCGGCGAAGAGCTCCGCGTAGGCCCGGGCCACGCGGGCCGGGGTGCGCTGGAGACCGTCGCGGTCCGGGTCCTCACCGATGGCGATGAGGATCTCCCGGACCGCTTTCTCGATGCGGGCCAGGTCGACGGCCTGCTCGACCGGGGTGCCGGTGAGCTTGCCGTCGACCAGACGCGCGGCGAGGTAGTCAGGCTCGTCGGAGTCGTTGGGCTCCGTCGAGCTGCCGTCGGTGATCAGTGGTTGCCTTCCACCGAGCCGTTCGGCGTGCTGCCCGCATTCGGGTTGACGCCGCCCACGGCGACCTGGCCGTCGGCTTCCGCCTGGGCCTTGAGCTTGTCCCGCTCGGCGGGGGTGAGGACCGGCGGCGCCTCGGACGGGAGCCGCTTGCCGAAGCCGTTGAACGGGGCCATCGGCGGCCGCTTCTGCACCCGGGCGCAGATGCGGTTCATGTCCTCCTGGGTGATGGTCTCCTTCTCGATGAGCTCGAGGACCATGTTGTCCAGGACGTCGCGGTACTCGACCAGGATCTCCCAGGCCTCGTCGTGGGCCAGCTCGATCAGGGCCCGGACCTCGGAGTCGATGTCGGCGGCGACCGCGTCCGAGTAGTCCTTCTCATGGCCCATGTTGCGGCCCATGAACGGCTCGTCGCCGCTGGTGCCGTACTTGACGGCGCCGAGCTTGGAACTCATGCCGTACTGGGTCACCATGGCGCGGGCCAGGCCGGACGCCTTCTCGATGTCGTTGCCGGCGCCGGTGGTGGGCTCGTGGAAGACGAGCTCCTCCGCCGCACGGCCACCGAGCGCGTACGCCAGCGTGTCGATCATCTCGGCGCGGGTCTGGGTGTACTTGTCCTCGGTCGGCAGGACCAGGGTGTGCCCCAGCGAGCGGCCACGGGGAAGGATCGTCACCTTGTGCACGGGCGCGGAGTGCGGCAGCGCGTACGCCACCAGCGCGTGCCCGCCCTCGTGGTAGGCGGTGATCTTCTTCTCGTTGTCGCTCATCGCACGGGAGCGGCGCTCCGGGCCGGCGATGACCCGGTCGATCGCTTCCTCGAGGTAGAAGTTCGAGATCGCGCGCTTCTCGTTACGGGCGGTCAGCAGCGCGGCCTCGTTGATCACATTGGCCAGGTCGGCGCCCGAGAAGCCGGGCGTGCGGCGGGCCACCGAGTCGAGGTCGACATCCGGCGTGAACGGCTTGCCCTTGGCGTGCACCCGCAGGATGGCCTTGCGACCCTCCATGTCCGGGTTGTCCACCGGGATCTGCCGGTCGAAGCGGCCCGGGCGCAGCAGCGCCGGGTCGAGGATGTCCGGCCGGTTGGTGGCGGCGATGAGGATGACGCCACCCTTGGTGTCGAAGCCGTCCATCTCGACGAGCAGCTGGTTGAGCGTCTGCTCGCGCTCGTCGTGACCGCCACCCATGCCGGCACCGCGGTGCCGGCCGACCGCGTCGATCTCGTCGACGAAGACGATCGCCGGGGCGTTGGTCTTGGCCTGCTCGAACAGGTCGCGGACGCGGCTCGCGCCGACACCCACGAACATCTCGACGAAGTCGGAGCCGGAGATCGAGTAGAACGGCACCCCGGCCTCACCCGCGACGGCCCGGGCGAGCAGGGTCTTACCCGTGCCCGGCTGGCCGAAGAGCAGCACGCCCTTGGGAATCTTGGCCCCGAGCGCCTGGTACTTCGCCGGATTCTGCAGGAAGTCCTTGATCTCCTGGAGCTCCTCGACGGCCTCGTCGGCCCCGGCCACGTCCGCGAACGTGGTCTTGGGCATGTCCTTGGTCAGCATCTTGGCCTTGGACTTGCCGAAGTTGAGCACGCGGGAGCCGCCGCCCTGCATCTGCGACATGAACAGCAGCAGCAGGATGACGAGGATGGCGATCGGCAACAGGTTGACCAGCAGGCTCAACAGGATGCTGTCGCCGGACACGGTGGCGTTGACCGTGCCGGTGATCCGGCCGGCGGTCTTGGCCTCCTGGACGTCGGCCCAGATCTCATCCGTGAGTTCGTACGGATACTGGGTCTCGATCTTGTCCGTGGACTTGCTGTCGAACCGCTCCGGTGTCGCCAGTTCGAGCTGGAGCGTCTGCTCCTTGTCCTCCTGGATGACCTTCTTGATGCCGGGCTGGTTGAGTCGCTCGAGGACGACGGAAGTATCAACTCGCTGGTAGCTCGGACCATTGGTGAAGAATGAGCTCAGCGCAATCGCACCGATGATCACCAGAATGATCCAGACCACCGGGCGGCGGAAGAAACGCGTACGTTCCATACTGTTGTCGGGCGCCTGATGCGCCCGGACCCTCCTGATCGGCGTCCTGGTCACCTGGGTTGACTTGCCTCCGCCACCGGGCGCCGATGATGGCTTCCCCGCGGTGGAGACATTGCCGCATCGATAACCTGAAGCCGCTCCGGCAAACCCCACCGGTGCGACCGCTACCGATCCGACCCCTCCGGCGCTTGTGACACTGCGCCATCGGTCACTCGACCGTACACCGTGGCCGCCTCTTGCGACTGGTCCAGCCCGGCCCCCGGGACCCCTCCGGTCACCCCCTGTTCATGCCGGAGCCCCGGTTAAACAGGCACAGAATCGGACAATACAGCCCGGTTACGGACCATGCCGCCGATTCCTGAGAGTCAGCTGGGAGACCGTTCAGCTACGGGCGTACACCTCTGGCTTGAGCACTCCGACGTACGGAACCTCCCGGTAACGCTCCGAGAAGTCGAGTCCGTAGCCGACCACGAACTCGCTGGGGATGTCGAAGCCCACGTACTTCGTCGGCACCGGCACCTTGATCGCGTCCGGCTTGCGGAACAGCGCCACCACCTCGACGCTGGCCGGCTGCCGGGACTGCAGGTACTTCATCAGCCAGGACAGGGTCAGGCCGGAGTCGACGATGTCCTCGACGATGACCACGTGCCGGCCGGTGATGTCGCGGTCCAGGTCCTTGAGGATGCGCACCACCCCGGAGGAGGTCGTGCCGGAGCCGTAGGAGGAGACCGCCATGAACTCCATCTCGGAGGAGGGGCCCTGCCGGCCCAGCGCACGCGCGAAATCCGCCATGAACATGACCGCGCCCTTGAGCACGCAGACCAGCAGAATGCCGCCCTCAGCCTCCGCATAGTCCGCGGCGACCTGCTTGGCCAGCTCTTCGGTCTTCTCGCGGATCTGCTCCTCGGAGATGATCACGCGGTCGATGTCGGCGTCGTACCAGGAGCCGTCTGCCATGCGCCTAGCGTGCCGCATGAACGTGGCCGGTCGTGGCCGGGGGCAGCGGTCCGTGCCCGTCCAAGCGCTGGTTATGGGGCGAATCAGGCCCTGACGTCCGGCCCGGGAGCACGGACAGTGACAACTGTCACAAGCAGGCGGGCACCAGGTCACCCGCTCGGCGACCCACGACGATCCCCCCGGGCAGCGACGCGGGGCCCTGGCCGTGCCAGTCGGTCACCAGCGCGTCCAGCGCGAGGACGTGCCGGTGCGAGAGCGCAGCGCCCGGCGCACCCAGCTCGCGGACCCAGGCGTGCAGCACCCGGCTCCGGACGGCCGCGGGCATCGCGGCCAGGTCGCCCACCGACAGGCCGGCGCCCGACCGGCACGCGCCGAGGGCCTCGGCGGCGACCCCGTCGAGGTAGCTGACATCGGTGGCGACCAGCGAGGCGGTCCGCGCCAGGTTGGCGACCACTCCCGGGCCCAGCGCCGCGATCAGCGCCGGCAGGGCGTCGGCCCGGACCCGCGACCGGGTGTACGCGGGGTCGGTGTTGTGCGGGTCCTCCCAGGCCGCGAGCCCGAGAGCGGCACAGGCCTTCCGCGTGTCGGCCCGGGTGACGTCCAGCAGCGGCCGGACGAAGACACCTTTCCGGTACGGCATCCCGGACAGCCCTCGCGGTCCCGCGCCCCGGGCCAGCGCGAGCAGCACGGTCTCGGCCTGGTCGTCGCGGGTGTGCCCGAGCAGCACCGTCGCCGCGCGGTTTCGCTCGGCGACGGAGGAAAGAGCCTCGTAGCGCGCGTCCCGGGCCGCAGCCTCGGGTCCGCCGGGACGGCCGGTCACGTCGACGGTGGCGATCTCCACCGGGGCCAGCCCGGCCGACCGCGCCCAGTCGGTCACGGCGGCGGCCCGGGTGGCGGAGCCGTCCTGCAACCCGTGGTCGACGGTCACCAGCCCGGCGCGCAGACCGAGGCGGGGCGCAACGAAGGCCGTCGCGGCGGCCAGAGCGAGCGAGTCGGCCCCACCGGAACACGCGACAAGAACAAGCTGCCCGGCCGCGCCGGAGCGCAGCGCCCGGCGGACTGCGTTGCGGACGGCCGCGACCGACGGCGCGATCCTGGCCACGGCCGGGACCGCTAGGAAGCCAGCCCGACCGGCCCGTGCACCCGGGCCACCCAGGCGTCCGGGTCACCCAGCTCGTCCAGCCGGGGCAGGGTCAGCGGCGAGTCGAAGATCTTGTTGAAGCCGGCCATCCCGACCCGCTCGACCACGCCGTGCACGAACTTGTGGCCCTCCGCGTACTGCCGCATCTTGACCTCGATGCCGAGCAGCCGGCGGATCGCCTTCTCCAGCGGGTTGCCGCTCTCGCGGCGCTGGTTGAACTTGGCCCGGATGGACTCGACCGAGGGGATGACCTCGGGCCCGACCCCGTCCATGACGAACTCGGCGTGGCCCTCCAGCAGGGTCATCAGCGCGGTCAGCCGGTCCAGGACCGCCTTCTGCGCCGGGGTCTGCACCAGGTCGATGACCGAGGAGCGGCTGTCCGGGTCGCGCAGGGCGTCGGAGAGGGTGGCCACCCCGCGGCGCATCCGCTCGAGGATGTGCTCGCCGTTCTGGGAGGCGTCCACGAACGCCTGGACCTCGCCGAGGAAGTAGCCGCGCATCCACGGCACGGCCGTGAACTGGGTGCGGTGGGTGACCTCGTGCAGGCAGACCCAGAGCCGGAAGTCGCGCGGGTCGGCGCCGATCTTGCGCTCGACCTCGACGATGTTCGGGGCGTTGAGCAGCAGCTGGCCGGGCTCGGCGGAGAACACCTCGTACTGGCCGAGGACCCGGCCGGACAGGTAGGCCAGCACGGTGCCGGCCTGCACGCCGGTGACCCGGGAGCCGATCGCGTCGGCCACCGCTCCGGGCTGCTTGTCGCCGGAGAGCCGGGTCACCAGCGGAATGATCACGTGCTTGAGGCCGGCGATGTTGACCGCCGCCCAGTCCTTGCGGTCGACGACCCGCACCGGCGGGGCCTCGACCTGGGCCGTCAGCCCGGTGTAGGCCGCGACGTGCCCCGCGGCCTCCTCGGTCAGATCGCGCAGCTGCGCCACCACCTGCGTGGCTTCCTCGTAGGACACCGCGGGTCCGGATTTCGACAGCGCGCCCGCGGTGGCGGCGGCCAGATCCCAGTCAACGAACTGCGCCATGTCGTCCACCGTACCCGCGTCCGACCAGCCGCCGGCCCTGAGAAAACCCCTAGGGCAGCCCTAGGTGCAGCCGCAGGTGACCAGCTTGGCCGCGATCTTGTCGAGCGCCTGCCGGGCGGCGACCGACTCGCCGGTGCGGTCGGCCATGATCGCGAAGACCAGCAGCCGGCCGTCCCCGGTGACCAGCTGGCCGGAGATCGTGTTGACGCCGGTCAGCGTGCCGGTCTTGGCCCGGACCAGGCCCTGGCCCACCCGGTTGGGCGCCGGGGTGACGAACCGGGTGCGCAGCGTGCCGGACCAGCCGGCCACCGGCAGTCCGCCGAACATGGCGCTGAGCTCGGGATTCTTGCCGCTCGCGGCCAACTTCAGGGTCTCGGTCAGCAGCTTCGGGCTGATCCCGTTGCGCCGGGACAGGCCGCTCGCGTCGTACAGATCGGCCTCGTCGGCCGGCAGGCCCAGCTCGCCCAGCTTGGCCACCATCGCCTCGGCCGCCCCTTCGAAGGACGGCGCCTTGCCCGCGGCCAGCGCGACCTGGCGGGCCAGCGCTTCGGCGATCACGTTGTCGCTCTGCTCCAGCATCCAGTCGACCACGTGCACCAGCGGCGGCGATTCGACCTTGCCCAGCTCCGCGCCGGGAGCCGGGGCCGCACCGGCAGCCGCAGACGGCGCGGCCGAGGGTGCGCCGGACTCGACGGCGGCGGGCGCTTTGCCCTTGGTCACCTTGCCCGGCGCGAGGCCGAGCTGCTTGGCGAAGGCGCGGCCCGCGGCCAGCGCCGGGTCCGAGAAGCGGGGATCGCCACCGAACTCGTTGTGCACCGGCGCGATCCGGCCGGCGTTGGTCATCAGCGGCTGGATCTTGGCCACCTGCCCGCCGCCGATGACGTCGCCGTCCCAGCCGAGCGCGGTTAGCGGGCCCTCGTACAGCGAGGTGTCGATGGTCACCTTGGTCGGGGCCTGCCCGCCCAGTGCCGTCTTGACCTGGGCGGCCAGCTTGTCGAGCCGGGCCGCGCCGGGGAACTGGCCCTTCGCACCCACCGACAGGGTGGGGTCGCCGCCGCCGATCAGCACGACCTCGCCCGGCTGGGCGCCGGCCACCGCACGGGTGGCGAGCCGGTGGGCCGGTCCGCGGGCCGCCAGCACGGCGGCCGCGGTGAGCAGCTTGGTGGTGGAGGCGGGCGTGGTCATGGTGTCCGCGTTCTGCTCGAACAGGGACTCACCGGTCGCGACGTCGGCGATCGACACGTTGACCCGCGGGCCGAGCGGGCCGGCCTTGAGCAGCGACGCGATCGCCGCGCGGACCCCGGCGGCGGTGGGCGCGGTGCCCGAGGTGTCCGCCGCGGCCAGCACGGGCGTCGGCGTCGGGTCGGGAGTGGGGGCCGCCGAGGGGCTCGAGGCGGGGTCTGCCGACAGCCAGCCGTCCACCGGACCGGGCCGGACCACCAGCACTCCGGCCGCGGCGACCACGACCAGCACGAGGGCTGCAAGAAGCGACAAGACGACGGTACGCCGCGACTTACCCGTACCCGGCTCCGCCGCTGCCGGTACCCCGCCCGGGGGAACGGCCGGGCCCGGTGCCGGACTTCCGGGCTGACCCGGCGGGTCGGCCGGGGGTTGCGCCGGCGCTGGAGTCACCGGGGCCGGCTGGGGCGCAGGGGCCCCCTGAGCAGCCTGGGGCTGCGGATGAGCGATGTTCAGCGGCACCGAGGCGCGACCGTAGGTCGTCCCGGCGGGACGTGGTGCCGGTGGTGTCACCGGCGCCGCGGCCGGCGGCACACTGGCCCGCCCTACCGGCGAATGACCGTTTTCCGGTCCTGACACGCCGTCGTACTCAGGAGTGTTCTGTGAATCTTGCCTCCCCACGAGCCCCTCCTCCGTACGTGGCGTCAGACTTAGGGGAGACTACAAACATCCGGCACACCGGTGCGCGCGGATCCTCGGGGCCGATTCCTGCTCCCGCTCCGTCGCCACGCCCTGCCGGGTCCGACTGCGGGGCTAACAAGGGAGCGAACGATGGATTTCGACGTCTTGGTTGAGATCCCCAAGGGCCAGCGGAACAAGTACGAGGTCGACCACAAGACCGGCCGGATCCGACTGGACCGGACGCTCTTCACCGCGACGCAGTATCCGGCTGACTACGGGTTCATCGAGGGCACTCTGGGGCAGGACGGCGACCCGCTGGACGCCCTGGTGCTGATCCAGGAGCCGACCTTCCCCGGCTGCCTCGTGCGGGCCCGGGCGATCGGCATGTACCGGATGACCGACGAGAAGGGCCGCGACGACAAGGTCCTCTGCGTGCCCTACGAGGACCCCCGCCAGGAGCACCTGCGCGACATCCACCACCTGGGCGAGTTCGACCGGATGGAGATCCAGCACTTCTTCACGGTCTACAAGGACCTCGAGCCGGGCAAGTCGGTCGAGGGCGCGACCTGGACCGGCCGCGTCGAGGCCGAGGAGGAGATCCGGGCGTCGTTCAAGCGCGCGGAGGCCGCGGAGCACCACGACGAGGGTCACTGATCTGACACGAAGACGCGGCGGCCGGGCTTTCGCTCGACCGCCGCGTTTTTCGTGCCCGGTCAGATGTTGAGGTTGCTGGCCATGCCGTAGAGGCCGATGACGGCGCACGCCACCGGGATGACCGCGACCACCGCGAGGGTGTCCAGCAGGTCGGCGGCCCGCCCGAGGTACGGCGACGGGGGCCGGCGGGTCCAGGTCGCCCCGGCGGCGACCGCGGCCAGCGCCACCAGCAGCACCGTGACACCCAGGCCGAGCAGCATCGCCTCGCCCGCGCCCCAGAGCAGGTCGACGCCCAGGGTGAAGAGCCCGAACAGCCCGGCGGAGATCAGCGGGAGCCGCTGCCGCAGGGTGACGAACAGCCGGCAGCGCAGCAGCAACGCGGCCACGGCGAGACCGGTCAGGATCTGCGCGGACAGGCCGCCGTCCGACGCCAGCACCACGAAGGCACCCACGCAGAGCAGGGCGTGCCCGATCAGCAGGCCGGTGAGCAGTTCCTCGGTGCGGCTGACCGCGGCGAAGACCCGGGCCCGGTCCGGCCGCTCCCGCGCCGCGTCCATCGCCGAGCTCTGGGCCGGGGCGCCGGTGAAGCTCTGCTCCGCCTCGCTGCCGGTGG
>NZ_JBSGFR010000017.1:0-179731 GCF_053603475.1 Actinoplanes sp. NPDC004185 | reverse complement strand
CCATGGCCACCAGATACGACAAGCTGGCCGTGCGCTACGAAGCCACCCTCACCGTCGCCGCCATCAACCAATGGCTCAAAGCTTTATGAAACGCGACCTAGTACCAGATGGCGATGCGGGCGCCGTTGTTCTCCTCCGGCGGGCTGGGATGGCTCTGCGCCGCCCCGGTCGCCATCCGGTGGGCGCTCCAGGCCACCGCGGCGGCGTCCAGGATGTCGTCGGGCGGGGCCTGCCCGGCCGGGCCGAGCTGGTCGGGCAGCACGATGCCGTGCTTGGCCAGCAGTTGCCGGCGGCGGGCCTGACCGGTCCAGGTCTTCTTCGCGTACGCCAGGGGCTCGCCCGCCATCTGCCGGAACGACACCTCGGGGTGGGCCTCGAAGAGCAGCCCCGGGTGCCGTTCCCAGATGGCGTTGGCTTCGAGCAATTTGGGCCGCAACGCCCAGGACTGGCGGCTGAGCCCGGCGCCGGTGAGCTCGCGGCAGAGCCGGTTGGCCGCGGCGAAGTCGCCCTCCTGCCACACCGCGCGCGGTGGCACCCGGAAGACGCTGCTGCGGCGAGGGCCGAGCTGGTCGGCGGCGAGGGTGTCCGCGGCGCGCCAGCGGTCGGGGAGCATGCCCAGCGGGATGTCGACGCCGATCACGGCCGCGCCGGAGCTGCCCGCGACGATCTCGTACAGGGTGGACGCCAGCATCGCCCGGCCGAACGCGCCGTCGCGCAGCTCGACCCCCACCCAGCCCAGGGCGTACGCGTCGACGCCGATCACGTGGATGCTCATCGGCAGCTCAGCGGGGGAGCAGTTTCTCGACGGCGGCGATGAGCTCGCCGTCCTGGGGGTCGGTCTGCGGGCCGAACCGGGCGGCCACCGCACCGTCCGGGCCGACCAGGAACTTCTCGAAGTTCCACTGGATGTCGGGGCCGTCGCCGACCAGCTCGCGGTAGAGCGGGTGGCGTCCGGGCCCGTTCACGTCCACCTTCTCGGTGAGCGGGAACGTCACGCCGTAGTTCACCTGGCAGAAATCTTCGATCTCCGCGGCGGTGCCGGGCTCCTGGCCGCCGAACTGGTTGCACGGGACACCGAGGACGACCAGCCCGCGGTCGGCGTAGATGTCGGCGAGCGCCTGGAGTCCGGCGTACTGCGGGGTGAGGCCGCAGCGGGAGGCCACATTGACCACCAGGACGACATGATCGCGGTAGCGTTCCATATCGGCCGGTCCGCCCGAGAGTGTGTGGATGTCGACGGCAAAGATGGTCATGACGGCAGACTACGCGCTGTGCGCGAGCGAGTGCACGCCGTGGCGACGTCCGGAAGAAAAGTTAAGGACGCGCTTAATCAGCGATGACCTTCTTGACTCATGTTCATAGATGTGACTACCGTCTCTTCAACTTCCCTTTGGAAAGTTTCCTAACTGTTCTTGAGGAGACGCAGTGAAGAAATCCCTCCGCCGCGCCCTATGGGCCGGGGCCATCGTGGCGGTCGCGACCGCTGCGGTCCCCGTGGTCCAGGCCTCGGCCGCCACCGCCTGTGCCCCCGCCTGGAGCGCCTCGGCGGTCTACGTCAAGGACAACTCCGTCTCGTACCAGTCGAAGAACTACACCGCGAAGTGGTGGACCCAGAACGAGGTGCCCACGGCCAGCGGCGAGTGGGGCGTCTGGGCCGACAAGGGTGCCTGCGGCGGTGGACCGACCACGCCCCCCACCACCACCCCGCCGACCACGCCCCCGACGACCCCTCCGACGACCCCGCCCACCACACCGCCGACGACCCCGCCGACCAACGGCCCGGCCGGTAAGGCCGTCGTGGGCTACTTCGCCGAGTGGGGCGTCTACGGCCGCAACTACCACGTCAAGAACCTGGTGACGAGCGGCTCGGCGGCCAAGCTGACCCACATCCTGTACGCCTTCGGCAACACCACCGGCGGCCAGTGCTCGATCGGTGACGCGTACGCCGACTACGACAAGGCCTACACCGCGGCCGACAGCGTGGACGGCGTCGCCGACACCTGGGACACCGGCGCGCTGCGCGGCTCGTTCAACCAGCTGCGCAAGCTCAAGAAGCTGTACCCGAACATCAAGGTGATCTGGTCGTTCGGCGGCTGGACCTGGTCCGGTGGCTTCACCCAGGCCGCCGCGAACCCGACCGCGTTCGCCAACTCCTGCTACAACCTGGTCAAGGACTCCCGCTGGTCCGACGTCTTCGACGGCATCGACGTCGACTGGGAGTACCCGAACGCCTGTGGCCTGCAGTGCGACGCCAGCGGCCCGGACTCGTACAACAAGGTCATCTCGGCCCTGCGCACCAAGTTCGGCCAGAACTTCCTGGTCACCTCGGCGATCTCGGCCGACGGCTCCAACGGCGGCAAGCTGGACGCGGCCGACTACGCCTCGGGCATCTCGAAGCTGAACCTGGTCTTCCCGATGACCTACGACTACTTCGGCGCCTTCGCCGCGCAGGGCCCGACCGCCCCGCACTCGCCGCTCACCTCCTACACCGGCATCCCGCAGCAGGGCTTCTGGTCCGACGCGGCGATCCAGAAGCTGAAGAGCAAGGGCGTCCCGTCGAACAAGATGCTGCTGGGCATCGGCTTCTACGGCCGCGGCTGGACCGGCGTCACCCAGGCCGCCCCGGGCGGCACGGCGACCGGCGCGGCACCGGGCACCTACGAGGCCGGCATCGAGGACTACAAGGTCCTCAAGAACAGCTGCCCGGTCACCGGCACGGTCGCCGGCACCGCGTACGCCAAGTGCGGCAGCAACTGGTGGAGCTACGACACCCCGAGCACCATCGCCGGCAAGATGACCTACGCCAAGCAGCAGGGTCTGGGCGGTGCGTTCTTCTGGGAGTTCTCCGGCGACACCGCCAACGGTGAGCTGATCACGGCCATCAAGAACGGCCTCAGCTGATCTCTTCCTAGATCGTGGGGCGCCGGGGATCCTCCCGGCGCCCCCTTTCGTTGCGCGGATTAGGCTTCCGACATGCGCCGAGAGTGGCACCAGCTCAGTCATCCCGGGGTCGGGACCACCGCCCTGCAGACGTCCCGCCCATCCACCGACTCCGCCGAGGACTCCGCCCTCGGGCTGGACAAGTGGCGGGAGCTCCCGCGCCTGCAGATGCCGCCGTGGGCGGACATGGACGAGGTCGCCTCGGTCTGCCGGGTCCTCGACACCGTCCCGTCGATCGTCGCGCCCTACGAGGTCGACCAGCTCCGGCACCGCCTCGCCGAGGTCTGCGAGGGCCGCGCCTTCCTGCTGCAGGGCGGCGACTGCGCCGAGACCTTCGCGGACAACACCGAGAGCCACCTGCTGGCCAACGCCCGCACGCTGCTGCAGATGGCCGTCGTGCTGACGTACGGCGCCTCGATGCCGGTGGTCAAGGTGGCCCGGGTCGCGGGGCAGTACACCAAGCCCCGGTCCGCGGCGACGGACTCGCTCGGGCTGCCGGCGTACCGCGGTGACCTGATCAACTCGCTGGACGCGAACGAGGCGGCCCGGGTGGCCGACCCGCAGCGCATGATCCGGGCGTACGCGAACTCGGCCGCGGCGATGAACATGCTGCGGGCGTACCTGGCGGGCGGCCTGGCCGACCTGGCCGGCCTGCACGACTGGAACAAGGACTTCGTCCGGGCCTCGCCGGCCGGCGAGCGCTACGAGGCGATCGCCCGCGAGATCGACCGCACCCTGGACTTCATCCGCGCCTGCGGCATGACCGAGGACGAGGCGCTGCGCACGGTCAGCCTGTACTGCTCGCACGAAGCGCTGGCGCTGGAGTACGACCGCGCGCTGACCCGCGTCTCCGACGGCAAGGCGTACGGCCTGTCCGGGCACTTCCTGTGGATCGGCGAGCGCACCCGGCAGCTGGACCACGCGCACATCGACTTCATCAGCCGCATCGCCAACCCGATCGGCGTCAAGCTCGGCCCCGGCACCAGCCCGGAGACGGCCATCGAGCTGTGCGAGAAGCTCAACCCGGACAACATCCCGGGCCGGCTCACGCTGATCAGCCGGATGGGCAACGGCAAGGTCCGCGACGCGCTGCCGGCCATCGTGGAGAAGGTCAGCGCCACCGGGGCCAAGGTGGTGTGGCAGTGCGACCCGATGCACGGCAACACCCACGAGTCGTCCAACGGCTACAAGACCCGGCACTTCGACCGGGTCGTCGACGAGGTCCTCGGCTACTTCGAGGTGCACCGCGGCCTGGGCACCCACCCGGGCGGCATCCACATCGAGCTGACCGGCGAGGACGTCACCGAATGCCTGGGCGGCGCGCAGGGCATCGAGGACCTCGACCTGCCGGGCCGCTACGAGACCGCCTGCGACCCGCGGCTGAACACCCAGCAGAGCCTCGAGCTGGCCTTCCTGGTGGCGGAGATGCTGCGTGGCTGATCTGCGGTCCGACACGGTCACCCGGCCGACCGCGGCGATGCGCGAGGCCATGGCGACGGCAGCGGTGGGCGACGACGTCTTCGGCGACGACCCGACGGTCATCGCGCTGGAACGGCAGGTGGCCGAGCTGTTCGGGCACGAGGCGGCCCTGTTCGCCCCGTCCGGCACGATGGCCAACCAGATCGCCCTGCAACTCGTCGTCCCGCGCGGCGGCGAGCTGCTGGCCGGCGCCGACGCGCACGTGGTCACTTACGAGCAGGGTGCGGCGGCTGCGCTCGGGGGCATCTCCACCCGTACCTGGCCGTCGGTGGGCGCGGCGCTGGATCCGGAGCAGATCGAGGCGATGATCCGCCCGGACGGCTACCCGTCGGTGGCAACCCGGGCCGTCGCCGTCGAGCAGACCCACAACCTCGGCGGCGGCACGGTGGTCCCGCTGAAGGTCCTGCGCCGCCTGCGTACGGTGGCCGACGCGGCGGGCGTGGCCCTGCACTGCGACGGCGCCCGCATCTGGCACGCGCACGTCGCGGAGGGTGTGCCGCTCGCGGCGTACGGGCAGCTCTTCGACACGCTGTCGGTCTGCCTGTCCAAGGGCCTGGGCGCGCCGGTCGGCTCGCTGGTCGTGGGCAGCGCGGCCCACATCGCGCAGGCCCGGGTGCTCCGCAAGCGGCTGGGCGGCGGCATGCGCCAGGTCGGCATCCTGGCCGCGGCCGGACAGCACGCCCTGGACCACCACCTGACGCGGCTGGCCGACGACCACGCGCGGGCCCGGCGGCTGGCCGAGGCCCTCGAGCCGCTCGGGGTGGTACGGGCGGAGGACGTGCGGACCAACCTGGTGCTGCTGGACCTGACGAAGTCGGCCCTGGACGCGCCGTCGCTGGTGGCGGCGGCAGCCGAGCGGGGAGTGCTGATGGCGGCGATGCTGCCGCGTACGGCCCGCCTGGTGACCCACCTGGACGTGACCGACGACGACATCGACGTGGCGATCACGGTGCTTCGGGGTCTGCTTTCCTGACGCTTCTGGTTACATCAGGAGCCGACGCTGTCCCGCATCGCCGAGGAGTTCCGATGACCCGCCGTGCCACCGGCACCTTCACCACCGCCTTCGAGCCGTTGCCCATCGACGACGACACGATCAGCCGGACGGAGGTGCGCAAGACCATCGAGGGCGACCTGACCGGCACGGGCCGCGCGGAGCGCTGACGACCGGATCGGCCAGCACCTGGTCCACGACGTGACGCCAGGCCGGACCGGCGCCCGGCTCGGCCAGCATGATCAGCGCCTTCCACAGCGCCCAGCCGCGGGCCCGCTGCCAGGTCTGCCGGTCCAGGCCGACGGCGTCGCGGAAGGCTGCGCGCTCGGCCCCTTCCAGGGTGTTCCAGGCGATCACCAGGTCGCAGGCCGGGTCGCCGACACCGCAGGTGCCGAAGTCGATGACGGCGGCCAGCCGCCCGTCGCGGACCAGCAGGTTGCCGACCGCGATGTCCCCGTGGAACCAGACCGGCGCCGACTCCCAGGACGAGTCCATCGCCTCGGCCCACACCGCCCGGCACGCCCGCACGTCCACGGCGTCCCCGAGGTCCTTCAGGGCCCGCTCGACCTCGTCGGCGTAGGCGCTGGGGTGGCAGCCCCGGAAGAACGAATGCCGGCCGCCGGGCGGCCCGGGCACGGGAGCCTGCCGCAGCACGGTGAGGAACTCGCCCAGGTCGCGGGCCAGCCGGACGCGGTCGACCGCCGCGGCGTCCTCGAGGGTGTCGCCCGCCAGCCATCGCCGGACCGACCACGGGTACGGGTAACCGGCCCCCGGACGCCCGGCCGCCACCGGAGAGGGCACCGGCAACGGCAGGTGCCCGGCCAGCTCGGGCAGCCAGCGGTTCTCCTTCTCCACCGCCGCCACGTAGCCCTCGGCGCTGGGCAGCCGCACGGACAGCTGATCACCGAGCCGGAACGTGCGGTTGTCCCAGCCCTGCCGGGGCACCGGCGTCACGGGCAGGTCGCTCCACTGCGGGAACTGCTCGGCGATCAGGGCGCGTACCAGATCGGTCGTGATCGTGGGCTTCACCGCTCGGGCCGCAGCTCCTTGAGCAGGGCGATGTCCGCCGCGTGGCCCTCGTGTTGCTCGGTCGGGGTCTCCACGATCACCGGCAGGCCCGCGGTCGCCGGGTGGGCCAGCAGCTCGGCGAAGGCCGCCGCGCCGATCCGGCCCTCGCCGATGCGCTCGTGGCGGTCGCGGGTCGAGCCGCACTCGTCCTTCGAGTCGTTGGCGTGGATCAGCTGCAGGCGGCCCGGGCCGACCGTGGCCACCAGGGCGTCCAGCGTCTCGGTCATGCCGCCCGGCCGGGCCAGGTCGTGCCCGGCCGCCCAGGCGTGGCAGGTGTCGAAGCAGACGCCCAGCCACGGGTGGTGCTCCACCGCCTCCAGGTACGGCCCCAGGTCCTGCACCTTCGACGCCAGGCTGCGCCCGCCGCCCGCGCTGGGCTCCACCAGCACCTTCGGCAGGCCCTGGGCCGCCGCGACGTCCAGCAGCGGCAGCAACGCCTCGCGCAGCTGGTGCAGCGCCTTGTCGTCGTGGGCCGGGTCGACCGAGCTGCCCGCGTGGTAGACGATCGCCGTCGCGCCGATCGCGGCTCCGCGGCGTAGCGCGTGCTCCAGCGTCTCCACCGACCGCTGGACCGTCTGCTCGGTGGGTGAGCCCAGGTTGACCAGCAGCGACGCGTGGATGTAGGCCGGCAGCCCCCGCTCGCCGCAGCCGTCCCGGAACAGCGTGTCCTGCTTCGGGTCACCGGGCGGCAGCGCCCAGCCGCGGGAATTCGAGACGTAGACCTGGACCGCCTCGGACCCGGCCGCGTCCGCGTACGGCAAAGCCGCCTTGGCCAGGCCCCCCGACGTCCTCGTGTGCGAGCCGACCGGCCTGCTCACGCGCACGTCAGCACCACCTCGGTCTGCGGCGGCACCGGCGTGCCGGCCGGCGGGTTCTGGATCCGGACCACGCCGTTGGGATTGAAGTCCAGGCGGGCGCGCAGGCCCTGCGACTCCAGGACGCCCTTCGCCTGCTGACAGGGCTGGTTGTTCACGTCCGGGACGCCGACCTGCGGCGGGCCCTTGCTGACCACGAGCTTGATCTCGTCGTCCTTCTCCGCGCCGGTGCCCGGCTTGGGGGACTGCTCGATGACCTGGTCGGCGGGCTGGTCGCCGTCCTTGTACTGCTCCACCACGGTCAGGCCGAGCCGCTGGGCCTCACCGCGGGCGTCGTTGATGTTCTTGCCCGTCAGGTCCGGCACGGTGATCGGCGCCCGGCCCTTGCTGACCACCACGGTCACCGTCGAGCCCGGCTTGAGCTGCGCGTCCGCCTTCGGGTCGGTGGAGATGACCACGCCCTGCGGGATGGTGTCGCTGTACTTGCCCTTGCCTTCCTTGAACTTGAGCTTGGTGCCCTCGATCTCGCCGCGGGCCACGGCCAGCTCCTTGCCGACCACGTCGGGCACCGGATAGCGCTCCGGGCCCAGCGAGAGGGTCAGCGAGACGACGCCACCCTTGAGGATGCGCTCGGTGGGCGGGGGATCCTGGCTGAGCACCACGTCCTTGGGGACGTTCTCGCTGAACGCGCCGTCGCGGATGCGCAGCTCGAAGCCCTCCTTGGTGGCGGCCTGCTCGGCCTGGGCCCGGCTCATGTTCACCAGTTGCGGGGTGTCCGTGTAGCGGCCGAGGGTGACCCACCAGGTGCTGCCGACGACGACGAGCACCATCAGCGCCACCGCCGCCATGATGAGAATCTGCCGCCGGTCGCCGTTGAAGCGACCGAGCAGACCGCCGGCGGCGCGCTGGGGCGGCGCTCCGGCCCGGCGCTGGCCGCCGCGGACCCGGCCCTGCTCCGGCAGGCGGGCCCAGCCGGGGCGGTCGCCGCCGGTGGCCGGGAAGGTCGTGGTGATGGCGGGCACGAGTGCGGTGGCGTCCGCGGCCGGCGGGCGGGCCGGGACCTGGCGCAGCAGCGCGGTCTCGACGTTCGCCGCGCCCAGGTCGTCGCGGACCACCTGCACCTCGGCCAGCAGTGCGCCGGCGTCGGTGGGGCGGGCGCCCGGGTCGCGGCGGGTGGCCCGGGCGACCAGGTCGTCGAGCACGGTGGGCAGGCCCTTGACGATGCTGGACGGCGCCGGGACGTCGTTGTCGACGTGCTGCCAGGCGACCTCGACCGGCTCGTCGCCGTCGTACGGGACCCGGCCGGTGAGCATCTCGAAGAGCACGATGCCGGCCGAGTAGACGTCCGTGCGCGCGTCGGCGTGCCCGTCGGTGACCAGCTCGGGCGCCACGTAGGCGACCGTGGCCATGAGCTGGCCGGACTCGTCGGTGCTGCTGGCCTCGACCGCGCGGGCCAGGCCGAAGTCGGCCACCTTGACCACGCTGTCGATCAGGTTGGCGATGCCGCCGCTGGGCGCCTCGGCGACCAGCACGTTCTCCGGCTTGACGTCGCGGTGCACGAGCCCGGCGCGGTGCGCGGCGGCGATGGCCGAGAGCATCTGCTCACAGATGGCCAGCGCCTCGACCGGGTTGAGCCGGCGGCGCTGGATCAGCAGGTCGCGCAGGGTGCGGCCCTGGACGTACTCCATGACCAGGTACGGCAGGCCCTGGTGGCGGCCCTGGTCGTACACGGCGACGACGTTGGGGTGGGTGAGCCGGGCGATGGTCTTCGCCTCGTCGGTGAAGCGGTCGACGAAGTGCACGTTCGTCGCCTGCGACGGGTGAATGATCTTCAGGGCCACCGTGCGTTCGAGCCGGTCGTCCACAGCGGTGTACACAGTCGCCATGCCACCACGGGCCACGCGACCGGTGATCCGGTAGCGCCCGTCAATCGTCGTGCCGATCAACGTGTCGGCGACAGTCGTGTCCATCGGCGTGAAGTGTATGTGTCCTTCGGGCTGGGGCAGCCCAGGATCTCACAGCTGAGACCGAACGGGTACAGCGCGCAGTCCTGACCAGGGCAAAGTGGAGAAAACGACCCGCGCGGCCGAGGCCCCGCGAGTCGTTTATCGTGACAAATCGGATCAGTGCCGTCCTGCGTGGCGTGCCCGGCTCTCGTCCTGGTCCGTCCCCGCGGTGTCGTCCGGCCCGGACGGCTCCGCCGAAACGGGCGATTCGCTCGGCTCCGGCGAGTCGCTGCCGTCCGGCGAGGACGACGGCGAAGGCGTCGCCGACGGGCTGTGCGGCGTCGGCACCGGCGCGGTGGGCGTCGGCACCGGCGGGGACAGGCAGCAGTCGGTCGGCCGGGTGTCCGGCCGCCCGGCCGTGGTGGTCCGCGGCGGCACCGGCGCGACCGCCGGCGGAGCGAGCGGCGCTTTGCCGCCGGCCGTGGTGGGCAACACCCGGATCGACCCGGGTACGGGCTCAGCGGTCGTTCTGGCCGCCGCCGCCGGCCGGCCACCGGGCGCGTAGGCGGTGCCCCGGCCCAGGCCCGAGTTGGACAGATCACCCTCGGAGCCGCGCGGCGCCTCGGCGGCCAGCGGGTACGGCTCCGCCCCGGCCGGCTTCTCGCCGACCAGCGCACCGATCCCGTTGACGACCGCGAAGTAGCTGCCCGCGGCCCCCGCCACCGCGAGGACGCCGAAGGCCGAGACCGCCGCGATCCGCCGGGGCCGGGGCACCAGCTGCTCGCCGTACGAGGTGCGCAGCCCACCGGTCATGCCGGCACCGCCGAAGGTGCTGAGCCCGGTCGAGGTCACGTCCGGGTGACCGGCGAACGGACGGCCGTCCCTGACGCCGGCCTCCGGCCCGTCGGCGTCCGGCTCGGGCCGGCCCAGGTCGTACCGCACCGAGCGCCACGCTCCGGCCACCTCGGTGCGGGCTTTGCGCCACATGGTCATCGGGACTGTTCTCCGATCTCGAGGAACCGGGGACTTCCCGGTTCCGCATGCTCCGCTTGGTCAGCCGCGGAGCGGGCATGGCACGCTGGTCGGGTGACCGATTCCGTAACCGTGGGTGAGGCGGGGGCCCCGCAGCCCACCGGCCCGACCGAGTGGATCAACCTGCCCGACGTGGCGGACAAGCTCGGCGTGTCGATCAGCAAGGTGCACCAGATGATCCGCGACGGTGCTCTGCTCGCCGTCCGGCGCGACGGTGTCCGCGTGGTGCCGGCGGAGCTGGTGGCCAACAGCACCGTGCTCAAGCACCTCCCCGGCATCCTCACGTTGCTTCGCGACGCTGGGTACAACGACGAAGAGGCGTTGCGGTGGCTCTACGAGCCGGACGAGACCGTGGACGGCTGCGGCGCCAAGGGCCTGGGCGGGGACCGGGCCCGCGAGGTCAAGCGGCGTGCCCAGGCGCTCGGTTTCTGACCGCCCACATGCGACACCTGGCGTACCTCCTCGTGCTCGCGGGCTGCCTGGTGTCCGCGATCTGGCTGGAACCGGTGCTGAAGGTCAACGTGCTGCGCCGGTGGCGGCGGCTGCTGCTCACGCTGTTGCCGGTCGTGGTGATCTTCGTGCTGTGGGACCTGGGCGCGATCGCCGCCGGGCACTGGACCTTCGACCCGGAACAGACCACCGGCGTGCTGTTCCCGGGCGGCCTGCCGCTGGACGAGGTGCTGTTCTTCGTCGTGGTGCCGGTCTGCGCCGTGTTGGGCTTCGAGGCGGTCCGGGCCGTGCTGCGCCGCCCGGCCGGTGACGAATGACCTACACCGTCGCGGCGCTGCTCGGCGTGGCCGGGGCGCTGATCGTGGACCTGGCGGTGCTGCGGACCCGGCTGGTGACCCGGGTGGTGTTCTGGGCCACGTACCCGATCATCATCACGTTCCAGCTGCTGTCCAACGGCATCCTGACCGGCCGCCGGATCGTCATCTACGACCCGGCGGCGATCATCGGCTGGCGGCTGGCCTACGCGCCGGTCGAGGACCTGCTGTTCGGCTTCGCGATGGTGCTGCTGACCCTGTCGGTCTGGGTCTGGCTGGGCCGCCGCGGGGTGCAGCGCACACCGGCGGCGGGCGAGGGCAGCCGGCTGCTGAGGTGGGCCCGGGCCCGGCTGGGACAGCGCGACTCCGCCGACATGTGACACCATCCCGCGGTGCGTCTGAGGCCGTGGCTCCTGACCGCCGCGGCTCTGCTGGCGGTGGTGCACGTGATCGGGGTGCTGTTCGCCAGGCCGCTGTACCGCCACGCCGAGGTCCTGGCGACGCTCTGTCTGCTCGCCTACGCGATCCGCGGTGACCTGCTGGCTGACCGCCGCCCGGCACGGTGGGGGTTGAGCATCGCGGCGGCTGTGCTGGTGGCCGGGGCCACACTCACCGTGCCACCGCCGCCCGGTGACGACGCGGGGTGGCAGTTCCTCAGCCCCGAGCAGTACGACGGCCTGATCCGGCGGCCCAGCTGGAAAGCATGATCCCGGTGACGGCCACTCTTCTCTTCGTGCTGGTGCTGCTGGTGGTCGGCACGCGCACCGCAGGCCGGCAGCGGCCGAGCCGGTCCGGGCTCCTGACGGGAATCGCAGCGGTGCCGCCCGGCTGCCCTACGCCGTCCGCGACGACGCGAGCATGTTCTCGCTGGATCTGTTCACGGCGACCGACGCGCTGCCCCAGCCGACCCAGGCGCTCCCGCCGGCCGTCGGCCGAACGGGTCTGACCACGCACGCACCCGGCATTCGGCGGGAGCGACGGTCAGCACCATGCAACCAGGCACGACCGCAATGTGACCTTGATCTTGATCCCGGTGACCTTGATCTTGATCCCGCTCAGACGGCTCGCCGCGTGGCCGCGTCGGCGAGCTCGAGCAGCACCCCCCGCGCCTCCGCCTCGACCTCCGCCGCCGCCAGCTCAGCCAGCGCCGCGGTCGTCAGCGCCGTGATCCGTTCCTCGGTCCGCGCCAGCGCCCCGCTGTCGCGGATGAGCGCACGCAGCCGCTCGACCCCGGCGTCGTCCAGCGCCGGATCGCCCAGCCGGGCCTCCAGCTCGGCGCGCTCCTCCGGGCCGAGTGCGGCGTGCGCGGCCGCCACCAGGTACGTGCGCTTCCCCTCGCGCAGGTCGTCCCCGGCCGGCTTGCCGGTCTGCGCCGGGTCGCCGAACACCCCGAGGACGTCGTCGCGCAGCTGGAAGGCCTCGCCCAGCGGCAGTCCGTAGCCCGAGTAGGCCCGCACCAGTGCTTCCGGCGCGCCGGCCAGGGCCGCACCGAGCAGCAGTGGCCGCTCGACCGTGTATTTCGCTGATTTGTACCGGGCCACCTTGCCGGCCCGCTCCGTCGACATGTCGCCGGTCACCACCGTGAGGACGTCCAGGTACTGCCCGGCGGTCACCTCGGTGCGCATCTCGTCGAAGACCGGGCGGGCCCGGGCCAGGTCGGCCGGTTCGATGCCGGAGGTGTGCAGCAGCTCGTCCGACCACACCAGCGCCATGTCGCCCAGCAGCACCGCCGCGCTGTCGCCGAAGCTGTCGCCGGCTCCGCGCCAGCCGGCCGCGGCGTGCCGGGCCGCGAACCGGCGGTGGATCGACGGCTCGCCGCGGCGGGTGTCGGAGCGGTCCATCAGGTCGTCGTGGATCAGGGCGCTGGCCTGCACCAGCTCGAGCGCCGCGGCGGCGGCGACGACCTGCTCGGAGTCGGCCCCGCCGGCGCCGCGGTAGCCCCAGTAGGCGAATGCCGGGCGCAGCCGCTTGCCGCCGAGCAGCACGAAGTCGTCGAGGGCGTCGGCCAGGTCGGCCAGCACCCCGTCGATGGCGAGCAGCCGGGACCGCTGGGTGGTGAGGAACGCGGCGAGGGCCTTGTCGACGCGGGACCGCAGGCCGGCGCGTTCTAGCGGGGACGTCACGGGGCCAACCTAGCGGGTCTGGCCGGGTCCGCCAGCCGGTAGAGTCTGCGGTGTGTCTCTCGGACTTCCTTCGCGGCTCCCGACGTCTCCGGCGATCGGGGAGCTCATCCGTCGTCCGGACCCCACCTTCTCGTTCGAGTTCATGCCGCCCAAGTCGCGCGAGGGTGAGCAGCTGCTCTGGCAGACCATCCGGGAGCTGGAGACGCTGCGGCCCGACTTCGTCTCGATCACGTACGGCGCCGGCGGCAGCACCCGGGACACCACCGTCGCGGTGACCGAGCGCGTCGCCACCGAGACGACGCTGCTGCCCATGGCCCACCTCACCGCGGTCAACCACTCCGTCGCCGAGCTGCGCAACGTCGTCGGGCGGCTCGCCGGGGCCGGCATCCGCAACGTGCTCGCCGTGCGGGGTGACCCGCCCGGTGATCCGATGGGCGAGTGGGTGCGCCACCCCGACGGCGTGCTCTACGCCGAGGATCTCGTGCGGCTGTTGCGCGAGGCCGGTGACTTCAGCGTCGGCGTCGCCGCTTTCCCCTACAAGCACCCGCGCTCGGCCGACATCGAGAGCGACACCCGCAACTTCATCAGCAAGTGCCGGGCGGGTGCCGACTTCGCCATCACGCAGATGTTCTTCGAGGCCGACGAATATCTGCGGCTGCGAGACCGGGTCGCGGCGGCCGGCTGTGACACGCCCATCGTGCCCGGGGTGATGCCCGTGCTGCGGATGGCGACCATCGCCCGGGCCGCTCAGCTGTCCGGTGCCCCGTTCCCGCCGGCGCTGCTGGCCCGTTTCGAGCGGGTCGCCGACGACGACGCGGCGGTGCGCGCGCTCGGCATCGACCTGTGCAGTGAGATGTGCCAGCGTCTGCTCGACGAGGGCGTGCCGGGCATCCACTTCATCACCATGAACCGATCCACGGCGACCCGCGAGGTGTGGCAACACCTGGCCGCCAACGTCCCGGCTTGACCTGGCAGGAGTACGCGGCGGCCTGGTCCAGGCTGCACGGCGGCTTCGACCCCGAGTCCGCCGCGCCGGTCGTGCGCGGCTGGATCAGGCTGGCCTACCGCGGCGGCAGCCTGCTCGGCCGGTTGCGGATCAGCCCGGCCACCGTCACCGCCTGCGGGCTGCTGCTCTGCCTCGCGGTGCCGTTCGCCGCGCTGCTCGGCCGGTCCGGCCTGCTCCTCGGGGCCGGGCTGGTGCTGCTCGCCGGTTTCGCGGACGCGCTCGACGGCGCGGTCGCCGTGGTGACCGACCGGACCAGCCGGCTGGGTTTCGTCTACGACTCGGTGGCCGACCGGCTGGGCGAGCTGGCCTGGCTGGCGGCCTTCTGGGTGGCCGGGGTGCCGGGCTGGCTGGCGGCGGCCGGCGCCGCGGTGAGCTGGCTGCACGAGTACGTCCGGGCCCGGGCCGCGGCCGGCGGCATGGACGGCCTGGGCATCGTGACGCTGGGAGAGCGCCCGACCCGGGTCTCGGTGGCCATCAGCGGGCTGCTCGTCGGCGGGGTGGCCGGCCTGGTCCACCCGGGCTGGGAGACGACGGTCGTGCTGGTGGCGGCGATCGGGTGGCTGCTCCTGGGCGTGATCGGGCTGGCCCAGCTCGGCGTCGCGGTACGCCGCGAACTGTCCGCCTGACGGATCTTTATTCGGTTGTCCACGGTGGCCCCGCCGCCTACCTTTCTCAGCAGCGACGTGTCCCGGATCACCGGGACCAAAGGGAGATTCACGTGACTGCCTTCCGGCACGAGAGCAGGGCCGACGGCCCCGGTTGACGCGCATCCGCGCCGACCGGCCGCCGTTCGTCCCCTGTGCCCGTGGGACGGACGGCTTTTTCGTGGCCGAGAACATGGGGGAGGTGACCCGCGATGAGTGTGGTGCTGGTTCTCAACGCCGACTTCGGGCCACTGCACCGGGTCAGCGTCCGGCACGCCATCCGCATGCTGTGCCGTGAGGTGGCGGTCGTGGAGGAGGCGCGGCCGGACGCCCGGATGGGTGTCTTCCCGATCCCGACCGTCGTCCGCCTGGTCAGCTACGTGGTGACGCGCTGGCGGCACGGCCGCGGCCCGGGCTGGTCCCGCGGCGGCGTGCTGACCCGCGACGGCCGGCGCTGCGCGTACTGCGGCGGCGCCGCGTCCACCATCGACCATGTCCTGCCGCGCTCGCGGGGCGGCGGCAACACCTGGCTCAACACCGTCGCGGCCTGCGGGCGCTGCAACCAGCGCAAGGGCGACCGCACGCCGGCGGAGGCGCGGATGCCGCTGCGCTGGGTGCCCACGGCGCCCGGCTGGGCGGCACTGACCGCGCACTGATGACGACGGCCGGCGGGTTCACACGGGGGTCCGTCGGTCGTCCATCAGGCCGGGAGCAGCAGCGTTTCCACCATCGCGCGGTACGCCACCGGGTGCACGACCGGGATGCCGTACTGGCGGGCCTTCTTGGCCTTGCCGGACATCGAGTCGGGGTCGGCCGCGACGAGCAGCTGGGTCCGCTTGTTCACGGCGTCGCCGACCACCAGACCGGCTGCTTCGGCTTCGGCGTGCCACTGCTCGCGGTCGGGTTCCATGGTCCCGGTGAAGACCACCAGGTCGCCGCGCCGCAGCTGCCAGAACTGCCGGTCCGCACCGGCCGTCGTCCGCGCGGCGTCGGCCAGGGCCTTGTCCACGGCTGTCGGGGCCAGCCCGAGGAGGGCGGCCACCCCGGCCAGGTCGTGTCGCTCGGCCGGGGTCAGGACGCCGTCGGCCAGCGCAACGGTGGCGAGACCGGTCAGGTACCGCTTGTGCAGGCATCGGACGTCGGCCTGCCCGAGCCCGAGGGACTCGGCCACGGCGAGCAGGCCGTCCGCCTCGGCGTTGGAGATGTGCCGGTCGAGCAGCGCCTGGTCGAGCAGGTCCAGGTAGGCGTCCGCCCGGGGCTCCTGCTGACGGGGGAGGCGGTCGGCGAGGCGGGTGAGGAAGTGCGGTTCCCGGACGCCGGGGGAGCGGCGGGGCACGGCGGCGGCCGTGGTCGCCGGCAGCGCGGGCCACGGCAGCGACCGGGCTCCGGCGAGGGTCGGTGACCACGGGGGCGGGGCGCCGGTGATCGTCAGGTAGTGGGCGAGCAGATCGGCTGCGGCGTGGGCGTCGTGCAGCGCGGAGTGCGCCTGGTGGGCGGGCATGCCCGCGGCCCGGCGGCAGTCCAGCAGGCTGCGGCCGGCGCTGGGCAGGAAGTGCGGGGCGAGCAGCATGGTGCACAGGCCGTACCGGGCGTCGATCGGCGCGGTGTGGCCGAGACGGCGGAACTCGGCCGCCAGGAACAGCGCGTCGAAGGCCAGGTTGTGGGCGACCAGCGTGCGTCCCCGCAGCCGGCCGGCGATCATCCCGGCGAGCTGCGCGAAGCCCGGGGCCCGGCCGGCCTCGGCGGCGGAGATGCCATGGATGTGCTGCGGCCCGAGATCCCGGTCCGGGTTGAGCAGGCTGCACCATTCGTCCTGCACCCGGCCCTGCTCGTCGAGGTGGACGACGGCGATCTCGATGATCCGGTCGTGCCAGCTCGCGCGCAGCCCGGTGGTCTCCACATCGATGACCGCATACATGGCTGCTCCTACGCGCTGTTGTCCTGATTGCCCCGAGCCGTCCGGCTCGGGGCATGACGCTAACAACGCACCGCAGGCGGGGGACTCCGCTGCGTGGGGGGTCTTCTCGGCCGGTGCCCGGCGAGAAGAAGACGACACGCTGAGCCGGGAAGTCGTCCGGAAAAGCAATCATCCGGTACGGGATGATCGCGCGTTACGCTTCGGTCATGTCGTCCGCAGCCCCCGAGCGCACCGAGCGCGATGTCACCGGCCTGCTCAACATGGCTGGTCACGCCCTGTCCAACCGGCTCGCCGCCGCGCTGGCCGCCGTCGATCTCACGCCGCGCATGCAGTGCGTCCTGGTGCACGCCCTCGAGGAGGAGCGCACCCAGATCCAGCTCGCGGCCCTGGCCGATCTGGACAAGACGACCATGGTCAGCACCGTGGACGACCTGGAGCGGCTCGGACTGGCCGAGCGCCGCCCGTCGGCGACCGACCGGCGGGCCCGGATCATCGCGGTCACCGAGGCCGGCCGGGCCGCCGCCGAGCAGGGTCAGCGGATCGTCGACCAGGTGCACGCCGAAGCGCTGGGGGCGCTGCCTGAGCAGGCCCGCGAGGCGTTCGTCGCGGCGCTGCGGCAGCTGGTCGACGGTGGCCTGGAGCCGGGGCCCAGGCCGGTGCGGCGAGCACGCCAGGCGGCAAATAGGTGACATCTAGATAGTCTGCAAGCGGACTATCTGTTACGGTCGCACCATGGTTGCTTCCGCGTACCCCCGTCGGGGCCCGGCGCTCGCCGTGCTCTGCGCGATGTCGCTGATGATCGTGCTGGACAGCACGATCGTGGCCGTCGCCGTGCCCGCCATCCAGCTGGATCTCGGCTTCTCGCCCGCCGGGGTGGCCTGGGTCGTCAACGGCTATCTGATCGGCTTCGCCGGTTTCCTGCTGCTCGCCGGGCGCATCGGCGACCTGCTCGGGGCCCGCCGGGTCTTCCTCGCCGGACTGGGTGTCTTCACCGCCGCCAGCCTGCTCTGCGGTCTGGCCGGCACGGCCGGGCTGCTGGTGGCGGGCCGGTTCGTGCAGGGAGTCGGTGGCGCGCTGGCTTCCGCGGTGATCTTCAGCCTGATCGTGCGGCTCTATCCGGAGCCGGGCCCGCAGGCCCGGGCGATCGGCGTCTACAGCTTCACCCAGGCCGGCGGGGCCGCCTTCGGCTTCGTGGCCGGCGGGCTGCTGACCGAGGCCGCCGGCTGGCCCTGGATCTTCCTGGTCAACGTGCCGATCGGCGTCGCGGTCCTGGCCGGCGCGCTGCGGGTGCTGCCCCGCGAGGCGGGCCTCGGCCTGGGCGACGGGATGGACGTGAGCGGAGCGGTCCTGATCACCGCGGGACTGTCGCTGGGCGTCTACGCCATTGTGGACGGTGTCCTCTGGTACGGCGTGACGGCCGCCCTCCTGGTCGTCGCCTTCCTGCTCCGCCAGCGGTACGCCCGCCGCCCGCTCGCCCCGCTACCCGTCCTGGGCCGCCGCCGGCTGCTGGGCACCGGTGCCGCGGTGGTGCTGATCTTCGCCACCGGCATGGGCTTCCAGTTCGTCAACGCGCTGTTCCTGCAGCGGGTGCTCGGCCTGGACGCGATCGGGACCGGCCTGGCGTTCCTGCCGACCCCGATCGTGATCGGCCTGATCTCACTGTTCGTGGCGCCCCGGGTGACGGCCCGGCTGGGTGCCCGGCCGGTGCTGCTGACCGGGCTGGGTGTGCTGGCCGCGGGCCTGCTGCTGCTGGTCCGGGTGCCGGTCGAGCCGCGGTACCTGACCGACGTCCTGCCGGCCCTGCTCATCATGGGTCTCGGTATCGGCGTGGTCATCCCGGCGATCATCATGCTGGCGATGGCCGGTGCCGGTCCGCGGGAGACCGGGCTGGTGTCCGGCCTGACGAACACGGCCCAGCAGGCCGGGGCCGCGCTGGGCCTCGCGGTGCTGGCGGTGGTGGCGGCCCGGGTCACCGATGCGAGCCTGGCCGCCGGCGCGGCCGAGGTCGCGGCGCTGCGCGACGGTTACAGCCGCGCCTTCCTGACCGCGGCCGGATTCACCCTCGGTGCGCTGCTCATCGGAGCCGTCGTGCTCCGCCGCGGCCCCTCATCGGTGGGCGACGGCGGAGGGCTCGTCGACGACGACGGCAGGTCGGGCGGGGAGGCGGCGGTCGCGGACGCGGCGGTTGCGGGTGCGGTCGCGCTCGAGCCACCACTCTGCCGCCAGTAGCGGCAGCGTCCACCCGAGCCAGGCCGCCACGGCGGACACGACCCAGCTGAACAACACCTCGTCACCGTGGAAGGTCGTGTCGAGCTGCGGGGAGAGCGTGATCACGGCGATCGCACCCCAGATCCGGTTGGTGATGATGGAGGCGGTCAGCGCGAAGCTGCGGATCATCCACCGCCGGTGCTCGGCGAAGCGGCGCTGCCGGGCCATCCGCCAGCCGGCCAGGGTGCAACCGAGCCACAGCACGGCCAGCAGCAGGTTGCTCGCCCGGGTCGCCGGCCCGAACGGCGTGAACGCGCCCACCACCAGCGCGGTCACTCCGGCCGGCAGCACCCCGCCGAAGACGTAGAGCCGGCCGAGCCGCCGGTGCCAGACCGGGTGCCGGGCCCGCAGCCAGGGCCAGATCTGCAGGACCGCCGTGGCCAGCGCGACGCTGCCGAACAGCACGTGCGGCACCAGCGTCCAGTAGTGCGCGACGCCGAGAGCCTCCGGCTGGGGGACGCGGGAGCGGTCCGGGTCGAGGCTGAGGTACGGCGGCAGCGAGAAAGCCAGGAACAGCGCCACCACCACCCCCAGCGGAAAGACCCACGGTCGCCGCCACCATCCCCGTTTTGTCGTCATCGCCGTCCCCCTCCGGTTGCGTATGTCGTACGCAGGGAGCGTATGGCATACGCACAAGCTTCGGAAGAGGCGCTCGTAGGATGGCCACCGTGACGACCGAGATCCCGCGTACGCTGCGCGTCCTCTGGGGTGAGCCGGACCGGCCCGGCGGCCGGGGCCTGAGCCGCGACCGGATCGTCGCGGCCGGCATCGCGCTCGCCGACGCCGACGGCATCGCGGCCCTGTCCATGGCCCGCCTGGCCGAGCGGCTCGGCAGCGCGCCGATGTCCCTCTACCGGCACGTGTCCAACAAGGACGAGCTGCTGGCGTTCATGACCGACGCGGCCCCGGGTCCGCCGCCCGAGCTGCCGGCCACCGGCTGGCGGGCGGCCCTGGAGACCTGGGCCCGGGCCCTGCGCGGCGTCTACTACACCCACCCGTGGATCCTGCAGGTCACCGCGGGCCGGCCGCCGCTGGACCCGGGTCAGCTCGCCTGGCTCGACCGCGGTCTGTCCGCCCTGGACGACACCGCCCTCAGCCCGGCCGAGCGGTTCGAGGTGCTGATGACGGTGCTGCACTTCGTCCGCGGCGAGGCCGCGCTCGGCGCCGTCCTGCTCCAGCGCCGGCCGGGCGACCAGGCCGAGTACGGCCGGCTGATCGCCCACTTCGTCACGCCGGACCGGATGCCCGCCCTGGCCGCGGCCTCGGCGGCCGGCATCTTCGCGGCCGGCGACGGCGATCCGGAGTCGTCCTTCACCTTCGGGCTGACCCGCGTCCTCGACGGTATCGACGTCATGGTGACGCGCGGTGGAGGCTGAGCTCGGGCACCTCGCCGAGCTCGGGGCGGCCCGCGCCGCCCTGGACGAGCGTGAGCTCGAGCTGATCGACCGGCGCGCCAGGCCGGGGCCACCTGGAGCCAGGTCGCCGCGGCGCTGGGCCTGACCAGCCGCCAGGCGGCCGAGCAGCGCCGGCAACGGCTGGTCGCGGCCGCGCGGTCGCGGCGCCACGAGCAGGACCTCCGGTACGCCCACAGCATCGTCACCCTGCGCGCGGCGGTCGACGACCTGCACCGCGGCATCGCCACCGACCGCCGCTGGACGACCCGGTTCCCGCGCGCCGCCCTGGTCCGGGCGACCGTGCGGACGGCCCTGGACGCACCACCGGGCGGCCTCTATGCGCTCGCCGCGCAAGCCGACGAGGACCTCGCCGCGGCGCCCCTGCCCGGCCACGTCCGGCTCGCCGCCGCTGCCCTGCACCGGGCGTTGTCAACGGATCGTTGACAACGCCGACAGGCATTGAGTCGGAACGACTCACCTGTTGAGGATGGACGGCATGCGTCGCAACGTCGTGCTCTTCGTGGCGATCTCGCTGCTGTCCGGCTTCGGCAGCACCGTGATGTCCCTGGTGGCGGGCATCTGGATGCTGGACCTGACCGGCTCGGCGAGCCGGGCGGCACTGACCGGCCTCTGCGTCTACGCGCCGGTGCTGGCCGGGCCGTGGCTGGGCGGCCTGCTCGACCGGGTGCCCCGCCGCCCGTTGCTGATCGCCACCAATCTCGTGCTGGCCGCGTCCCTGCTGAGCCTGCTGGCTGTACGCACCCCGGCCGGCAGCTGGCTGATCTACGCCGTCTCCCTCGCGTACGGGATCAGCTACGTCCTGCTCGACGCGGGGGAGTCGGCCCTGCTGCCGGCGGCCCTGCCGGCCGGCACCCTCGGCGAGGTCAACGGCTGGCGGTCCAGCGCCCAGGAAGGCATGAAGCTCGTCGCCCCGCTGGCCGGCGCGGGCCTCTACGCATGGCGCGGCGGCGCGGCCGTCGCCGTCCTCAGCGCGGCGCTGCCGGTGATCGTGGCAGTCCTCTACGCCGCGCTGCGCCTGACCACCACCCCGGCGGCGACCAGCACGAAGGCCCCGTCCGGACGAGGACTGCGCGCCGGCCTCGCCATCCTGGCCGGGCACCCCCTGTTGCGGGTGACCGTCACGCTGGCCGCGGTCTCGATCGCCATGTCCGGCCTCGCCACCGCCGCCCAGTACGAGGTCGTGACGGTCGACCTGGGCCTGGCCGCGACCTTCTTCGGTCTGCTGCTCAGCGCCCAGGGCGCCGGTTCCGTCGTGGGCGGCCTTCTCGTCGGGCGGCTGATCAGCCGCGGGGGTGTGACGGTCGCGGGCGTGGCCGGGACGGCGCTGTTCGCGGTGGGTCTCGGGGCGCGCTGCCTGCCGTGGTGGCCGGCGCTGCTGGTCGGCGGGGTGATCGGCGGCATCGGTCTGCCCTGGACGCTGGTCGCGGCGGTCACGGCCGTGCAGACCCACACCCCGCCCGAGCTGCTGGGACGGGTCGCGGCGACGGCGAACACGCTGATGTTCGGCCCGATCGCCCTGGCCACTCCGCTGGGCGCGGCGGCGGTCCGGTGGGGAGCCCGCCCGGTGCTGCTGGCCGGCGCCACCCTCTGCTTGGCCGCGGCGGTCGTGGCCGTCCGGTCCCGGTCCGGGCAGCAGACCGGGGCAACTGTGCACATTGGCAGGTAACCGGGCCCGACAGCCACCGCCCTCGGCGGCTGCGCCTCCCTCGCTCTCGCCGCCACGGCGTCCGCCGCCCCCGTCGTCGCCGTCAATCCGGGCAACGTCCCGGCGACCGCCGCGACCTACGAACACGAGTGCAGCGCCAACCTGGGCGGCGGGCCGTACCCGGACCGGGACGTCTGGGTCCTCAACCTGCCCGGCAACGCCGGCCAGACGGGCGTGTTCGACACCGATCAGGACGGTGCCGCGGACAAGACCGTGGTCATCGAGGCCGGCGCCGCGGACGACGACGACATCGTCTTCGTGGGCCAACAGCATGGCGTGGGTGGCCATCCCGCTGGCGACCACCCAGCCGGCCACGACAACGACCACCACGCCGCCCGGTGACGTGCCGGCCACGCCGACGGACACCGCCACCGGCGACAGCACGCCGACCCCCACCGTGACCCCGTCGCCCACGCCGGCCGCGGGCACCGGGACCGGCGGCGGTGGCCTGCCCCTGACCGGCGCCGCCGTCAGCAGCATCGCCGCGGTCGGGGTGGCCCTGGTCGGCGGGGGCGCGACCCTGCTGCTGCTGCTGCGCCGCCGCCGCAAGTTCATCGCCTGATCCCCGAACTTCGGGCCCGGCCCGCCCCGACGGTCATCGACCGCCCGGGGCGGGCCGTGGTGTTTCCGGCGGTGGCGTCGTCAACCCGTAGTCGAGAGTTCGCGGCGGATTTCCCTCCGCCTTGAAAACGTTGTAGCCGAAATACGTCGTGCCGATGACGGCCGGGTACCGCGAGCAATAGAAATGCGTGGTCGCGCGCAGGGCCGCGCGTTTAACCGTGACGTCGGCCACTAATCCCGCGGTTTGATCCGGCATCGAGTCGTGCCCGGCCAAGGTCTGGAATCCGTATTCGACGACGATCGGGGATCCCGGCTGGGCGGCCACCGCCCGATCCGCCGCCGACCGTAGCCGCGGCGCGTCGATCAGCTCCTCCGCGCTGCTGCCGGCCCGCGGTACCCGGCCGCCTGGATAGCTGTAGCTGGTCAGCACGTACCCGTCCGCGCCGCTGTCGCGATAGGACGGGATGCGGTACGACCCGTCCCAGCCGTAGAACAGGCCCACGAAGACGGGCACCGGGCCGGCGTGCGGCCGGACCAGGGCGACCAGCTCCTTCGCGTACGCGACCTGGCGGCGCCCGGACAGCTCCGAGTTGACCCCGCCGAGCCGCGCCTGCACCCGCGGGTCGTCCACCGGCATGTTCAGCGCCAGGTAGGCCACCGGCTTGTCCTGGACGTAACTGAGCAGCTCACGGTGCCGGTCGAGCACCTCGGCGGCGTCCTCGGGGCGGAACGCGAACGTCGCCGGGTCGTACGCCTCCACCCGGACGACCGCGCGCATCCGCAACGTTGTCAGCGCCGCGAAGAACTCGTCGAGGCGGGACCGGCCCCAGGTCTCGAGGCCGTAGACGTTCACCGTGTCGATGGCGTGCTCGTCGCGCATCCGCCGCAGATCACCGCTGACGTCGGCGGTCGGTGACCAGGTGGCGCCCTGGATCCAGCCGGCCGGGCCGGGATACGGCGTCAGCGCGGCCGGGGTGCCGGTCGGGCAGGCGCGGGCCGGCCGGTTGCCGTCCGACCCGCACGCCGTGAGCGGCAGCACCGCCAGTGTGAGGGTCAGCACATGGGCCAGCTTAAATGTCATGCCGCCATTTCTCCGGTATGGACACAACGTTTCCGTGGGCCCCACAATACCCGGCTGACCTGCCCCGGCGGCCGGGCCGTCAAATATTGACAGAGTTCATCCGGGTGAAACAATGCGGCACCGCCGCCGGCGTGAAACGCGGGCGAACGAACCGTTTTACCCGCCATTAATATCGCCGGTCCAAGGTGGGTCCCGGCAGCAACTTCCAGGGGAGGAACAATCATGTACGACAACTCGGCGTCATTGGCGCTCACCGGCAGCGGGATCACCATTCTCGGGCAGACCGCGAGCCTGACGGCGGTGACGGTCGGCGGCGCGCTGTTCGTCGGCATCGGCGCGGTCCTGGCGATCGGCGACCGGCTCAAGCGGCGACGGGACGGCTCCTGATGACCAAGTCCCCCCGGCTCTACCTGATCATTCTGGGCTGCTGGTCGGTGCTGCTCGCGGCGCTGCTGGAAACCTCCCTCGACCAGCTCGACGCGGCCACCCGGGCCGGCTGGCCGATCGTCGCGCTGGTCGTGGCCAGCACCGTCTTCATCGCGTACTTCTGGCTCAACGGCACCAAGGACGTCGTCTACACGCTCTACTACCACCTGGTCTCGGCCCGGCGGTCGCGGCCGGTGCCGCGCCGGGCGTCGGCGGCCCAGCCCCGGGTCGTGCTCGTCTACTGCACCTGCAACGACTTCTCCGCCGACAGCCTGCTGCGCAGCATGGGCCAGGACTACGGCAACGTCGACGTGGTCATCCTGGACGACTCGTCCAAGCCGGAATACCTCGCCCAGGTCGACGCCTTCGGCGCCGAGCACGGCGTCCGGGTGGTGCGGCGGGCGGACCGGGCCGGCTTCAAGGCCGGCAATCTCAACAACTACCTGGGTACGGCGGAGTACGACTACTTCGTCATCCTGGACAGCGACGAGATCATCCCGCCCGGCTACATCCGGCGCAGCCTGGACTACTTCGCGGCGTACCCGAACGCGGGCATCGTGCAGGCCAACCACATCGCCACCCGCAACCGCAACGCGTTCATGCGGATGTTCTCGATCGGCGTGGACTCGCACTGGATCGCGTACCAGACGGTCAAGGACCGGCACGGCTTCCTGTCGCTGCTCGGGCACGGCGCGATGGTCAGCCGCGAGTGCTACACCGCGGCCGGTGGCTTCCCGCACGTGGTCGCCGAGGACCTGTGCTTCTCGATCGCCGCCCGGGACGTCGGCTACTACACCGTCTTCGCGCCCGACGTGGTGTGCGAGGAGGAGTATCCGGTCGACTACCTGGCTTTCAAGAAGCGCCACTCGAAGTGGACCCAGGGCAACATGGAGTTCATCAAGCGCTACACCGCGGTGATCCTGCGCTCGCGGATGAGCTGGTTCGAGAAGCTCGACATCGTGCTGTTCACCTACAACCTGCCGCTGACCGCGGTGTTCTCGATCTACGTGGCCATCCACGTGGTGGTGCTGCCGGTGCTGGGCTACCGCATCGAATACCCGTTGTGGATGCTCGCCCCGACGGCGCTGTTCCTGCTGGCGCCGATGCTCAACGACGTGATCTTCCACTTCCGCGCCATGCCGAAGCTGCGCCTGGCCTGGTATCTGCTGCACACGATCCTGCTGTACGGCTCGATGCTGTTCATCAGCTTCCGGGCCTCGGTGACCTCGGCCTTCGGCAAGTCGGTGTTCGTGGTGACCCCCAAGGAGGACCAGCGGATCACCCTGCGCCAGGCGCTGGTGGCGAACCGCGCGGAGATCATCTTCGGGGTGCTGCTGATGGCCGTGTCGATCTACCTGACCGGCAGCGCCCTGCCGGTCCTGCTGATCGCAGTCCCGGCGATCCTCTGCTTCTACCTGGCTCTGAAGCACAACACAGCCACCCCGGTGGCGGAGGGCGCCGAGCCCGAGGCGCGCGAGCCCGTGCCGGCGGCCTGACGGTCCGGTCGCGCGGCGCCGGATCCGATGACGCGTCCGGCGTCGCGGCCGCTGCTCAGAACAGGCGGCTCAGCACGCCCGACTCGACGAGGATCACCAGGCCGATGGTGATGAAGACCAGCGGCACCAGCCAGTGCCCGTGCCGGCGGACCAGGTCGATGATCCGGCGGTGCGAACCGAGCCAGGACGCCGCCGCGCACCACACCGCGATCAGCACCGCGAAGACCAGCACCACCACGACACTGCCGCCGGCGCCCAGCGTGCGGAACATCGGCGTGTAGACCGCGATGTTGTCCGCGCCGTTCGCGATCGTCACGCCGGCCACCGCGAGCGCGTTCCCGGCCGCCACCGGGGAGTCGTCGCCGTCACCGCCGCGGGCCGCGCCGATCAGGCCACGGACGCCGAGCGCGATCGGGACCAGCCCGAGCAGGCCGACCCACTCGTCGGGGACCAGGGCCAGGCCCAGAGCGGCCAGCGCGGAGACCGTCACGAGCACGGTGATGCCGGCGTACTGCCCGGCCCAGATCTGCCAGGGCCGCGGCCGGCCCGCCGCCCGGGCGGCCAGGAACAGCACGGTGAGCACGATGATGTCGTCGACGTTGGTGCCCGCGAAGACACCGATCGCCGCCAGTACGGTCCCCAGCAACCTCTACCTCTGTCCCACGCCCGGCACCGGCCGGTCGATGTCGCTGTTGTCGATCACCAGGTCGGCGCGCTCCCACGGCCGGCACGCGGCGAAGTACAGGCGCTGACCCTGCACGTACCGGGCCATGCTCGGATGGTCCGGGTCCGGGTGGGTGCCGTCGCGCCGGGCCATCCGCCGCGCGGTGACGGCGAACGGCGCGGTCAGGAAGATCGAGAAGTCCCAGTACGCGGCCAGCTCGTCGCGGTGCAGGAACAATCCGTCCACGACGAGTACGGCGTCGGCCGGCCCCTGCACCCACGGCAGATCGAGCACCTCGTCGGTGGCGACGTCGTGCACGGCGCTGCGGTACCGCCGGTCCCCACCCGGCCCGAACGGCGTGAGCACGTCGGAGACCAGCGCCGGACAGTCGTAGGAGTCCAGCCAGAAGCCCTCGGGCGAGGTGCGTCCCCGCCGATGCCGGATGGCCCGTACCTGATGGAAGCCGTCGGCGGACACGTGCACGACCGGCCGCCCCAGCGCGCGCAGCGCGGCGGCGAGCTCCCGGGCGAACGTGGTCTTCCCGACCCCGTCGACGCCGTCCACGGCGACCCGCACGGCGCCGGCCGGCGCCGGGATCCGGGCCGCGACCTCGGCGATCACCTGCCCCCGGGTCACGGATTGACCAGGCCCGTGCGGTACGCGACGACGACGGCCTGGACCCTGTCCCGCAGGCCGAGCTTGGCCAGTATCCGGGCGACGTGGGTCTTCACGGTCGCCTCCGACAGATGCAGCCGGCCGGCCAGCTCGGAGTTGCTCAGCCCGTGCGCCAGCAGGCCGAGCACTTCCAGCTCGCGCGGGGTCAGGACGCCCAGGTCGCGGTGCACCACCGGCACGTCGGCGTCGCGCTGGGCGAAGCGTTCGACCAGCCGCCGGGTGATCGCCGGGGCCAGCATCGCGTCGCCGTCGCGGACCAGCCGTACGGCGTTCACCAGGTGCTCGGGGGTGACGTCCTTGAGCAGGAAGCCGCTGGCTCCGGCGGTCAGCGCCGCGTACACGTAGTGGTCGAGGTCGAAGGTCGTCAGCATGATGACCCGCGGCGCCGCACCGGTGCCGGAGAGAATCTGCCGGGTGGCCGCCAGACCGTCCATCTCGGGCATCCGGATGTCCATCAGCACCACGTCGGGCCGGTGCCGGCGGACCGCCTCGACCGCCTCGGCCCCGTTCCTCGCCTCGGCGACCACCTCGATGCCGTCCGCCGTGAGAATCATCCGGAAGCCGGCACGGACCAGCGCCTGGTCGTCGGCGACCACCACCCGCAGCGCCGTGGTCACGACACCTCCACCGGGATCCGGGCATGGACGCGGTATCCGCCGCTGAGCCGCGGTCCCGCCTGCAGGACCCCACCGTAGACGGCGAGCCGTTCGCGCAGGCCGATCAGCCCCCGCCCGGCCCCGGTGGCGGCCGCGGTACCGGACCGGCCACCGGTGTCGGCCACCTCGACCTGCACGTCGTCGTCGCCGTAGGCGAGCGTCACCCGCACCGAGGCGCCGGCCGCGTGCTTGACGATGTTCGTCAGCGCCTCCTGCACCAGCCGGTAGACCGTGAGCTCGACACCGGACGGCAGCGGCATCCGGTGCCCGCGGCGGGTGAGCTCGATCGGCACGCCGGTGTCCCGCATCCGCTGCACGAGCCCGTCGAGCCCGTCGAGACCCGGCTGCGGCGCCAGGTCCGCCTCGCTCGCCGGCTCCGGGCCCTCGCCCTGCATGGTGAGCAGGCCCATCACGTGGCGCAGCTCGGTCATCGCCGACCGGCCGCTGGCCTCGACCGCCAGCAACGCCTCCTTCGCCTGCTCGGGCGCCGAGTCCATGATCTTGCGGGCGCCGCCGGCCTGGATCACCATCACGCTGACGTTGTGCGTCACCACGTCGTGCAGCTCCCGGGCGATCCGCGCCCGTTCGTGCTCGGTGGCCCGGCGCACCGCCTCGGCCTGCTCGTGCGCCATCACCGCCATCCGCGCCTGCCCCTCGTCGGCGCGGTGTTTCCACCGGCGCAGGCCGTCGGCCGCGACGGCGATGGGCAGCAGGATCAGGTACGGAACCGCACTGTCCGACACCGAGCTGGCGTCCGACTGCAGGGTGTTGTGCAGCACCGCGGCCACGGGCAGGCTCGCCAGCGCGGGCAACCGGTACGGGCTGAACACCGCGGCGGTGTACCCCGCGATGACGCACGCGAAGAACGACAACCGCAACGCCGCCGGATTGTCACTGACCGCCGAGGCCAGGGCCAGCACGACCCACAGCACGCCCAGCGGATACCGGCGCCGGAACACCAGCGGCAGCACCACCAGCAGGAGCAGCAGGGTCGTCCGGCCGGCGGACTGACCGTCGTCGACCGGCAGGAACGGCGGCCACACCGGCTGGCACCGCGGCACCGGACCGGGACCGGGGTACGGGACCGGGCAGTTGACCAGCCCGACCCGGTCCTGGATGCCCTCGTCACCGGCCTGGATCGCCGCGATGCCCAGCGCCAGGGCCAGCAGGACATCGAACACCTGGCCCCGCCGCGACAGCGGCGGCAGCGGGCCGGCCGGCCGGATCAGCGCCCGCGCTCCGGCCCGCAGCCGGCTCAGCAGCGCACGTGCGGTCACCGGTTCATTCTCGTCGCCGTGGCGGCCCCGCGGTATCCGTCCCCGGACGGGTGCGCGCTACCTCGCTCGCCTACATCTCAGGGATGACGCCGCGCCGGGCTCATCCGGATGCGGTACCGAAGATGCCTCCCGCTGTCGATGTGTCCGGTCCGGGCCCGCCCCTAGCGTCAACCGTCCGACGAACCGAGGAGACCATCATGAGTGCGCCCTTGATCGAACTACGGGACGTGACCCGACGCTACGACGACGGTCCCCCGGCGTTGCGGGAGCTGTCCCTGACCGTGCAGCCGGGGGAGTCGGTGGCGATCCTCGGCCCGTCCGGCAGCGGCAAGTCCACGCTGCTCAACCTCATCGCCGGGCTGGACCGCCCGAGCACCGGCACGGTCACGGTGGACGGCGTCGCCGTGGACGAGCTGGGCGAGGCGGCGTCGGCCCGATACCGGCGGGCCCGGATCGGCCTGGTGTTCCAGTTCTTCAACCTGCTCGACGACCTGACCGTCGCCGACAACGTGATGCTGCCGGCCCAGCTCGCCGGCATGGCCCGGACCACCGCGCAGCGCCGGGCCACCGAACTGCTGACCGTGCTCGGCGTCGACCGGCACGCGGCCGCGTATCCGGGCCGGCTGTCCGGCGGGGAACGGCAGCGGGTCGCCGTGGCCCGCGCGCTGATGAACCGGCCGGCGTTGCTGCTGGCCGACGAGCCGACCGGGGCCCTGGACACCGCCGCCGGCCGGGAGGTCCAGCGGCTGCTCACCGAGCTGCACGCCGACGGTCAGACGATCGTCCTGGTCACGCACGACCTGGCGCTGGCCGAGAACTGCGCGACCCGTACGGTGCAGCTCCGCGACGGCCGGGTGGCCGCGGACACGACGGCGACCGTCCGATGAGCACGCTGGCACGGGTGGTCCGGGCCGGCGCGGGCCGCCACCGGGTCCAGACCGTGGTGATCACCATGGTCGTGCTGATCGCGGTGACCTCGGCCGTGCTCGGCGGCTCCCTGCTGGTCGCCTCCCGGGCGCCGTTCGATCGGGCCTTCGGCCAGCAGCGGGGCGCGCACCTGACCGCCCAGTTCGACCCGGCGAAGACGACCGTGGCGCAGCTGACGGCGTCCGCGGGGGCCGCCGGGATCGACGCCGCGGCCGGGCCGTTCCCCACCACCCAGCTCAGCGCGCGGGGGCCGGGCGGCCACCCGCGGCCACCGATGACCGTCGTCGGCCGGTCCGCCGCGGACGGCCCGGTCGACCGGGTCACCCTGACCGCGGGCCGGTGGGCCACGGCCCCGGGCGAGCTGGTGCTGGCCGAGGACAGCCGCTTCCGCGGACCACCGATCCCGATCGGTACGGTGTGGACGGTCGCCGACCCGCCCGGCAGCCCCGACGTGACCGTGGTCGGCATCGCCCGCTCGGTCAGCCGCACCGCCGACGCCTGGGCCACCCCCGGGCAGGTCACCGCCTGGACCGGCGACCGTGGCGCGGCCGGCTACCAGATGCTCTACCGCCTCACTGCCGCCGGCACCGCGGCGCAGGTCGACGCGGCCCGTACGGCGGTCGCCGCCACCGTGCCCGCCGGTGCCCTCACCGGAGCTGTGTCCTGGCTGGCCACCCGGCAAGACGCGGTCGGCCGGGCCGCGCTGCTGGTGCCGTTCCTGATCGCGTTCGGGGTGCTGGGCGTGGTGATGGCGGTGCTGATCATCGGCAACGTGATCGCCGGGGCGGTCAGCACCGGCACCCGCCGGATCGGCATCCTCAAGGCGCTGGGCTTCACCCCGGCCCAGGTCGTCCGGGCGTACGTCGGTCAGGCGCTGATCCCCGCCGCGGCCGGCGCCGTGCTCGGTGTCGTCGCCGGCAACCTGCTGACCCTTCCGGTCCTGGCCGAGACCAACCGGCTGTACGGCACCTCCGACAACGGGGTGGCGCTGTGGGTCGACGCGGTGGTGGCCGGCGGCGCGCTCGTCGTGGTGACGCTGACCGCCTGGGCCGCCGCCGCGCGGGCCGGCCGGTTGCGCAGCGTCGACGCGCTCGCGGTCGGCCGTACGCCCCGGCCCGGGCGCGGTCAGTGGGCGGCCCGGCTGGCCGGCCGGTTCCCGGTGCCCCGGCCGATGAGCCTGGGTCTCGCCCATCCCTTCGCCCGGCCGCTGCGGTCGGCCGGCATCGTCGCCGCGATCGCGTTCGGCGCCGCCGCCGTGACGTTCGCTGTGGGTCTCGGTACGTCGCTGAGCCTGATCCAGGAGGCCGAGGACCTCGCCGACGTGCGGATCGAGCCCCGGATGGAGGCGACGGGACCGAGACCGGGCGGCCCGGGCCCGCAGCCGATGCCGGACGGACCGGGGCCGCTGACCGACTCGGCCGGGGTCGTCGCGGCGATCACCGCGCAGGCCGGTACCGGCGGCTACGTGGGTCAGGCCCGGACCGAGGTGACCGTCGCCGGGATCACCGGTCCGCTCACCACCGTCGCTCTGACCGGCACCGACGGCGCCCGCTACTACCGGATGGTCGCCGGGAACTGGTTGACCGGACCGGGTCAGATCGTGGTGTCCACCCCGTTCCTGACCGCTGCCGGCAAGAAGGTCGGCGACACCGTCGTGCTCACCGATCACGGCACCGACGTCACCGCCCGGATCGTCGGCGAGGCCTTCAACACCGACGACCGGGGCATGCAGATCCTCACCGACCTCGCGACCCTGCGCGGTGCCGAGCCCGGCCTGTCACCGGAGACCTTCCTCGTCTCCGTACGGCCCGGGACCGACATCGGGGCGTACGCCTCCACCCTGGATACGGCGCTGCGGTCGCTCGGCGCGGAGGCCCGTCCCGTCGAGCACGAGACCGACGAGCTCGTACTGATCATCGACGCGCTGACCGCCCTGCTCAGCCTCCTGCTGGTGGTCGTGGCCGGCCTGGGCGTGCTGAACGTCGTCGTGCTGGACACCCGCGAGCGCGTACACGACCTGGGCGTGCACAAGGCCCTCGGAATGACGCCGCGGCAGACGACCACGATGGTCATCTCCTCGGTGCTGGTCACCGGGGTCATCGGCGGCGTGATCGGCGCGGCGGTCGGGGTCGCGTTGCAGCGTGCGGTCCTCAGCGCCATGGGCGGTACCGCCGGCTTCACCCTGCCCGCGGCCATCGTGGACGTCTACGGCTCCACCGAGCTGCTGCTGTTCGGCCTCGGCGGGCTGGTCATCGCGGTCGGCGGCGCGCTCCTCCCGGCCGGCTGGGCCGCCGGCACCCGCACGGTCACCGCACTGCGCACCGAATGACTCCCTCGTGGAAAGGGGCCGACATGAAACTGGCCTGCGTTGCCCTCGTACTCACCACCGGACTGCTGGTCCCGGCGCCGGCCCGGGCCGCGGACGTCCCGCAGCTGGTCCGGCCGACCGGCCACCATCCGGTCGGCACCACCGCGATCCACCTGACCGACACGTCCCGCCCGGACCCCTGGGTGCCCGGCTCGGCCGCGCGCGAGCTCATGGTCAGCATCTGGTATCCGGCAGCCGCGCCGGGCGGGCGCCGGGCCGAATACATGTCACCGCGGGAGTCCGAGCTCTACCTGGCCGGCAAACGGATCACCGACCTGCCGGCGGACACCCTGAGCCGGGTCCGCACCTATGCGTCCGTCGATGCCCGTCCCGCGGGCCGGGCCCACACCCTGCCCCTGGTGGTGCTCTCGCCCGGCTACACCCAGCCCCGCGGCACGCTGACCGGACTGGCCGAGGACCTGGCCAGTCACGGCTACGTCGTGGTGGGGATCGACCACACCCATGAGACGTACGCGGTCACCTTTCCCGGCGGCCGGATCGCCACCTGCGCCGCCTGCGAGCTCACCGAGGACGACGCGTTCTTCCGCAAGCTGTACGCGGGCCGGGCCGCCGACGTCTCGTTCGTGCTCGACCGGCTGACCGGGCCGAGGCCGGCCTGGCGGGGCAGCGCGCTGATCGACGCCTCCCGGATCGCGATGTCGGGTCACTCGGCCGGCGGGGCGAGCGCGATCGCGGCGATGGCCGGTGACGCCCGCATCGACGCGGGGATCGACATGGACGGTACGACGCGCGGCATCGTCCCGTCCGCCGGGCTGTCCCGGCCGTTCCTGTTCCTGGGCACGCAGGCCGAGCACTCACCGGGCGGCCGGGACGTCTCGTGGGACGACGACTGGAAGCGGCTGACCGGCTGGCGGCGCTGGATCGTGGTGGCCGGCACCGTGCACGGGTCCTTCACCGACCTGACGCTGCTGGCCGACCAGCTCGGCATCGACCTGGGGGCGACCACCACCGGTGCCCGTTCGCTGGAGCTCACCCGCCGGTACAACCGGGCGTTCTTCGACCGGCACCTGCGCCACCGGCCGCAGCCGCTGCTGGACCGGGCTTCGCCGCGCTACCCGGAGGTGGTCATCACCGCGCGCTGACACAGAGCTGGGCACGGTCATCGACCGTGCCCAACTCCGTTTCCGTGCTGCGTTACTTCTTACCGAGGGCCTTGCGGTAGTCGTTGTTGAGGCGGCCGATCAGCGTCAGCGGGATCCCCTTCGGACAGACCGTGGTGCATTCGCCCATGTTGGTGCAGCCGCCGAAGCCCGCGTCGTCCTGAGCCTGGAGCATGTCGACCACGCGGGTGTCGCGTTCCGGCTGGCCCTGGGGGAGCAGGTTGAGGTGGGCCACCTTGGCCGCGGTGAACAGCATCGAGGAGCCGTTCGGGCAGGCGGCCACGCAGGCGCCGCAGCCGATGCAGGTGGCCGCTTCGAAGGCCGCGTCCGCGTCCGGCTTGGGGACCGGGGTCGCGTGGGCGTCCGGGGCCGTGCCGGTCGGGGCCGTGATGTAGCCGCCGGCCTGGATGATCGAGTCGAAGGCGCTGCGGTCGACGACCAGGTCCTTGATGACCGGGAACGGTGCCGCCCGCCACGGCTCGACGTCGATCGTGTCGCCGTCCTTGAAGTGCCGCATGTGGAGCTGGCAGGCGGTGGTGGCCCGCTCCGGGCCGTGCGCCACGCCGTCGATCATGACGCCGCAGGAGCCGCAGATGCCCTCGCGGCAGTCGTGGTCGAACGCCACCGGGTCGTCACCGTCGAGGATGAGCTTCTCGTTGAGGACGTCGAGCATCTCCAGGAAGCTCGCGTCGGGGGAGATGTCCTTGACGTCGTAGCTGACCATGCGGCCCTTGTCCTGCGGACCTTGCTGACGCCACACGCGTACCTGGATGTCCATTACTTGTAGCTCCGGGTGCTGGGGTGAACGTATTCGAAGTCGAGCTGTTCCTTGTGCAGCACGGGCGTCTCGCCGAACTCCCAGGCCGCGACGTAGCTGTACTCGTCGTCGTGGCGCAACGCCTCACCGTCGGGGGTCTGGCTCTCGGCGCGGAAGTGACCGCCGGCCGACTCCGCGCGGTGCAGCGCGTCGATGCACATCAGCTCGCCCAGCTCGAAGAAGTCGGCGACCCGGCCGGCCTTCTCCAGGTTCTGGTTGAGCTGCTCGCCGGTGCCGGGCACCTTGACCCGCTGCCAGAACTCCTCGCGCAGGCCCCGGATGAGGCCGATGGCCTTGGTCAGGCCCTCCTCGGTGCGCTCCATGCCGCAGTACTCCCACATGATGCGGCCGAGCTCGCGGTGGAAGGAGTCGACGGTGCGGTCGCCGTTGACGGCCAGCAGCCGGGCCAGACGGTCCTCGACCTGGCCGCGGGCGGCGACGACCTCCGGGTGCGACTCGTCGATCTTGTCGAACGGGCCGGACGCGAGGTAGTTGTTCAGCGTGTTCGGCAGCACGAAGTAGCCGTCGGCCAGGCCCTGCATCAGCGCGGAGGCGCCGAGCCGGTTGGCGCCGTGGTCGGAGAAGTTGGCCTCACCGATCACGAACAGGCCCGGGATGGTCGACTGCAGGTCGTAGTCGACCCAGAGCCCGCCCATCGTGTAGTGCACGGCCGGGTAGATCCGCATCGGGACCTCGTACGGGTCCTCGCCGGTGATCCGCTGGTACATCTCGAAGAGGTTGCCGTACTTGGCCTCGACGGCCGGCCGGCCCAGCCGCTCGATCGCGTCCGCGAAGTCGAGGTAGACGCCGAGCCCGCCCGGGCCGACGCCGCGGCCCTCGTCGCAGACGTTCTTCGCCGCGCGGGAGGCGATGTCGCGGGGGACCAGGTTGCCGAACGAGGGGTAGATCCGCTCCAGGTAGTAGTCGCGGTCCTCCTCCGGGATGTCGCCCGGGGCGCGCTTGTCGTCGCCGCGCTTGGGCACCCAGACCCGGCCGTCGTTGCGCAGCGACTCCGACATCAGCGTCAGCTTCGACTGGTGGGAGCCGGACTCGGGGATGCACGTCGGGTGGATCTGCGTGTAGCAGGGGTTCGCGAACAGCGCGCCCTTGCGGTGCGCCCGCCACGAGGCGGTGACGTTGCAGCCCTTGGCGTTGGTGGAGAGGAAGAAGACGTTGCCGTAGCCGCCGGAGGCCAGCACGACCGCGTCGGCCAGGTCGGTGGTGATCTCGCCGGTGACCAGGTCACGGACGACCACCCCGCGGGCCTTGCCGTCGACGACGACCAGTTCCAGCATCTCGTGCCGGGCGAACATCTCGATGTTGCCCAGCCCGATCTGCCGTTCCATCGCCTGGTACGCGCCCAGCAGCAGCTGCTGACCCGTCTGCCCCCGTGCGTAGAAGGTGCGCGACACCTGGGTGCCGCCGAAGGACCGGTTGTCGAGCAGGCCGCCGTACTCGCGGGCGAACGGCACGCCCTGGGCCACGCACTGGTCGATGATGTTCACGCTGACCTCGGCCAGCCGGTACACGTTGGACTCGCGGGCGCGGAAGTCGCCGCCTTTGACCGTGTCGTAGAACAGCCGGTAGACCGAGTCGCCGTCGTTGCGGTAGTTCTTGGCGGCGTTGATGCCACCCTGCGCGGCGATCGAGTGCGCGCGTCGCGGGCTGTCCTGGTAGCAGTACGAGCGCACCTTGTAGCCGGCCTCGGCCAGCGTCGCCGCGGCCGAGCCGCCGGCCAGGCCGGTGCCGACCACGATGACGGACAGCTTGCGGCGGTTGGCCGGGTTGACCAGCTTGGCGGAGAACTTGCGGCGCTCCCAGCGGGTCTCGATCGGCCCGTCCGGAGCGGCCCGGTCGGCGATGTCCTCGCCCTCGGTCCAGAGATTCATGGTCAGTCCACCAATCCGGTGAGCACGGCGAACGGCACCGACAGGTAGCCGACCACCAGGACGACGGAGAGCAGCAGCGCGGCGCCGCGGGCGATGCGCTCGCCGCGGGCGGTGCGCTGGCCCAGCGTGCGGACCGCGCTGAACAGGCCGTGCCGCAGGTGGAAGCCCACGGCCACGATGGACAGCGTGTAGAACAGCGTCACGTACCAGCGGTCGGGCGCGAAGTCGGCGGCGACGTTCGCGTACGGCTGACCCGGCTTGCCGTTCGGGTTGAGCGTGCCGGTGGTCAGGTCGAGGATGTGGTAGATCACGAACAGCAGGATGATCACGCCGCCCCAGCGCATCGTCCGGGCCGCGTAGCTGCCCTGGACCTTGGGCCGGTGCACGTAGCGCACGGGCCGGGCCTTGCGGGCGCGGCGGGCCAGGACGGTGGCCGCCACGATGTGCGCGACGACCGCGAAGGTCAGCACGGAACGCTGGATCCACAGGTACCAGTCCTGGGGCAGCAGGGGCGTGCCGATGGTCCGCAGCCAGTGCGCGTAGTGGTCGAAGGTCTCGGCGCCGAAGAAGATCTTCAGGTTGCCGATCATGTGGGCGTACAGGAAGCCCACCAGGAGCAGCCCGGTCACTGCCATGAGGATCTTCAACGCCAGCGAGGAGCGCGCGCCCCGGCGCGGCTTGAGCGCCGGCTTCCGGGCCGGCGTCTTGCGGGCCGGCTCGGCCGTCGCCCGGGGAGTTGGAGTGCTGATGTCTACCGCCACCCCCTGAACGCTAGGAAGCCGCGGGCGATTCGTCTAATGCATGATCGTCGGGGTCGTCATAGACGTAAGCTATCAAGGTGCAGTTACAACAGCTCCGATACTTCGTAGCAGTAGCAGAAACCCGGCATTTCACCCAAGCGGCTGACTCGCTGAGCGTCTCCCAGCCAACTTTAAGTAAGCAGATTCACACCCTCGAAGAGACGCTCGGCGCGCCGCTCTTCGAACGCGTCCGGGGCGCGGTCGCCCTCACCGCCGCCGGCGAAACCCTGCTGCCGCTGGCCCGCCGGATGGTCGCCGACGCGGACGCCGCCCGCGACGCCGTGCAGGAGATCGTCGGGCTGCGCCGCGGCCGGGTCCGGGTCGGCGCCACCCCCAGCCTGTGCTCGTCGCTGGTCCCCACCGTGCTGCGCCGGTTCCGCACCGAGCACCCGGACATCGAGCTGCACGTCAACGAGGGCAGCTCGCAGGACCTGATCACCGACCTGCTGGCCCGGGACCTCGACCTGGCGCTGATCGTCCACCCGGAGCAGGGCGTCGACCCCGCCCTGCACGCCGCCCCGGTGCTGCGCGAGAGCCTGGTCGTCGCCTCGGTCGCCGCCGGACCGCCGCCGACGGCCAACCGGCAGCTCGCCCTCACCGAGCTGCGCGACACCCCGCTGGTGATGTTCCGGCCCGGCTACGATCTGCGCGACGTCACCCTGGAGGCGTGCCGGGGGGCGGGTTTCACCCCGCGCTTCGCGGTCGAGGGCGGCGAGATGGACGCGGTGCTCGCCTTCGTGGAGGCCGGCCTCGGGGTGGCGCTGGTGCCGAGCATGGTGCTGGTCAACCGGCCGCTGCTGCGGGCCACCCCGCTGGCGCCGCCGGGGATGCGCCGCACGATCGCGCTCGCGCACCGGCGCCGGGCGGTGCTCCCGCACGCGGCGGAGGCGCTGCGCGCGACCCTGCTGGACCACATCGCGACGGGCGAGCTGCCTTTCGGCGTGCAACCGCTCTAGCCGCCGGCCTGGGGGAGCTATCCCGCTGTGGTGGCTGCTTTGGCCGGCTCGACGGCCGACTTGAAGTCGGGGCCGGCCCCGATCTGAGCGAGCAGCACATTGGCCGCGTTGTAGCAGTTGAAGCTTTCGATTCCGTCCCGGAGATACCGGAGATCCGCCGTCGGCACGTCGATACGGTTACCGGTCGGACGGATCTCGCCGGCCGGAGTCGGGAATGCCTTCCGCCAGCCGGTATGCCTCGCGGACGACCTCTTCGCTGCTTTCCATTTCTGCACCTCGAGCCTGGTGACGATGCGTGTCCGACCAGGCTGAAGCGCTCGGGCACGACGACGCCTCGCCGCTGGAACGCATCCGGGGGCACATGCTCCGGATGGCGATCGAGTTCAGCAGCAGTGATCGGCGGGTCTCGCTCACCACGTGTGCGCTGGTCGAATCAACCGGTGAGGAGGATCCGCTTTCGACGGCCGGCCCGCCGATGCGGGAATGACGGCAAACTCCGGTCAGCGGAACTGCTCGGCGTGGTCGGTGGCCCACTCGGCGAACGTCCGGGCCGGGCGGCCGAGCACGTCGGCCACCGTCGTCGACGACGGGCCCGGGGTGCGCGCATAGTCGGCCAGCGAGCCCAGCAGACGGTCGGGAATCTCGGCCGGCAGGCCGGCGGCGAGCATGCCCTGGCGCGCCTGCTCCGGCGTGATCTCCGCGAAGCTCAGCTCCCGGCCGGTGGCCCGGCCGATCGCGTCGACCTTGGCCGCCTGGGTGAGTGGTTGCGGCCCGGTGAGCAGGTACGTCCGCCCGGCGTGCTCCGGCTCCAGCAGCGCCCGTACGGCCACCGCGGCCACGTCCCGCTCATCCACCGTCGAGGTCACCGCCGCCGCATGGGCCCCGCGTACGACCTCGCCCCGCCGCAGTTGCGGCGCCCAGGCCAGCGCGTTGGCGGCGAGGTCGGTGCACCGCAGGATCGTCCACTCCAGACGCGAGCGTTGCGCCGCCTGCTCCGCCGCGGTGAACTCCGCGATGAAGCGGGGGTCGCCGACCGGGTGGGCCACCGTGGCCGCCGACAGCACGACGACCCGCTTGGCGCCGCGCTCGGCAGCCCGGGTGAGCAGCTCCGGCGTGGCCGCCCGAGGGCTGTAGAGCACGGCCTCGACGTGCGCGATCGTCTCCAGGGGCGTGGTACGGGCCGGGTCCCGGGACAGTCCCGCGGCCCGGTCGCCCAGCAGCCGCATCGCTTCGCGGCCCACGTTTCCGGTCGCTCCGGTGATCAGCATCATGGCGGGCTCCTCAAGGCGCTTCGACAGCCGTACGATATGAATCTCATAGTAAAGTATTTTGGAGTTCATACAATATGGCGGACGTAACATCTCGTCGGCGGCTGGTGGCCGGGGTCAAGGAGTCGCTGCGGCTGGCCCGCAACCAGCTGTCGGTGTTCAGCCGGCAGGTCGGCACCCGGCTCGAGCTCAAGGACGCCGACCTGGACTGTCTGGACCTGATCGACCGGGCCGGCCCGCTGAGCCCGACCGCCCTGGCCCGGCTCACCGGCGTGCACCCGGCCACCCTCACCGGCATCCTCGACCGGCTGGAACGCGGCGGCTGGATCGCCCGGGAGCGCGCCGAGAACGACCGTCGCGCGGTGCAGATCCGTTCCCTGCGCGACCGCCAGGGCGAGCTCTACGGGATGCTCGCCGGGATGAACCGCTCGATCGAGGAGATCTGCGCCGGCTACTCGGACGCGGAACTGGCCGTGGTGGCCGACTTCCTGCGCCGCACCACCGAGGCGGGCGAGACCGCCGTCCGGGACCTACCGTGACGCGGTGCTGATCTCCGGCAGGCTCACGACGAGGTCGTAGGCGTCCAGCACCGGAGTGTCCAGGAAGGTCTCCGACAGGCGGATCTTCTCCGGCCCGCTCATCCGGTCCCGCGCCGCCCGCAGATCCACCAGCGCCGGCCCGGCCGACGGCGGGAACGCGGCCTCCACACTGTCCGCGGGCGCCGGCGGCAGCTCCTCGCTGGTCACCGCGACACCGCCCGGTGCGTCCGGGTCGGCGCGGCGCGCGGAGGTCCGGCCCGTCTGCGCGGTCACCGCCATCGCCACGTACTGCCCACCGAGGCGGTCGGCGAGATGGTGACCCATGGCGGACAGCGCGAACGTGGGAGTGCGTACCGGGGTGCGCTGGATGTGCGTGTTGTGCGCGGCCAGCACGATCTTCGTGTCCGGGCCCAGCAGGTGGAAGACGGTCTCGGCCATACCCCGGTCTCTGGCGGCCACCTTGGGATGGGCGAAGTCCGCCCTGAAGCTGCGCAACCCCTGGTCCAGCAGGCACGCCAGCCGCAGCTCGTGCCGGGCCGTCCGGTACGCCCCGGCACCGGCGGTCGCCGTGTAGTCCACGGCCAGGGCGTCGAAGCGGGTCGCCAGGTCGGCCAGCAGTGCGGTGGCCCGGTCCCGGTCCACCCCGTCGATCGCCGCATAGGCCCGGTACGCCAGCAGAGTGTGCTCGCCGGCGTAGGCCCGGGCGTACTCGGCGATCCGGTCGACCAGCGGCAGCGCGTCCGCGTCGACCTTGCCCAGGTAACGCCGCAGGCTGTCGAGGGCCGGCAGGGGAGAGGCGGTCGAACCGGGGACGTCCACCCCGCTGAACCGCAGCGGCAGCGGCGACGACCGCATCCAGCGGAGCAGGTCCCGCATCTCCGGGCACCGGCCCATCCGGTACGTGATCCCGTGCTCGGCCAGCTCGTCGAGGTCACCCGCCCCGCCCCGCACCCAGTCGTCCACGGCCAGGCCCTCGCTGAAGCCGGACTCCATCGCGAAGACCGTGAAGCCGCATCGCTCGGCCAGGAACCGCAGCAGCCGATGCCGCCACAGGGAGAACTCGCGGACGTGGTGGGCGCTCTCGCCGATGGCGACCACCCGCGCGTCCCGCAGGATCTCCACCAGCGGTTCCAGGTCGTCCAGCGGCGCGAGCGGATCGGTGGTGCCGAACGGGATCGCCCGCTCCGCGACGAAGGCACTGAAGGCAGCTGTCACGCCGGTCCGATCTCGTCCGCGACGATCTTGGCCGACAGGGTCACCATGGGCAGTCCGCCGCCCGGATGGGTGGAGCCGCCGACCAGGAACAGCCCGGCCAGCGGGCCACGGTTCGCCGGGCGGGTCAGGCCGCCCGCCGTACCGTAGATCGCGCCGCCCGGCGCGGCCGTGGCGTCCGCCAGATCCGCCGGGGTGCGGGTCTCGGTGAACAGCAGGCGGTCCCGCACGTCCAGCCCGCGGGCGGCCAGCACGTCCAGGATGTGCCGCCCGTAGGCGTCGGCCAGGCCGGGCCGCCGCCAGTCGACCGCCCCGGCCGACGTGCCGTGCCGGGGTGCGTTGACCAGCACGAACCAGGCCTCCGTGCCGGGCGGGCTCACCATGGGATCCGCGGCCCGGGTCACGAAGACGGTCGGGTCCGAGGGCGGCCGGGCGCGTTCGCCGGTGCCGGGAGAGCCGAAGACGGCGTCGAACTCGGCGTCGTAGTCGCGGGGGAAGAACACCGTGTGGTGCGCCAGCTCGGGTGTCTGCCCGCGGACGCCGAGCAGCAGGACGAAGCCCGCCAGGCTGCGAGCGGCCAGCCCACCGAGGCGGGACGGCGCCGGCAGCAGGTCGCGGTACACCGACAAGGCGTCCACATTGGCCACCACCACGTCGGCCGGGACCTCCGCGCCGGAGCGCAGCCGTACGCCGGTGGCCCGGCCCGCGGTCGAGCAGATCCGCTCGACCGGCGAGGACGTCACGACCCGCACCCCCAGCGCGCGGCAGCGGTCGAGCAGCGCCGTGGCCAGCACCCCCAGCCCGCCGTCGAGATACCAGCCGCCGAAGGCCAGCTCCGCGTACGGGATCGCGGCCAGCGCCGCCGGGGCCCGGCGCGGATCGGCGCCGGTGTAGGTCGCATAGCGGTCCAGCATCATGCGCAGCCGCGGGTCCCGCAGATAGTGCCGGCCCAGCGACCGCAGCGAGCGCCCGGGCGCGATGGCCGCCAGGTCAGCGACCCGCCAGGACAGCGCGGCCAGCGACGCCGGGGTGACCTCGCGCTGCAGCACCGAGCGCCAGGAGGCCCGCCAGATCCGCTCGGCGCGCACCCAGAACCGCGCCCAGTCCGCGCCGGCCGCGGCCCCGAAGGCGGCCTCGATGCGCTCGCGGAACACCTGCGGGTCGGACGAGGAGTCCAGCACCGAGCCGTCGGGGAAGTGGTGGCGCACCACCGGGTCCAGCGCCACCGGGGACAGCTCCAGGCCCAGGTCGGCGAAGACCTGCGGCAGCGTGAGCAGGCTGGGGCCGGTGTCGAAGCGGAAGCCGTCGCGCTCGTACCGGCCGAGCTTGCCGCCGACCTCGGCCGCCCGCTCGTGCACGGTCACCCGGTGCCCGGCAGCGGCCAGCCGCGCGGCGGCGGCCAGGCCACCCACCCCAGCCCCGATGACCACGACGTTGCTCATACGGGCCGTCCTCGCCAGGAAAGCGCTCCACGCCGCCGCAGCGCGTACGAGCGCACCACCAGAGCGGCGAAAAGCAGGATCGAGACCGGCTGGGCCAGGGCGTCGGGCCAGGCCCGGCCGCCGGTCGCCCGGGCCGCGACCACCCGGCCGGCAACCCCGAGCAGGTACGCCCCCAGCGCCCACCCGGCCGGCCCCACCGCCCCGGCGGCCAGCAGAACGACGGCGGCCACCGGCGGCACGACGTAGAGCAGCACCAGCAGCCCGACCACCGCGGCCGCCCCGGCCGGCGAACCGAAGGACGCCCACATCGACTTGCTGTAGCCGTCACGCAGCTCCCGCCACGAGGTGTACATCAGGCACTCCGCCAGCGCCGAGCCGTCGGCGAGGGCGATCCGGCCGCCGGCCCGTTTGACCGCCCGGGCCAGCCCGATGTCCTCCAGCACGTCGTCCCGTACCGCCGCGTGCCCGCCGGCCCGCTCGTAGCCGGCCCGGTCCAGCACCAGCCACTGGCCACCGGCCGCCGCCAGCGACGGCCGCGGCGAGCGTTCCATCGCCCGCAGCGGCAGGAAGGTCAGCCACGACCACTGCAGCAGCGGCTGCACGAGCCGCCCGGACCCGACGATCCGCGGGTACGGCGACAGCAGCTCCACCCCGGCCGAGCGCAGCAGCTCCACCCCGCCGGCGATCGCCCCGGGGGCCAGCACCACGTCGGCGTCCACAAGAACCAGTACGTCCACGTCGCCGGCCGCGGATGCGAGTTGCGCGCACGCGTGCGGCTTGCCGAGCCAGCCGGCCGGCAGGGGCGCGCCGGTCAGCAGCCGTACCTTGTCGCCGGCGACCGCCCGCACCACCTCGGCCGTGCCGTCGGTCGAGCCGTCGTCGAGCACGAGGATCTCCAGGTGGGGCACGCCGGACTGGCCCAGCAGCGCCTGCAGGCACGGCGTCACGCGGTCCGCCTCGTCGCGCAGCGGCAGCAGCACGGCGACCCGTTGGGTGGTCGTCGCCCCGGTCCGCGGGCGGCGCAGCAACGCCGCGTTGACGATCGTGTGGGCGGTCAGCGCGACGAGCGGGAGCAACACCGCCCACCTCATGCGGGCACCGGCTGCCGGACCCGCCGTACGGCCAGCGGCAGCACGATCGCGCCCATCAGCACGCCGCCCCACAGCGCCGAGGCCGGCAGGCCGAGGAAGACGGCGTGGGCGAGCACGGAGGAAGCGTACGTCCACCACCAGAGCGCGAGCATCGGTGTGTCCCCGGGCCGGGCCACGGCGGCGCGCGGCCCCGCGGCGGCGGCCAGCCCGGCCATCAGCAGCACCGCGAAGCCCAGCCAGCCCAGGTAGTTGCCGATCGGGATGCCGGGCACACCGGGCAGCGCGGGCGTGGGGGAGTCCCAGGTCCAGTAGCCCTCGGCGACCATCTGCGGGTCGAGGAACAGGTCCCAGGCCGCGAGCCCGGCCGCGGCCAGCGCGATCCGCGCCGGCGTGGACCGGGCCAGCCGCAGCGCGGCCAGCCAGGCCGGCCAGGCCATCCAGGTCCAGGCCAGCGGGATGATCAGCGGTACGCCGAGCAGCTTGGGACCGAGCTGGCCGGAGTAGTCGTAGGTGCCGAACGGGAACCCGGTCGCCACCCCGACCGCCTCGACGGCGAAGCCGCCCAGGGTCGCGGTCGCGATGAGCGCGGCGGCCGTCCGGACGCCCCGGGTCAGCAGCGCGTGCGAGACCGACAGCAGATAGCCGAGCACGACGGTCAGCACGGTCAGGCCGGCGCGCAGGCCGCCACCGGTCAGCGGATAGCAGATCTGGGTCAGGATCAGGGCGCCCAGCAGCACCCACGGTGTTGCCCGCTTCACTGTCAGATGCCGACGATCCCGGGCGCGTCCTCGGTCGCCGGGCGGCCGGCCAGCGGCAGCTCCCGCCCGAGGATCGCGAACGCCCGCTCGTCACCGGGGAAGATGAAGTCGCGCAGCACGTCGGAGAAGCCGAAGCGCCGGTACAGCCGCCACGCCCGCGACTTCTGCTCGTCGGCCTCGGGGGTGGACAGCAGCACGGTCGAGCCGTCGGCCATCGACAGCAGCGCGCGCAGCTGCCGGGCGCCGATGCCGTGGCCCTGCGCGCTCGGCTTGACGTGCAGCTCGACCACCTCGAAGCAGTCACCGAGCCAGTGCCGGCGGGCGGGCTCGTCCAGGGCACCGCGGACCTGGTCGTGCCACCACTGGCCGGGCCCGGACGAGTAGCCGTAGCCGAAGCCCGCGAGGTGGCCGTCGGTGGTGAGGGTGGCGACGGCGCGGAAACCGGCCCGGCGCACGTGGGCACCGATGTACCCGCGCCGGGTCTGCAGCAGCTCGGCGCGGTAGCCCATCGCCTCGCCGTACACGCTGACCACGTCGTCCAGCCGCCGGAGCATGTCGTCCGGCTGCCAGGGAACGAGCCTCATCGCTCTCCTTCTCGCCGGGGAACATCTTGCCAGCCCAGAACGGCTTTGTCGCCACTGATGCCGCGCACCGCGAACCGGGCGAACAGCTCCTCGGCGTACCACCCGGCGGACGGGGTGCGCTTGACCACGGCGCGATGCTCCGGCTGACGGTACGCGAACCCGGTCAGATCCGCCTCGGTGCGCCAGACGCTGACCGTGCCCTGCCAGCCGAGCGGCGCCTCCCCGACGCCGAACCGGGCCAGCAGGCCGGGCGCGGCGGCCAGCTCACGCGCCACCGGAGGCACGGCCCGCCAGAACGTCAGCGCGCGCGCCGGGCGCAGCCGGGCCCGGGTCAGCGCCAGCACCGGGGCGTCGGTGCGCCCGCCGGAGGGCGCGCCGAACGGGGTCTGCCCGGACCACTGCCCGCGACTGGTCAGCGGGGTCAGCTCGACCCGGGCCGACCCCTGGGCCAGCGCGTCCCAGGCGGCGCCGACCGGCCCGAGCTCCCCGCCGGCCGGGTCGTTCCAGGCGACCACGGCGGCGTACCGGGTCAGATCGGCGTCGCCGGGCCCGAAGCCGGTGCCGGTCCCGGTGCCGAGCAGCTTGCCGAACCGCACACCGGGCAGCCCGCGCAGCCGCCGCCGATCGAGCGCCATGCGCAGCAGCGCGCTGCCCAGGGCCCGGCGCGGAACCCGCCACACGTGCAGGGTGACCAGCGGCGGGACGTCATTCATGGAGGCCACGCTACGTCGCCGGCGGCGTAGCGTCCTCCTCGCCCTGGCGCCGCCGGCTCCGGACGCTGTACGCGCGGCGCATCTTGACGTGGTTGCCGCAGCCGGCCATCGAGCACCAGCGGCGTACCCGGTTGCGGGAGTCGTCGTAGAAGGCCCAGCGGCAGGTGTCACGCTCGCAGACCTTGAGCCGGGTCCACGTACCGTCCTCGGCGGCCTGCCGGACCGCGTCGATCAGCCCGGCCAGCGCCCGGTCGAACGCCGGGCCGCCGGCGGCGACCAGGTGGTATCCGTCGGCGGTGAAGGCCGGCCGCACCGGAGGCAGGGCCCGGTTGAGCGCGGCCAGCGCGGCCGGATCCGCGGGATGACCGGCGTGGGTGCGCAGGACCGCCCGCAACCCCTCCCGTACGGCCACGGCGGTGGCCAGGTCCGTCGGGCGCAGCCGCGCGCCGGGGGCCAGCAGCTGCCGCTGCGCCAGCCACTCCCGCAGCTGCTCGGGCGTGGTCAGCTCCTCCGCCCCGACCTGTCCACTGTGGTGCACCTGCTGGCGACGATCGGCTGCGCCCTCGCCCCCTCGGTCGAGGTGCTGGCCGCCTGCCGGTTCGTGCAGGGCGTGGGCGCGGCGGGCAGCGCGGTGCTCGTGCTGGCGATCGTCCGGGACGTGGCCGACGGGCGCACCCTGGTCGTGCTGCTGTCCCGGGTCACCCTCGTGGAGACCGTCGCGCCCCTGCTCGCCCCCGTGGCCGGCGCGGAGCTGCTGGCCCGGGCCGGCTGGCGGGGCATCTTCGGCCTGCTCGCCGCGGGTTCGGCCACGCTGCTCGTCGCGGCGCTGCTGATCGTGCCCGAGACCGCGAAACCGCCGCCCGAGCCGGTGCCACTCCGGGCCCGGCTGCGCGCGGTCGGTGCCGACCGCGACTTCCGGCTGGCCACGGTCAGCGGCAGCATGACCTTCGCCGGGGTCTACGCGTACGTCGCCGCGTCGCCCACCCTCCTGCAGGAGGTGTACGGCCTCGGCGCCCGCACCTGCGCCGTCGTCTTCCTGCTCAACTCCCTCGGCCTGGTAGCGGGCGTCCAGCTCAGCTCATTGCTCACCCGCCGGACCGGGCCGTCCCGGGTCCTGGCCGGCTGCACGGCGGTGACCCTGGTGGCCGCCGCCGCGATCGTGCCGCTGCAATGGGCGCACGCCGGACTCGCCGGCCTGCTGCCCTGCCTGTGGCTGTTCGTGGCCGGCTGCGGCGGCTGCTTCGCCGGGGCGGCGGGCCTGGCCCTGCACGGCCAGGGCGCCCAGTCCGGCACCGCGACCTCGGTCTACGGGTTCGCCACCTTCGCGGGGGCCGGTCTGGTCTCCCCGCTGGCCGGCCTGGCCGGGATCACCGACGCCACGCCGCTGGCCGTCGTCCTGCTCGCCACCGCCGCGGTCTCCCTGACGGCGGCCGGCTTCCTGCTGCGGGCCGGCGCCGCTCAGGCCACCTCGGTGGCGGTGCCGCCGGTGACCCGCAGCAGCTCGGCGTAGGTGATCGGGAAGACCACCTGCGGTACGCCGCCCGCCGCCCAGATCTCCGGATACTGCGCGAGCGCGGTGTCGACCAGGGTGCGCACCGGCTTCGGGTGTCCCAGCGGAGCGACCCCGCCGATCGCCTGCCCGGTGTGCGCCCGGACGAACTCGGGAGTGGCCCGCCCGAGCTCGGCCACCCCCAGCGCGGCGGCGACCTTCCTGGTGTCGACCCGGTGCGCGCCCGAGGTGAGCACGAGCAGCGGCTCCCCGTCGGCGTCGAAGATCAGCGAGTTGGCGATCTGTCCGACCTCGACGCCGAGAGCGGCGGCCGCGGCCGCGGCGGTGTGCACGCCCTCGTCGAAGACGACCATGCGCGGCGCGCTGCCGTCGGTGGTACGGGCATCGGCGTTCTCCAGGGCGGCCTGTACGGCCAGCACGTTGGGATGGCTCTCCATCCGCTCATTGTTCACCAGCTGAACCGCTCCCGGTGCAGGTGGGCGGCGGGCACCCCGACCGCCCGGGCCGCCGCGCGCACCGCGTCCGTCCACCGGTCCGGGCCGCACAGGTACAGGTCGTGGTCGGCCAGGTCGGGGGCGATCTCCCGCAACGCCTCGGCGTCCGAATAGTCCGCGTACTCCGCCGGCAGCCACGACGTCGGGTGGGCGCGCGGGCCGATCAGCGGGACCAGCCGGACGCCGCGGCGCTGGGCCAGCCATTCGAGCTCGTCCAGGAACGCCACCTCGGCGGCGTGCCGGGCGCGGTAGACCAGCGTCGCCTGCCCGTGGCCGTACGGCAGGTCCCAGAGCAGCGCGAGCAGCGGCGTGATGCCGACCCCGCAGGCCAGCATCGTCACCGGCCCGCCGCGGTACGACTCCGCGGTGAGCCGCCCGTACGGTCCCTCGATCAGCACCCGCGTCCCCGGGGTGAGCGTGGCCACCCGGGCACTGCCGTCGCCCAGGCCCTTGACGGTGATCCGCAACTGGTCGCCGCGGGGTGGCCCGGACAGCGAGAACGGGTTGCCCCGGGACCAGCCGCGGCCGTCCAGGAAGCGCCAGACGAAGAACTGCCCGGCGCGCACCGGCAGCCGGTCCAGCCGGCGACCGTGCAGGTAGACCGAGACCAGGCCGTGGGCCTCGGGGACCACGTGGTCGACGCGCAGGCGGTGGCGGGCGGTGCGCCACAACGGCGTGCCGAGCCGGAAGATCAGCACGCTGCCGGCGGCGGCCGCGTAGAGCGCACCCCAGTACGCGCGCGCGGCCGGGCTCGCGGTGAAGTCCCGGCCCGCCGTCAACTCGTGCGGCAACGCCAGGCCGACACCCAGGTACGCGTACAGGTGGAGGAGATGCCACGACTCGTAGCGCAAGCGGCGCCGGGCCGCGCGCACCGACGTGACGACCACCAGGACCAGGGCGGCCAGCGCGACCACCGCCAGCAGCATCCCGGGATCGCCGGCGACGAACGCGGCGAAGCTGCGGACCGGCGCCCGGCTCCAGGTGGCCAGCACGACGTGCGCGAGCAGCAGGTGGAACGACGTGAAGCCGGTGCGGCGATGCCAGCGGGTCAGCGTGTCCTGGCCGAAGGCCCGTTCCACCAGCGGGATCCGGGCCATCACCAGCACCTGCAGGAGCAGCAGATCGGCCGACCACAGCGCGGCCAGCCGGCCCGCCGCGCCCGCCGCCGGCCGGCCCCCGGCGGCCAGGTCGGCGACGCCGCCGCGGGCCCACAGGACGGTGACGACCACCAGGCTCAACCCGGCCGCGGCCCGCGCGGCGGGCGCCCACCAGCGCGGGGTGGGGGAGACGCGGGGGCGCACGGACGTCAACGTACAAACGGTTCCGCCGGCTGGGCAGGGGTTAGTGAGAAGGCTGACGAAGGCCCGGATATCCGTTATCCGGCGGCGCCCACACCCACCGCCGCGGCGCTGGCCTGCCACAGCCGGGCAGCCACCGCGGGGTCGGCGGCCACGGTGTCCGGCCGGGTCACCTTGTGCCCCACGTAGTAGGCGCCGTCGGTCACCTCGGCGGTGCTCAGCCAGGTCAGCAGGTCGCCGGCCTGCTCGGGCGTGGTCAGGAACGGCGCGAACCGGTAGAAGAACTTGGTCGCCGCGCCGACGCCGAAGTTGCTGCGCACCACACCCGGGTGGAACGACACCGAGGTGATCTCCGGCCAGCGCCGGGCCGCCTCGGCCGCGAACAGGATGTTCGCCGCCTTGCTGGCCCCGTAGGCGCGCCACGAGCTGTACTTGTCGGCCGAGCCGGTGAAGTCCTCCGGGTCCAGCCGGGCGCGCTGGTGCGCCCGCGACGCCGTGTTGACCACCCGGCCGCCGTCGAGCGCCCCGCGCAGCAGGTGGGTGAGCAGGAACGGTGCCAGGTGGTTGCCCTGGATGGTGGCTTCGAAGCCGTCCGCGGTGCGGACATAGGACTCCACCATGCCGCCGGCATTGTTGGCCAGGACGTCGATCTTCGGGTACGCGGCCAGCAGCTTGGCGGCCAGCTCCCGGACCTCGTCGAGCACAGTGAAATCGGCGCGGAACTCGTCCGGCTCGGGCCCGGTGGCGGCGGCCCGTACGGCGGCCATCGCGGCGCCCAGCCGGCCCGGATCGCGGCCCACCACGACCACCTGCTCACCCCGCGCGGCGAGTTGCCGGGCGGCGGCCAGGCCCACCCCTGAGCTGGCTCCGGTGATCACGAACGTGCGTGGCATGTGTCGCTCCTCATGTCTGCGGGGTACCACCCATCGTGCATCCTGGCATCGGTGATCGGTGAGGTGCCGGTCCGACGAAATGAGATCGATGAGCACCGAGATCGTCGTGCCGGAGTCCGTGGACAGCCCCGTCCAGGCGGCACCCCCGGCCCATCGCGTCACCCGCTGGCTGCTGGCCCACCGCGTGCAGCCGGTCGGACCGGAAGCCGCTGAGGGCTCGCACCCGCAGCCCTGGTGGAAGGTCATGGCGCTGACCGGCGTGGACTACTTCTCCACCCTGTCGTACCTGCCGGCCATCGCGGCGCTGGCCGCCGGGGCGCTGTCCCCGCTGGCCACCCTGCTGATCGTGGCGCTGACCCTGCTCGGCATGCTCCCGATGTACCGGCGGGTGGCCCAGGAGTCCCCGCACGGCCAAGGCTCGGTCGCCATGCTGGAAAACCTCCTGCCGTTCTGGCGCGGCAAGCTGTTCGTGCTGGTCCTGCTCGGTTTCGTGGTCACCTCGTGGATCGTCACGATCACCCTGTCGGCCGCCGACGCCACCGTGCACATGTCGGAGAACCCCTACCTGCCGGGCTTCCTGCACGGCCACGCGGTGCCGATCACCATCGTGCTGCTGCTCATCCTCGGCTTCGTCTTCCTGCTCGGCTTCTCCGAGGCCGTCAAGGTCGCCATCCCGCTGGTCGTGGTCTTCCTCGGCCTGAACGCGGTGATCACCGTGGTCGGCCTGGTCGACGTGTTCACCACCGCGGGCGCGCTGTCGGCCTGGGTGGACGCGCTCGGCGCCCACGGCACCGGCTTCTTCGACCTGCTCGGCCCGTCCGTGCTGGCCTTCCCGGCGCTGGTCCTGGGCCTGTCCGGCTTCGAGACCGGGGTCAGCATGATGCCGCTGATCGCGGCGTCCGGCGAGTCGGCGGCCGACCGGATGAGGTCCCGGGTCCGCAACACCCGCAAGCTGCTCACCACGGCGGCGCTGATCATGAGCGTCTACCTGATCGCGACGAGCTTCGTGACGACCGTGCTGATCCCGCCGGCCGAGTTCGAGGCAGGCGGGCAGGCCAACGGGCGGGCGCTGGCGTACCTGGCCCACGAGAAGCTGGGCGAGCTCTTCGGCACCGCGTACGACATCAGCAGCATCCTGATCCTGTGGTTCGCGGGCGCGTCGGCGATGGCCGGCCTGATCAACATCGTGCCGCGCTACCTGCCCGGCTACGGCATGGCCCCGGAATGGGCCCGCGCGATCCGGCCGGTGGTGCTGGTCTACACGGCGATCAGCATCGGCCTGACCATCGTCTTCAAGGCGGACGTGAACGCGCAGGCGGGCGCGTACGCCACCGGCATCCTGGCCATGATGGTCTCGGGCGCGGTGGCCGTGGCGATCTCGGCGGTCCGCCGCCGGCGCAAGGCGGCGATCGGCTTCACGATCCTCACCCTGATCCTGGTGTACGCCCTGGCCGAGAACATCGTGGAGAAGCCGGACGGCATCGCGATCTCGGCCGTCTTCGTGGCCGCGATCATCGTGGTCTCGCTGATCTCCCGCGTCACCCGCACCACCGAGCTGCGGACCGACCGCATCGAGTTCGACGAGCCGGCCCGCCGGTTCATCGCCGACTCCATCGAGTACGACGGTGAGCTCAACCTGGTCGCCAACCGCCGGCAGGCCGGCGACGAGCCGGAGTACGCGGGCAAGGAACGCGAACAGCGCGGCATGAACCCGGTGCCCGGCACGGCCGACATCCTGTTCCTGGAGATCAAGGTGATCGACCCGTCGGAGTTCAGCGAAGTCCTGCGCGTGCACGGCGAGCAGGTGGGACGGTACCGCGTCCTGCGGGTGCAGAGTCCGGCCGCGCCGAACGCGATCGCGGCGGTCCTGCTCGCCCTGCGCGACGCGACCGGGGTACGGCCGCACTGCTACTTCGAATGGGCGGAGGGCAGCCCACTGGTGCACCTGTTCCGCTATCTGCTGCTGGGCCGGGGCGACACGGCGCCGGTGGTCCGCGAGATCATCCGCAAGAGCGAACCGGACCCGGCCCGCCGCCCCGGCATCCACGTGGGCGGCTGACCGGGCCTCAGCGCAGGCGCGCTGTCCCGTACAGGTGAGCGAAGATGATCTGATCGACCGGGGACACCCGGTGCCGATCGGCATGGGTGAGCCAGACGATCTCCTCGATCTCGCTGTCCGGCCGCAGGACGCCCTGGTAGTCGGCGGTGTAGCAGGTCATCCGGACGACCGTCCCGGCGGAATGCCCGTGGGCGGCGGCCTCGAAGGTCCCGACATGCTCGGCGCTGTCGGGGGTGATGGCCACGCTGAGCTCCTCCCGGATCTCGCGGACGAGGGTTTCGATGTCGCTCTCGCCGGGCTCCCGCTTTCCGCCGGGAAGGTAGTAGACGTCCTTGCCGCGTGACCGGGAGCTGAGGATCGCGCCGTTCTCGATGCGGATCCACGCGATCTTGTCGATGACGGTCATGGGTTGCCGCTTCCTGACTCTCTTGTCCGTGGTGCGTTGCGTGCCAAGTCGCCGGCGGGGGTGGCGCCGACGCTTCATTCTTTCGTCTCCTGCTGGCCGGTCCTGCGGGGTGCACGCCCGGGCTCAGGGCGGGGCCCGGCGTGGTCGCCGGCTGTCGGCTGACCGATTCGCCGGTCCTGGACAGTAATTTCCGAGTGACCGGTACACCCGTCCTGACCAGCAGGTCCTTACCTCCGCGGGCCACTCCGGCGAAGGTGATCTCCACCGCTGCCGGCCGTCCCGCCGGAGCCCTCGCGTGTGTTGCGTTTTTGTCGTACCCGGGGTGTACTCTCATTCTTGGTTAGAACGAGTGTTCGATTGGTTCGAACTCCTGTGCCAGCGGATCGCTCGGCCTGACCACTCGGGAGCCGCGTTCGCGGCGGGGCTCCCGGATGCGGCGCCCGCGAAGTGCCGCATGCGAGGTCCGGGCATTCGCGGGTCCGGACCGGCACAAAAGGCAGGACCGTCGTCCGCTGTTCTCGACCCCCGAGCGGCGGGCGACGGACCCGCCGGCAAGTCCGGCCGGGTGTGGTGTGGGGAAGCTTCACACCCGGCCGGCTGCCCAACCGCTGTGTTCTTCCTCTTGCAGCGGATCGGTTCGACCAGCACGTCGGATGCGACACACGCGAGGAGACGACCATGGTGAGCAACCAGGCCCACCCGGTGCCCACTCTCAGACCGCCGAGCGCCTTCCCGGGCCCGATCCCGGGTCAGGCGGCGAGCCCCGGTCCGCTGGCCCACGCGCCCACGGCGGCGGCCCAGGCGGCGCCCACCGTCCCGGCCAATCTGCTGCCGAACCGCACCCCGGCCCAGCTGCTCGCCATAGCCCGCCAAGGCCTGGCGGAAGCGGCCGGCACCCGGCCGGACGGCCTGCGCTACGCGGCCGCCCACCTCGCGGCACTGCGCGCAGCCGCAGCGGTCCTCGCCGCCCGCGCCAGGCCGGCCGCGCCGACGAAGCGCAGCCGGGTGACGAGCGCCTGGTCGCTCCTGGTCCTGGTGGCACCCGAGTTCAGCGACTGGGCCGGCTACTTCGCCCTGGGCGCGACCAAGCGGGCCGCCGCCGAAGCGGGCATTCCCCGCGTGGTCAGCTCCCGCGAGGCGGACGATCTGCTCCGTGCGGCGGAGCACTTCGTCTCCCTGGTCGAGTCCACTCTCGGCGTGGCCTACCAGCCCACCCTCGAAGCCGCCTAGGCGGCCCGGCGGCTGCCCTCCCTCTGCTCCTGCCCGGATGCATCGGGTCGGCCAACCTTCTCGGTCGGCCGGGAACGGGCGATCCGGGTGGCGACGCCCAGCGCGAGCCTGCTTGTCAGGCGCGGCCGGCCGCGAGCCGGGCGAACGGTCCGGCGACGCCGGGGTGCCGGGTGCCGGAGTGCCGGGTGCTGGGTGCTGGACGTGCCCGGGCGGGCCTCGCCGGCGCTGGGCAGTGGGTCAAGCGGGCGCTGGGCAGTGGGTCAAGCGGGCGCTGGGCATCTCGCGGCGATCGCTCTGTGGCTCGCCGGGTGGTGCGGAGAGCGGAGTGCCTGCGGCTCCTTGTCGCAGCTGCTGAGCTGTGCGGACTCCACTGGCGGCCGCTCGGCACCGCACCGCCTGAGTTCTGGTCGCGGTGGGTGCGGGCCCTCCGGATCGCTGGTGGCAGCACCTCGTTCGCGGCGTCGCTCCGGCGGAGTCGTGACATTAAAGATCAACTTCGATGCACGTGTACAAACGGGGCGGGAAATGGCCGGGCGCATGATCAACGGTGCTGCGGCCCTTGCTGAGCTGATCCGGCCGGCCGGCGACCTCGGCGATTTCGGGACGCACCGGGTGCTGCCGGTCCTCCCCGAGCTGAGCAGTCTGCTGCCGAGCCGCGGCCTGCGCCGCGGGACCACCATCGCGATCGGCATCACCCCCGGCCCTTCCGTCCACCAGGGCGCCCTGCCCACCCCGCCGCCGCCACCCGCCGGCCCCCACGAGCGCGAAGCCCGCCGCGGTTCGCCGAGATCCGCAGCCGGCCCGCACGAGGCAGCCGGGAACGGGCCGGGCAGCCGGGCCCCGGAGATCGACGTCGTCGGCGGAGGACCAACGCGGCCGGGCGGTGAAGGCTTCGCGGCTGACGGCGCCGGAAGCGATTTCCTGGTGGGGCCGGGCGGCCGAGGGTCCGCGACCGCGCCGGCCCGGAGAGGATCCCCGGCCGACCGTTCCTCCTCGCTGCGGAGTGCACCGCCCGTCCCCGGCACCACCATCCGGGGTGGCGGCGCGGTGCAGCCCGGAGGAGGAAGCACCTCCCTGCTCCTGGCCCTGCTTGCCGCCGCCTCCAACGCCGGTTCCTGGTGTGCCGTCGTCGGCGTTCCCACGCTCGGCGCGCTCGCCGCCGCGGAGAGTGGGATCGCCCTGGATCGGCTGGCGCTTGTGCCTGATCCCGGTCCCGAGTGGCCCACCGTCGTCGCCGCGCTCATCGACGGGGTGGATGTCGTGGTCGTTGCCGTACCGGGGCAGGTTTCGGCTTCGATCACCAGCCGGCTCGTCGCCCGGGCCCGGCAGCGTGGGTGTGTGCTCGTGCCCTACGGGCGGTGGGACGGCGCGGATGTGACGCTGCAGGTCACCCAGGGCCGGTGGGAAGGTCTCGGCGCGGGGCACGGCCGGCTGCGCCGGCGCAAGGTCACCGTCGTCGCCCGGGGCCGGGGTACGGCGGCCCGCCCCAAAGAGATCACCATGTGGATGCCGGGACTCGCCGTCGTACCCCCGTCCGACCCCACGCCCGGCGCCCGGACCCGGCCCACCGCTGTCCGCCCGGCCGCCGACCAGCCGGCTGAAGCCGAGCGCGATGCCCAGCAGCCGTCGGCGGCTCCGAGCGTCGCGGGCCGTGTTGCCGGACCGGGCGCGACAAGATCCGGCTCTGCCTCGCTGGCGTCCGTCACGCCGATCCGCCCCGGCGCACCGGGCTCACCGGCGTCCACACCGCCGCAGTCGGTAGCAGAAGCGCAGACGGCCGGCGGTGAGCAGTTCGCCGGGTGGGTGCGGGCGGCCGAAGCAGGCTACGCATGAGCCCCACCACCGCCGGAGTCCGGACCCTCGTCCTCTGGTGTCCCGACTGGCCGGTCATCGCCGCGGAGATCGTGGAGGGGGTCGCGGCTTCCGGGGCCGTGGCCGTTCTCCACGGAAACAGAGTGCTGGCCTGTTCCGAGGCGGCCCGGGCGGACGGGGTGCGGCGGGGCCTGCGGCGGCGGGAGGCGCAGAGCCGGTGTCCTCAGCTCGTGGTCGTCGACCACGATCCGGGGCGGGATGCCCGGGCTTTCGAGCCGGTGGTCGCCGCCGTCGAGGAGGTCGCGGTCGGGGTCGAGGTGATCCGGGCCGGGGCTTGTGCGCTGGCCGCGCGGGGGCCCGCCCGGTACTTCGGCGGTGAGGAGCCGGCCGCCGAGCGGATCGTCGAGCAGGTCGCTCAGGCCTGCGCCGTCGAGAGTCAGGTGGGCATCGCCGACGGGGTGTTCGCCGCCGGGCTGGCCGCGCGGTCCGGGACGATCGTCGGCTCCGGGCGTACCCGGGAATTTCTCGCCGCCGTGCCCGTCGAGGCGCTGGAGCGGCCCGACCTGGCCGACCTGCTCCGGCGGCTGGGGGTCAAGACCCTGGGGGATTTCGCCGCTCTGCCCGCTTCCGACGTGCTCACCCGGTTCGGGTTCGACGGGGCGCTCGCGCACCGGCTCGCCGGCGGGTTCGACCATCGGCCGCTGGCGGTGCGGCAGCCGCCGCCCGACCTGGACGTCAGCGACACCTACGACGAGCCGCTCGAACGGGTCGACGTCGCCGCGTTCGCCGGCCGGGCCCTGGCCGAGCGGCTGCACGAGCGGCTCGCGGCGCACGGGCTGGCCTGCACCCGGCTGGGCATCGAGGCGGTCACCGCCGACGGGCAGGAACTGCACCGGGTCTGGCGGCACGAGGGCCTGCTCACGGCCGCGGCCATCGCCGAACGCGTACGGTGGCAGCTCGACGGCTGGCTCACCGGCGCCCGGCGTGGCGCACCGAACCGGCCCACCGCCGGACTGGTCCGGCTGCGGCTCGTCCCGGACGGAGTCCTCGTCCACCTCGGCCTGCAACCCGGCCTCTGGGGTGACACCGGCGCCGAACGCGAACGGGCCCACCGCGCCCTGAGCCGCATCCAAGGTCTGCTGGGGCCGGAGGCGGTGCTGACGGCGGTGCTCGGCGGGGGGCGTTCCGCGGACGACCAGGTACGCCTGGTCCCGTGGGGCGACGAGCGCACGCCGGCCCGGCCCGCCGGCGAGGCTGCCGTCCCGCTACCGGCGCTCGAACCGGTGGTGGTCTCCCTGGCCGACCCGCCGGCGTTGATCGCTCTCCCGGGTCCGCCGCCCGAGGCGCTCCCGGCCGGAAAGAACGAGGCCGGCGAGGAATGGGAAAGCGGTGCCCGCTTGTGGGCAGTTCCGAGTGGGGCAGTAGCCGGGTCTCAGCCGGGAGTGGCCCGCGAGGAAGGACCGAAGTCCGAGGCGGAAGCGGCCGGTTCGCGGCCGGATGTGGCGATGGAAGGGAAAGAGCGAACGCTCGAAGCGGAAGGGCGGCCGCCGAAGACGGCAGCGGAGAGGGAAGGAAGAGAACAAAAGCCGGAAGCGGGGGTCCGCCAGGAAGGACAGAAGCGAGGACGGAAAGGCGTCAAACGGCCCGTACCGATGCCGCCCTGGCCCGGTCGCCTGCCCCGCCCCGCGCCTGCCCTGGTTCTCCCGCAGGCCCTGCCCGCCGTCGTGCTCGATGCCGGCCGCCGGCCCGTCGGCGTCAGCGCCCGCCTCGAGCTCACCGGCGACCCCGCCTTCCTGCTCATCGGCGCCGCCGCCCCCGTCGTCATCGCCGGCTGGGCCGGCCCGTGGCCGGTCGACGAGCGCTGGTGGGCTCCCGCCGAGGCCCGCCGCCGGGCCCGCTTCCAGGTCTCCCTCGACGACGGCCGGGCCCTGCTGCTCTCGCTCGCCGCCGGGCACTGGGCGATCGAGGCCATCTATGACTAGGCCATCCATGACCAGGGCGCCCGCATCATGAGTTTCCACAATCCGCGGATGCCGTGGTCCAAGCTGGAGGGCACGCTCACCGGCCGGCCTCTGCACGTCGTCGATCCGCTCGCCGTCGACGGCGACGGCGGGGATTCCCCCGCCTGGAGCCGCAAGCGGCAGCCCTATCAGGCGCCGGCCCTGGTCCGGGCACCCAGCCGGGACCGGTACGCCGAACTGCACTGCCACACCAACTTCAGCTTCCTGGACGGCGCCAGCCACCCCGAGGAGCTCGCCGAGGAGGCCGCCCGGCTGGGGCTCACCGGCTTGGCCGTCACCGACCACGACGGGTTCTACGGAGTCGTGCGTTTCTCGCAGGCCGCCCGTGAGCTGGGGTTGCCCACGATCTTCGGCGCCGAGCTGTCGCTGGATCTCGCCAAGCCGCAGAACGGTGAGGCCGACCCCGAGGGCCGGCATCTGCTCGCCCTCGCGCACGGCCCCGAGGGGTACGCCCGGCTGGCCCGCACCATCTCCCGCGGGCAGCTCGACGGCGAGGAGAAGGGCAAACCGGCGTACGGGGAGCTGGAGGACGTCGCCGCGGTCCTGCGTGACCATGTGCTCGTGCTGACCGGGTGCCGCAAGGGCAGTGTGCCGCGGGCGCTGGCCGGTGGCGGGATGCCGGCGGCCGCGTACGAGCTGGACCGGCTCGTCCGGCTCTTCGGCCGCAGCAATGTCGTGGTGGAGCTGACCGCGCACGGCGACCCCTACGACGACGACCGCAACGACGCCCTGTACGAGCTGGCCCGCAGTCGCCGGCTGGAGGTGGTCGCGACCGGCAACGTGCACTATGCGACCCCGGCGCGGCGCCGGCTGGCCACCGCGCTGGCCGCCGTACGGGCACGGCGCAGCCTCGACGACATGGACGGCTGGCTGCCCGCCGCCGGCACCGCCCACCTGCGCAGCGGGGCCGAGATGCGGCGGCGGTTCGCGGCGTATCCGGGGGCGGTGGAGAACGCCGCGATGTTCGGTGATGATCTCGCCTTCGACCTGAACCTGGTCGCGCCGAAGCTGCCCGATTTCGACATCCCGCCCGGGCACACCGAGATGAGCTGGCTGCGGGAGCTGACCATGCGGGGCGCGCGGGAGCGGTACGGGCCGCCGCAGGCGCACCCGAAGGCGTACGCGCAGATCGAGCACGAGCTGAAGATGATCGAGGAGTTGCGCTTCCCCGGGTACTTCCTGGTGGTCTACGACATCGTGAAGTTCTGCCGGGACGCGGACATCTACTGCCAGGGGCGGGGCTCGGCCGCCAACTCCGCGGTCTGTTACGCGCTGCGCATCACCAACGTGGACGCCGTCGCGTACGACCTGCTGTTCGAGCGGTTCCTGGCCCCGGAGCGGGACGGGCCGCCGGACATCGACGTCGACATCGAGTCCGACCGTCGCGAGGAGGTCATCCAGTACGTCTACCGCCGGTACGGCCGGGAGCACACCGCGCAGGTCGCCAACGTGATCTCGTACCGGCCGCGGTCCGCCGTCCGGGACATGGCCAAGGCCTTCGGTTTCTCGCCCGGGCAGCAGGACGCGTGGAGCAAGCAGATCGACCGCTGGGGCAGTGTCGCCTCGGTCGACGTGGAGGACATCCCCGCCCACGTCGTCGCGTTCGCCAACCAGGTGCAGAACTTTCCGCGGCACCTGGGCATCCACTCCGGCGGCATGGTCATCTGCGACCGGCCGATCATCGAGGTGTGCCCGGTGGAGTGGGGCCGGATGCCCGGGCGCACGGTGCTGCAGTGGGACAAGGACGACTGCGCGGCGATCGAACTGGTCAAGTTCGACCTGCTGGGGCTGGGCATGCTGTCGGCGCTGCACTACGCGTACGACATGATCGAGTCGGACCTGGACATCGGCACCATGCGGCTGGACGATCCCGAGGTCTACGACATGTTGTGCCGGGCCGATTCCGTCGGCGTCTTCCAGGTGGAGAGCCGCGCGCAGATGGCCACGCTGCCCCGGCTCAAGCCCCGCGAGTTCTACGACCTGGTCGTCGAGGTCGCGCTGATCCGGCCCGGTCCGATCCAGGGCGGCTCGGTGCACCCGTTCATCCGCCGCAAGAACGGCCTGGAGGAGGTCACCTACCCGCATCCGCTGATGCGCAACGCGCTGGAGAAGACCCTCGGGGTGCCGCTGTTCCAGGAACAGCTGATGCAGCTGGCCATCGACGTCGCGGGCTTCGACCCGGCCGAGGCCGATCAGCTGCGCCGGGCGATGGGATCCAAACGGTCGGTGGAGAAGATGGAACGGATCAAGAGCCGCCTGTACGCCGGGATGGCCGCCCGGGGCATCACCGGTGAGCTGGCCGACGACCTGTTCGTGAAGCTGTCCGCGTTCGCCAACTACGGCTTCCCGGAGAGCCACGCGATGAGCTTCGCGTACCTGGTCTACGCCAGTTCCTGGCTCAAGCGCTACCACCCGGCGGCGTTCTGCGCGGCTCTGCTCAACGCCCAGCCGATGGGCTTCTACTCGCCGCAGTCGCTGGTCGACGACGCCCGCCGGCACGGTGTCGAGGTGCGCCGCCCGGACATCAACCTGAGCGACGCCGCCGCGGTGCTGGAGTCGACCGCGCAGACCCGCTGGGGCAGCGCGCCCGGGGAGCCGCCGCACGCCTGGGGACTGGGTGGCCCGGCCGTGCGGATGGGGCTGAGCAGCGTCCGTACCCTCGGCGACGACCTGGCCGGGGTCATCGAGCAGGAGCGCCGGGCGCACGGGCCGTACCGGGATCTGGCGGATCTCGCGCGCCGGACCGGATGCTCGACCGCCCACCTGGAGGCCCTCGCGACCGCCGACGCCTTCGCGGGTTTCGGCCTCTCGCGGCGCGAGGCGCTGTGGGCGGCGGGCGCCGCCGCCTCGGACAAACCGGACCGCCTGCCGGGTACGGTCACCGGCACGACCGCGCCCACGCTGCCCGGCATGGCCGATGTGGACAAGCTCGTCGCGGACGTCTGGGCCACCGGCCTGTCCCCGGACGCGCATCCCGCCCAGTTCATCCGGGCCGAGCTGGACCGGGCGGAGGCGGTGCCGATCGCCCGGCTGGGCCGGGTCGAGGCCGGCACCCGGATCCGGGTCGGCGGCATCGTCACCCACCGGCAGCGGCCGGCGACGGCGGGCGGGGTCACGTTCATCAACCTGGAGGACGAGACCGGGATGCTCAACGTGACCTGCTCGCCCGGGCTGTGGCAGCGGTACAAGCGGGTGGCGCGCAGCAGCGCGGCGCTGATCGTGCGGGGACGCCTGGAGAAGACCGAGGGTGTGCTCAATCTGGTGGCGGACCGGCTGGAGGCGGTCACCCCGCCGATCAGCCCGGCGTCCCGCGACTTCCGGTGAACGGACACTATATTTCCGTTCTGCGCGTCCTGCACCTTTTGTGGGGTAGACCGGATGCGCACCGGAAACGTGGCATCGGGGAGAGCAACATGATCAGCACCATCGCCGCCGCAGTTCTTCTGCTCGCGGCCCCGGCACCCGCGACCGCGCCGGCCGCCCAGGCCGGGGTGAAGAGGACCGACCTCACGGTGAGCTATCTGGCTGAGGCCGGCTACGCGGCGGCCGTGAAACTGCGGTGCGACCCGGCCGGCGGCGCCCACCCGCAGAAGGTCCAGGCCTGCCGGACGCTGAAGCGCGTCGGCGGCGACCCGGCCCGGCTCACGCCGGCGCCCCTGATGTGCACGCTGGAGTACGCCCCGGTCACGGCCCAGGTCAAAGGCACCTGGCGGGGCCGCCCGGTGAGCTGGTCGCACACGTTCGGCAACCTCTGCGACATGCGCCGCACGACCGGGGTGCTCACGGCCTTCTGAGCAGGGACTCGGCCATGGTCTCGGCCAGCCAGCGCTCGTAGCGGTCCAGGCTCCAGCCGCGCCGCCGGGTGAAGCGGTCCAGCAGTTCCGGCGCGCTCAGGGCCCACAGCACGTCGCCGGCCTCCGTCTCGGTCAGCCCGTCGCGCAGCCCGAAGCGCCGCGCGACGTGCCGGGCCACCCCGGCGGTGCCGATCGCCCGCTCACCCTCGATCTTGTCGACGAACGCGCGGACGTCCGGGTCGCGTCCCGCGCCCTGCACGAACACGATCGCGATCAGCGGCCCGGCCCGCTCGGCCAGCTCCCGGCCCATCCGGGCGTACAACCGCAGGCACTCCCGCGGGTCGGTGGCGGCGAGCATGGCCCGCGCGATCGGCCGCTCGATCATCGGTACGGGCTCGTCGTCGCCGGCCAGCGCCACGTCGTACACCGCTTTGAGCAGAGCCGCCTTGCCGCCGACCACGTTGTAGACGGTCTGCGGGCTGACCGCGGCCCGCTTGGCGATCGCCTCGATGGTCGCGCCGAAGTAGCCCCGGCGCAGGAACAGGTCACGGGCCGCCACCAGCACCTTCTGCCGGGTGGCCCGGACCTGTTCCGCTCTCGCCGTACTTCTCATGCCTCGCTCAGGGGGATCGGTGCCGGTGGCCGCAACGCGCCGACCTGCCACAGCACGCTCAACTCGTCGCGGACGCCCCAGTGCTCGGCGAGCAGGCCGCCCTCGGCGCGGTACAGGTGCATGGTCGGCATCGCGTACGGCTTGCCGGTGGGTGCGAAGCCGAGCGTATCGACGTCGTGGACGCCGTGCGCGGTGGCCCGGATCGCCACCTTGTCCCCGTCGGCCACCATGTCGTGCACCTCGTAGCGGACCTTCAGCACGGTGGTCAGGAACGTGAGGATCTGGAGATAGCCCGCGCGGCCCTGCGGCGCCCACGGTGGCGCGCCGTGATCGACGAAGTCCTCGGCGACCAGGTGTCCCGCGGCGGCGACGTCCCCGGTGTCGAAGACCTCGAGCATCTGACGGGCCAGCTTCTCGGCTGTGTTCATCGGTCGTGCCCCTTCTCCGGTACGGCGTTGACTGGAACCACGTTCCAGCCAGGGCACCGCCGCGGGCAACGATCATGGAAAGACCGGCCGTCATCCTCTAGCGAAGCGGCTCCGCACTCCGGCTGCGCGCCCGGCCGATACGCTGCCCAGGTGGACACCGCATCGGCGCGAACCCCCCGCCCGCCCGTCACCGTGCGTACCGCTGCCGTCTGGGCCGTGCTGCGCCGCGAGCTCGAGCGCAGCGCCGGGCGGGAGCTGACCGTGCTGGACGTCGGCGGTGGGACGGGCGGCTTCGCCGTACCGCTGGCCGAGGCCAAGCACACCGTGACCGTCGTGGATGCCAGCCCCGACGCCCTCGCCGCGCTGACCCGCCGGGCCGCCGACGCGGGCGTGGCCGACCGGGTCCGTGCGGTGCAGGGCGACGGCGACGCGCTCGCCGGGCTGGTCGCGCCGGGCAGCGCCGACCTGATCCTGTGCCACTCCGTGCTGGAGGTCGTCGACGACCCGGCCGGGGTGGTCGCGGCGATCAGCGCCGCCCTGCGCCCCGGCGGCGCGGTCAGCCTGCTGGTCGCGGGCCGGGCGGCAGCTGTGCTGGGCCGCGCGGTCAACGGCCACATCGCCGCGGCGGCCGCGCTCATCGGCGACGACGAGGGTCGCGCCGGCACCCGCGACACCCTGCGCCGGCGTTACGACGCGGAGACCGCGTCGGCGCTGCTGAGCGCGGCGGGCCTCACGGTCGAGGAGATCCACGGGGTACGCGTGCTCGCCGACCTCGTACCGGCCGCCGTGGTGGAGGCCGACCCGCAGGCGATGCTGGAGCTGGAACTGGCCCTGGCCGCCCGCCCGCCGTTCCGCGACATCGCCTCCCAGCTGCACCTCTTCGCGCGGCGCCCATGACCGATCAGCTGCCCCCGGAGGCCTTCACCCCGGTCCGGCCCGCGTACGGGAGCGCCAGCCTGGCCGACCTGATGCCCAGCGTCTCGGCGGTGCTCGGCGTGCCCGGGGCCACGGATGTGCTGGGGCTGGGCGCCCAGCTCGACGGCGTGGACCGGATCGCGGTGCTGCTGGTCGACGGGCTGGGCACGTACCAGATCCCGGTCGCCGCGGCCCACGCCCCGATCCTGGGTGAGCTGCCCCCCCCGGGCCCTGACCTCGGGTTTTCCCTCCACGACCCCGGTCAGCCTGGTCACCCTGGGCACCGGAGCACTGCCCGGCGCGCACGGCGTCCTCGGCTTCACGCTGCGCAAGCCCGACGGCGGCATCCTCAACCACATCAGGTGGGGCGACGACCCGGACCCGGCCGAATGGCAGCCGCAGCCGACCCGCTTCGAGACGGCGGCGGCGGCCGGCCTGCACGTCACCCAGGTGACCCGGCCCGAGTTCGAGGGCACCGGCCTCACCGTGGCGGCCAACCGGGGAGCCACCTTCTCCGGCGCCGCCGACCCGCTCGCCCTGTCCGACCGCATGCTGGCGGCCCTGTCCCGGCCCGGGCTGGTCTACGGCTACCACCCCGACCTCGATCACCACGGCCACGGCACCGGCGTCGACTCACCGCCCTGGCAGGAGGCGGCCCGGCAGGTCGGCCGGCTCGTGACCCGGCTCGCCGACGGGCTGCCCGAAGGCGCGGCGCTGCTGGTCACGGCCGACCACGGGCAGCTCGACGTGCCGGCCGAGGGCCGGATCGACCTGGGCCGGGACCCGGTGCTGGCGGCCGGGATCGTCGCGGTCGCCGGTGAACCCCGGGTCCGCTACCTGTACGTGGAGGACGGTGCCCGCGACGACGTGATCGCCGCGTGGCGCGGGGTGCTGGGCGACCGGGCCTGGGTGCTGACGCGCGAGGAGGCGATCGCGGGCGGCTGGTACGGGCCGGTGCCACCCGAGCACGAGAGCCGGATCGGTGACGTCGTGGTGATCTGCCAGGGGCGGACCGTGATCGTGGCCAGTGGGTGGGAGCCACCCGCGGTGGGGCAGCTGGTCGCGTACCACGGGTCGGTGACCGCGGCCGAGATGACCATCCCGCTGCTGATCGTGCGCTGACCCGGCTTTTTTGTCGTACCCGGCGGATAGCGTCCCCTCGTGGGACGAAGTCAGGCCATCGGCCGGGGGCGTGATCCGCGGTTCGGGCCGGAGGCCGACGACGCGGGCTGCACGATCCTGCACGTCGACATGGACGCGTTCTTCGCCGCCGTCGAGGTCCGCCGCCGCCCCGAGCTGCGCGGCAAGGCGGTCGTCGTGGGCGGGCTCGGCCCCCGCGGCGTGGTCAGCTCGGCCAGTTACGAGGCCCGCCGCTTCGGCGTGCGCAGCGCGATGCCGGCCATGCGGGCCCGCGCCCTGTGCCCGCACGCGGTCTTCCTGCCACCCGACTTCACCGAGTATTCGGCCGCCTCCACCGCCGTCATGCGGATCTTCCGCGATGTCACGCCGCTGGTCGAGCCGCTCTCCCTGGACGAGGCCTTCCTCGACGTGGCCGGCGCCCAGCGGCTGCTCGGCCGCCCGGCGGTCATCGCCCGCGACATCCGCGCCCGGATCGCCGAGGAGCAGCGGCTGACCTGCTCGGTCGGGGTCGCGCCGAGCAAGTTCGTGGCCAAGCTGGGCTCCACCCGGGCCAAGCCCGACGGCGTGATCGTCGTGCCGGCCGGCCAGGTGCTCGACTTCCTGCACCCGTTGCCGGTCGACGCGCTGTGGGGAGTGGGGGAGAAGGCCGCCGAGACGCTGCACCGGCTCGGCCTGATGACGGTCGGCGACCTGGCCGCCGCGCCGCTGGGCATGCTGCGGGCCGCGCTCGGCGAGGCGTCCGCCGCGCATCTGCACGAGCTGGCCTGGGGGCGCGACAACCGCCGGGTGGTCGCCGAGCACGTGGAGAAATCGATCGGCGCCGAGATGACGTACGACACCGACGTCACCGACCCGGTGACGATCCGGCGCAGCCTGCTGGCGCTGGCCGACAAGGTCGGGGCCCGGCTGCGCGCCGCCGGGCACGTGGGCCGGACCGTGACGATCAAGATCCGGGTGGCGGACTTCCGGACGGTCAACCGGTCCCGCACGATGCCGACGGGCACCGATGTGGCCCGGGAGATTTTTGCGACTTCCTGGACTCTTTTCGAGGCGCTGCGGGTCGCCGAGCCGATCCGCCTCGTCGGCGTCCGGGTCGAGGGCCTCAGCGCCGCCGCGACCACATCACGGCAGCTCACGCTGGGGGAGCCGGAGCGCGGCTGGCGCGAGGCGGAGGCCGCGACGGATGCTCTGGCGGCCCGTTTCGGCCGCTCCATCGTCGGACCGGCCAGTCTTTTGGGACAAACCGATCATCGCCGAACCGAAAATCACCCGCACTCGACGGTCGTCCCGCTTTCCGACCCGCCAACGCCCTCGTAGACTTGCGGTAAGGCAGCCGGTCGGCTGTCTCGCACCATCGGCCCGCCTGCACCACCGCCGGGGGGCCGGACATGCGCCCGGGGAGGAATGCCGTGCCGCTCTCGGAGCACGAGCAGCGGCTGTTCGACCAGATCGAGCAGTCGCTTGCCGAGGACCCCAAGTTCGCCTCGGCTGTGCGGGCCAGCGACCCGCGTTTCCACGCCCGGCGCCGACTCGTCGTCGCCGCGTTCGTGATCGTCGCTGGTTTGGCGTTGGTTGTCTACGGCACGGTGAGCAGCAACACGCTGCTCGGCGTGGCGGGCTTCGTGGTCATGCTGGCCGCGGCCGCGTTCGGGATGCAGAGCCGCCGGAAGGGTCAGGCCCCTGACCTGCACGCCGTCGGTGGCACCGCGACCCGCCGCACCCGCTCGACCCGGAAAGCGGGCTTCATCGACCGGCTCGAGGACCGCTGGCGTCAGCGTCCCGAGGGCCACCGCTAGCCCGGACAACCAGCGGCGACGAATGGCGGCCATCCGGCCGCCATCGCCGTATCCGCACGCTCATCACCCACGATGAGCAGGAAATATCGCAGCGGCGTCCTGCAGAGGGACGCCGCTCATTGCTACGCCCGGGACCGGCCTCTGCTGCAGCATGCAGCGCGCCGCCCGGTCTCAGCAATGCCCCGTGCCATCACGCCCGACGTGGTCCTGACCGGCGTCCCCGGCAGCACCTCGACGCCGGCGGCGGGCCCCTGCCGCGACGGAACCGGAAGCCCGGGCTACGGGTGGTCCAGGACCGGCGGTCCCCGGCAGATCGCGGCCGGCCAGAACACGCCGTCATCGCCTGGCGGGACTCACCGTGGCCGGGTCCGGGGACCGCGCGCGATCCCCGGACCCGGTTGTCACGATCGCTGATCGGCCCGGCGCACCATCTCGTCCCGTTCGGGGTCGGGCAGGAGCTCCCGGACCTCCTGCGCACAGCGGCAACTGGCGGCGATCTTGGCCGCCCACCCCAGCGCCTCCTCGCGCGATGCCACGTCGACGACCACGAACCCGCCGACGACCTCCTTGATCTCCGGGTAGGGCCCGTCGGTGACGATCCCGTCCGTGTCCACGACGCTCGCCCGCTGCCGCTCCAGCCCGGCCCCGAACACCCACACGCCGGCGTTCACGGCCTCCTGCAGCACCGCGTGCGCGGCCTTGCCCACGTCCGGCAGCTCCTCGCGGGAGATGTGGTCCATCGCGCCGTCGTTGAACGAGATCAAGTACTGCGTCATCTGCTCACTCCCGTGCTCCGGCGGCCTCCGCCGGCCGCCTCTCACCTGCTCTACGAACAACCCACCCCGGATCCGACAGTGCGCCGAGCACTTTCGCGCGGCCTCCGCAGCCCGGCGGGCGGACGATCGTCGTCGTCAGCGGCGGTCGGTGATCGCCGCCTCCAGCCGTAAACCGATGCCGGTGATCACGAGCAGGCCCGCGAAGAAGTAGCCCTTGGCGGGCGTGCTGTCCGTGACCAGTCCGATGACCGAGATCAGCAGCCCGGCCAGCACGGCGACGGTGCCCAGGATCCTGGTCGTGTCGATCCGTCGTCCTCGCGCGTCCACGCCGAGGACCATACGGGTCCTGACGAGACGAAGCCGCCCCGCCGGAACCCTCAGGCCCGGCCGGGCGGCTTCGTGTCGTGCGCGGATCTGCCCGGTCAGCGGGCCCTGTTCGCCAGCAGGCGCCGGGGGCTGAAGCGGACCAGCAGGTCCCGGCCCCGGCTGAAGCTGCCGACCCACCGGGCCGACGTGTCTCCCATGCCCAGCCGCCACCGCAGCAGCACCGACGGCGGCAGCACGACCGCCGTGAACCGGGTCCGCTTCGTCGCCGTCTTGGCCAGGCCCTTGCGGACCTGGTTCAGCGCCACCGTCAGCTCGCCGCCCTGCAGCGGCTGCCGGGCGTACCGGGCTCGTTCCTCGGCCCGGCCCAGCAGCGTCGCCGACTCCGCCGGCGTGCCGGTCAGGTCGGCCTCGCGGACCAGACGCTGGGCGGTGTGCCTCGGCGTTTCCGTCGGGTCCACCGGTACGCGGTAGTCGATCATCGTGTCGACCAGCTCGTCCCAGGCGGCGTGGGCGTCCTCGCGGGCGCGTACCGCTTCGGTGGTCACGACGACTTCTCGGATGCCCGGTGGGGCCGGGCCCGTCGCTGCCGCCACCGTTGTCTTCGGGGCCGTCGCCGCGTGCCGGCGCCGGCGGATGAGGACCCGGCGCAGGGCCGGCACCGCCAGCAGGACCAGGATCAGGGCGATGATCCCGGCCGTCAGCAGGGCCGTCGTCGAGGGGCCCGACTGGTTGGCCGAGTTGTTCAGGCCCTGCGCGCCCGCGTCGACGTCGCGGTCCGGGCGTTCCGCCGCGCCCGGTCCGGCCGAGGCGTCGGCGCCCGGGGCCACCGTGGCGGTCGACGTCGGGGACGCCGTCTCCACCGCGTCGGTGTCCGGGGCCCAGTCGGAGCGGGTCGAGCCGACCACCGCGGCCGCCGGGGTCGCGTCGAACGGGACCCAGCCGAAGCCGTCCAGGTAGACCTCGGTCCACGCGTGGGCGTTACGGTTCGTCAGCACGTACGCGTCGCCGTCGCGGGTGCTGCCGCGGGTGAAGCCGAACGCCACCCGGGCCGGGATGCCCGCCTCGCGGACCATCCAGGCCATCGCCGCCGCGTACTGCTGGCAGTAGCCCGCCTTACCCTCCAGGAACGTCGTGATCACCGACGCGCCCGCCTGCGGGTCCGCGGTCTGCAGGCTGTACGTGAAGCCGTTGTCCCGGGAGAAGTAGCGGTAGATCGCCGCGACCTTGTCGTACTCGGTGCGCTCGCCCTTGGTCAGGCCGTCGACCAGCTTCTCGACCTTGGCGTCCCGCGGGACCGTGGTGAACTGGGTCCGCAGCGGGTTGTCGCGGGGCAGGGCCTCGGCGCTGCGCAGCTCGGCGGGCGTGTACTTGGCCCGCACGTAGTCGAACGAGTACTTCTTCTCCTTGGTGGTCGTGCGGTTGGAGTAGACCACCTGGGTGTTCGGGTCGTACGACCAGGCACCGTCGAGACCGTCGGTGTCGATCGTGGTCGCGTAGACCGGGGCCAGCGTCTGGCCGAAGTCCTTCGTGATCTCCACCTCGGCGTGGTACTGGCGGTACTGCGCGCCGGCCGTGGTGCCGCTCTCGCGGGGGTCGTAGAGGCCGCGGGACAGCGGCTGGCCGTTCGGTGTGCGGTTGCTGAAGCCGTCCGAGGAGAGCACGTCGGCGACGCCGAACCGCAGGTAGAACGGGTCCGGCTCGTTGGTCGTGACCCGGACGTAGTTGGTGACCTGGGTCTGGTTGAGCTGGCCGCTGAGCGAGGCGAACAGGTTGATCCGGCCGGTGCCACCCTTGCCCGAGCCGCCCGTACCGGTGCCGCCGCCGGCCTGGGTGAGCGAGTTGAGCAGGCCGGTGTTGAGGCCCGGCACGATCACCGGCAGCAGCACGGCCGTGGCGACGCCGATCACGGCGAGCCGGCGTCCGGCCGCGGCCAGCGGCGACGGCTCCCAGACGTCGACGTCGCGGCCGTCGCCGGTGAAGCGGCGGCCGAAGCGGCGCACCCGGTCCACGTTGTCGGCGACCAGCAGCCAGAGGAAACCGGTCGCGCCGACGATGAACGGCAGCACCGGGACGCTGTCGACGTACACGGCGACCGGGACCGAGTAGATGGCCAGCATGGGCAGGCCGGCCAGGGCCGGCTTACGGGCCACGACGGTCAGCAGGTCGACCGCGATCGCGACCGCCCCGATGCCGAACACCGCGACGAACAGCAGGCCTTCGCGGTCGGGGACCGGCACACCGTACGAGCGGGTGTCGTTGCCGGCGTCGGTGAACAGCGCGCCGAAGTGCTCGAACGTCGCCGGGGACGGGATCAGCGCGAACAGCTCGTCGCCGCTGGGGAACATCCAGGTCAGGGTCAGCAGCAGCACCACGACCATGCCCAGGGCCTGCGCCCAGGACGGGAAACGCAGCGTACGGGCGAGCACCGCCGCGCCGGCCACCAGGCCGACCGCGAGGATGCACTCCAGCAGCCAGGTCCAGGTGTCGAAGATCGCCGACAGCGGCGCCGCCGCCAGCAGGGTCGCGGCCGCGGCCACGAGTCCCAGTCGTCGTCGCCCGGTCACCGTAGAACTCCCCTCATCGCCCGACCGTCTCGGCCATCGCCGCCCGGTAGGCGAAACCTTGCGAACCGCGTCCGGCCGCCGGCCAGAGCGCGGCGAGCGAGTCGCCGTGCGCGACCGGCACCGAACGCCAGCCGCTGCGGACCAGGGCCAGAGCCGTGGCGCCGTGCGCCCGGTCGGCCTCGGTGCGTTCCCCGGGCGGCATGTTCACCCAGGTGGAACTGTCGATCGCGAACCCGATGCAGGTGGCGCCGTTGCCCCGCAGCCCGGTGAGCACCTCGGCCTCGGCCACGCTGAGCGTGCCGAACAGGCCGATCACCAGGCCGCCGTCGGAACGCCGCCGGACCTGGTCCACCAGCACCGAGATATCGCCCGCCCGGGCCAGCTTGACGTCGGCCAGGGTGTCCAGGATCGCGCCCTCACCACCGATCTCGGTGGCGTCGACGTCGACTCCCTCCCCGGTGACCAGGCGCAGCTTGTAGCCGGCCTGGCGCAGGTGCATCGCGATGCTGGCGGCGGCCGAGACGGCCCATTCGAAGCTCGCCGTCGGGCCCTCGCCACGATGCGCGGCCTGACGGGTGTCCAGAACGACGGTAGCTCGGCTCTCCCACGGCTGCTCCTCGCGGCGCACCATGAGCTCCCCGGTGCGGGCGGTGGAACGCCAGTGCACCCGGCGCAGGTCGTCGCCGCGCCGGTACTCCCGGGTCGCCGCGTCGTCCTCGCCGTGCACGGCCACCGACCGGGCCCGGCTGTCGCCGGTGCCCGCGTATTCGCCGGCCAGACGCACGGCGGGCAGCGGGACGACCTGCGGGATGACGGTGAGCCGGTCGACACTGGGGAAGGAGCGGGTCAGCTCGCACAGCCCGAACGGGTCGGTCAGCCGGATCACCAGCGGGCCGACCGGATACCGGCCGCGCACGTCGGCGCGGACCGTGTACGCCACCGAGCTGGCCTGGTGCGCGCCGAGCCGTTCCAGCACCACCCGGGGCCGGCTGCCCAGGGCGTACGGCAGCCGGTCCTCCAGCAGCAGCGTGCCGGTGGGCAGCCGGGACATGTTCTGCAGGCGCAGGATGACGCGCGCGCTGGAGCCGACCGGGGCGCGGCCGGGCTCCAGCGAGCGGGTGCACGCCAGCTTGTAGCGGCTGCGCCCGACGTACGCCGCGGCCAGCAGCGGCAGCATGGCCAGCAGGATCGCCACGCGCAGCAGGTCCTTCTCGCCGAGGATGAACGCCGAGATGGCGGCGGCCGAGCCGGCGGCCAGGAAGGAACGGCCGCGGGTGGTCAGTCCCCGCATGGCCTCGCGCATGTCACCGCCCCCGGGACTCGTACTGCCCGCGGGTGTCGCCGACCGCGCGCGTGTCGTACGGCGAGCGGTTGCGGTCGTGCGGCAGGGGCAGCCGGTGCACGATCTCGGCCACGATGGCGTCGGTCGTCCGCCGGTTGAGCTGGGCGTCCGCGGTCGGGATGATGCGGTGGGCCAGCACCGGCACGGCCAGGGTCTGCAGGTCGTCGGGCAGGACGTAGTCGCGGCCCTCGAGGGCGGCGACGGCCTTGGCCGTACGGATGAGCTGCAGGGTGGACCGCGGTGACGCGCCGAGGCGGATCTCCGGCGCCTCCCGGGTGGCCGTGACGAGCGCGATCGCGTACTGCTGGACGGCGTCGGCCGCGTGCACGTCCCGGGCCGTGGCGATCAGCCGGCGGACCAGGGCGGCGTCGGCGACGGCGCGCAGGTCGTTCAGCGGGTCGTGGGCGCCGTGCCCGTTGAGCATCGCCATCTCGGCGCGCGGGTCCGGGTAGCCCATCGCGATGCGGGCGGTGAAGCGGTCGCGCTGGGCCTCGGGGAGGGGGTAGGTGCCCTCCATCTCGATCGGGTTCTGGGTCGCGATGACCATGAACGGCGCCTGCAGTTCGTACGTGGTGCCGTCGACCGTGACCTGGCGCTCCTCCATGCACTCGAGCAGGGCGGACTGGGTCTTGGGCGAGGCCCGGTTGATCTCGTCGCCGACCACCAGGTTGGCGAACACCGCACCCGGCTTGAACTCGAAGTCGCGCGTCTCCTGGTTGTAGACGCTGACCCCGGTCACGTCGCTGGGCAGCAGGTCGGGGGTGAACTGGATGCGCCGGACCGAGCAGTCGATCGAGCGGGCCAGGGCCTTGGCGAGCTTGGTCTTGCCGACGCCCGGCACGTCCTCGATCAGCAAGTGGCCCTCGGCGAGCAGCACGGCCAGAGCCAGCCGGACCGTCGCGCTCTTGCCCTCGATGACCTGCTCGATGTTGGCCATGATGGCCCCGCTTGCGGCGAGGAACTCATCACTCGGCAGGGGACCGCCGGGCTGGTCCCAGGTTGGCGTTGTCACGGGCCTCCTCCATGTCGTTCAAGCCCCTTCCTACGCGCACACGTAGAAAAGGAACCGAAGGTTCGCGGGCGGCCGGCGGTCCGTGGGCCTCCGGCGCTCGCCGCCCGTTCCCCACAGGTTAGCCCGGTCACAGCAACCTGCCGAGCGCGCGCTAGCGGCAGTGACGGCTTGTGGTCAACTGGACACGCATATCGGATGGGTTACGAATCGGCACGGTTGATACCGGGTGCCGCGCGAACCGGACGCCCGGTATCATGCAGTCATGGCTCGGTCCTTCCTGCTCCTTAGCCAGCCGTGCTGATCTCATAACAGAGAACAGCGCGGCGCCCCCTCCTGCGAGAGGGGCTTTTTTGTGCCCTGAAGTAGGTGATCCTGTCGACTGACTTTTCGAAAAGAACGAGATGGTGACGATGAGCGAGTCCGAGACCAACGCGGACGTCCCGCCGTACCGCTACACAGCGGCCCTGGCCGCGGAGATCGAGCCCCGCTGGCAGGAATTCTGGTCCGGCCACGGCACGTTCCACGCGCCGAACCCCACCGGTGAGCTGGCCGACCCCGGGCACCCGCGGGCCGGGGCACCCAAGCTGCACGTGCAGGACATGTTCCCCTACCCGTCCGGCGCCGGCCTGCATGTCGGGCACCCGCTGGGCTACATCGGCACGGACTGCTACACCCGCTACAAGCGGATGGCGGGCTACAACGTGCTGCACCCGATGGGCTTCGACGCCTTCGGCCTGCCCGCCGAGCAGTACGCGGTGCAGACCGGCACCCACCCCCGGATCACCACCGAGGCCAACGTCGAGCGCTACCGCGGTCAGCTGCGCCGGCTGGGCCTGGCCTACGACGAGCGGCGCAGCTTCTCCACCACCGACCCCGAGTACTACCGCTGGACGCAGTGGATCTTCCTGCAGGTCTTCAACTCGTGGTTCGACCCGTCCGACGCCAAGGCCAAGCCGATCGAGATCCTGGTCTCGCAGTTCGAGGCCGGCGAGCGCGAGACCCCCGACGGCCGGGCCTGGGCGGAGCTGTCCGACGTCGAGCGCCGGCAGGTCATCAACGACCACCGCCTGGCGTACGTCAGTGAGGCGCCGGTCAACTGGTGCCCGGGGCTGGGCACCGTGCTGGCCAACGAGGAGGTCACCCCGGACGGGCGCAGCGAGCGCGGCAACTTCCCGGTCTTCAAGCGCAGCCTGAAGCAGTGGATGATGCGCATCACCCGGTACGGCGACCGCCTGGTCGACGACCTGGACACGCTGGACTGGCCCGAGCCGGTCAAGCTGATGCAGCGCAACTGGATCGGGCGGTCCAAGGGCGCGCACGTCGACTTCCCGGTCGGCGCCGACGACGTGATCAGCGTCTTCACCACCCGGCCCGACACGCTGTTCGGCGCGACGTACATGGTGCTGGCGCCCGAGCACACCCTGGTCGACTCCGTCGTGCCGGCGGCCTGGCCCGAGGGCACCAAGGCGGTCTGGACGGGTGGGCACGCGAGCCCGGCCGAGGCCGTGGCGGCGTACCGGGCCGAGGCCGCGGCCAAGACCGAGGAGGAGCGGACCGCCGACGCCAAGGTCAAGACCGGCGTCTTCACCGGCGCGTACGCGACCAACCCGGTCAACGGCGCGCGCATCCCGGTGTTCATCGCCGACTACGTGCTGGCCGGCTACGGCACCGGCGCGATCATGGCGGTGCCGGGCCAGGACGAGCGCGACTGGGCGTTCGCGGAGGTCTTCGACCTGCCGATCATCCGTACGGTGCAGGCGCCCGACGATTTCGAGGGGGCCTTCACCGGCGACGCCCCGGCGATCAACAGCGACTGGCTGAACGGGATGGGCGTGGCCGACGCCAAGGCCGCGATGATCTCCTGGCTGGAGGAGCACGGCCACGGCCGGGGCGCGACCACGTTCCGGCTGCGCGACTGGCTGTTCAGCCGGCAGCGCTACTGGGGCGAGCCGTTCCCGATCGTCTACGACGAGACCGGCCTGCCCGTCGCGCTGCCCGAGTCGATGCTGCCGGTGGTGCTGCCGGACACCGACGACTTCTCGCCGCGCACCTTCGACCCGGACGACGAGCACAGCGAGCCGGAGACGCCGCTGTCGCGCAAGAAGGACTGGGTGACCGTCGAGCTGGACCTGGGCGACGGCCCCAAGACCTACACGCGCGAGACCAACACGATGCCGCAGTGGGCCGGCTCGTGCTGGTACGAGCTGCGCTACCTGGACCCGCACAACGACAAGGTGCTGGTCGACCCCGAGAACGAGGCCTACTGGATGGGCCCGAAGGACTCCGCGGACTGCGGCGGCGTCGACCTGTACGTCGGCGGCGTCGAGCACGCGGTCCTGCACCTGCTGTACGCCCGCTTCTGGCACAAGGTGCTGTACGACCTGGGCCACATCTCGTCCTTCGAGCCGTTCCGCAAGCTGTTCAACCAGGGCTACATCCAGGCGTACGCGTTCCGCGACGCGCGCGGCGTCATCGTGCCCGCCGAGGAGGTCGTCGAGCGCGACGGCAAGTGGTACTTCGGCGAGCAGGAGGTCGACCGCGAGTACGGCAAGATGGGCAAGTCGCTGAAGAACGTCGTCACCCCGGACGACATGAGCGCGCAGTACGGCGCCGACACGTTCCGGGTGTACGAGATGGCGATGGGCCCGCTGGACGTGTCCCGCCCCTGGGACACCCGGGCGGTGGTCGGCTCGCAGCGCTTCCTGCAGCGAGTCTGGCGTCTGGTGGTCGACGAGGAGACCGGCGCCGTCCGGGTCACCGACGAGCCGCTGGACGCCAGGACCCGCCGGGCGCTGCACCAGACCATCGACGGTGTCCGTGAGGACATGGACGAGCTGCGGTTCAACACGGCCATCGCCAAGCTGATCCAGCTGACCAACACGCTGACCCCGCTGGGCACGACGTCCCGCGAGGCGATCGAGCCGCTGGTGCTGATGACCTCGCCGTTCGCGCCGCACCTGGCCGAGGAGCTGTGGCGCAAGCTGGGTCACGAGGACACGCTGGCCTACGCCGACTTCCCGGTGCCCGACCCGGCCCAGCTGGTGGCCGAGTCGGTCACCTACCCGGTGCAGGTCAACGGCAAGGTCCGCGGCCGGGTCGAGGTCGCGCCGGACGCGAGCGAGGAGACCGTACGCACGGCAGCGCTGGAGTCGGTGGCCGAGGCGCTGGCCGGCCGGGAGCCCCGCAAGGTGATCGTGGTGGCCGGCCGGCTGGTCAGCGTCGTCGTCTGACCGTCGTTCCACATGCAGGACAGCGGCAAGGGCGTCGGGAGGTCAGGCCGGCCGTACCGGAACAATCCGGTACGTGCCTGATCTCCCGGACGTCCTGACCGTTGCCCCGCTGAGCTCACCCCTGGACGCGACCGTGCGCCCGCCGGGGTCGAAGAGCATCACCAACCGGGCGCTGCTGTGCGCCGCCCTGGCCCCGGGCACGTCGACGCTGACCGGGGCCCTGTTCGCCGACGACACCCGGGCGATGCTCGATGCGGTGGCCGCCCTGGGTGCGACCGTCGAGGCGGACCCCGAGGCGGCGGTGATCCGGGTGACCGGGGTCGACCCGCGTACCGGATCGGTCGATGCCGCCGTCGACGCCCGGCAGTCCGGCACCACGTCCCGCTTCATCCTGCCGGCGGCGGCGCTGCGTCCCGGCCGTACCGTCGTCGACGGCACCCCGCAGCTGCGCGCGCGTCCGTTCGGCCCGGTCCTGGACGCCCTGCGCGACCTGGGCGCGGAGGTCTCCACGACGGGGTTCCTGCCCGCGACCGTGCGCGGCCCGCTGCGCGGCGGCCCGGTGCGGGTCAGCGGCCACATCTCCAGCCAGTTCCTGTCCGGCCTGCTGATGGCCGGCCCCCTGATGACCGAGGGCCTGACGGTCGAGCTCACCTCGGCGCTGGTCTCGGTGCCCTACGTGGAGATGACCAGGGCGGTGATGGCGGCCTTCGGCGTCGAGGCGGCCGGGCTGAGTGTGGCCCCGGGCGGCTACCGGGCCACCGACTACCCGATCGAGCCGGACGCCAGCGCGGCCTCGTACTTCCTCGGCGCGGCGGCGGTCGCCGGTGGCCGGGTGACCGTTCGCGGCCTCGGGACCGGCAGCCTGCAGGGTGATGTCGGCTTCGCCGACGTGCTGGAGCGGATGGGCGCCACCGTGACCCGCTCGGCGGACTCGCTCACGGTGGGCGCCACCGGAGCGCTCCGCGGCGTGGACGTCGACATGTCCGACATCTCGGACACCGCGCAGACGCTGGCCGCGGTGGCGGTGTATGCGGACTCACCGACCCGGGTGCGGGGGATCGGCTTCATCCGCGGCAAGGAAACCGATCGGGTGGCGGCGGTGGTGACCGAGCTGCGCCGGGCCGGGATCGACGCGGTGGAGGACGAGGACGGCTTCACGATCAACCCGGGGGTGCCACGGCCGACGCGGTTCGAGACGTACGAGGACCACCGGATGGCGATGAGCCTGTCGCTGCTGGGGTTGCGGTCGCCGGGGATCGAGATCGCTGATCCGGGCTGCGTGGCCAAGACCTACCCGCACTTCTTCACCGACCTCGCCGCCTTGTCCTGACCCGGCCGCGCTCCGCCTGGCCCCGCAAGGGACTGCAGCCCCCTGCGCAGCCTTTGTCGCTCGGTCTTGGCCTGATCCCTGGCCGTGCACCGCTGACGGGCACGGGCTGCAGCCTGCTGCACCGCCTTTTGCTGGTCGATCTTGAGCTGATCCCGGGCCGCGCTCCGCTGGCCGGGCGTGGGCTGCAGCCTGCTGCACCGCCTTTGCCGGTTGATCTTGAGCCGAATCGGGCGGCCTCCGCTGACCTGGCACGGGGAGGTGGTGGGGGCGGCTGGGATGGCATGGGCGAGTGGGGGTGGCGGGGCATGGCGGGGACCGCTGGGTGGCGCGGGCCGCTCGGCTGTTGGGTCGCTCCAATTTCGTGGGGTGATGAGGCCACTAGCTGCTGGGGTCGCTGGGTCGCTGGCCGCCGTCGGAGGTGGGGAGGCTGCCCGGGCTGCCGGGCTGCTCCTGCTCGAGTGCTGAGCCGCTCATCGGCTCAGCCGGGCTGGGTTGATGGACCGCTGCGCCGCTGCGCCGCTGCGCCGCTGCGCCGCCGGCCCGTGGTCCCTCGCGTTGGCTTAGGTGTGTTGGGTGTTAGGCCCAGGCCGCTGACCATTGGGTGTCCGGCGTAGGCCGCCGAGTGTTGGGCGCGGGGTCGAGTGCTGGCGTTCGGCGTTGGGCGCCGGGTTTGGCGCGGGCCGCTGGGCACCGGGTGTTGGGCGCGGGCGGTTGGACTTTGGGCCCAGGCGGCTGGCCGCTGGCCGCCTGGGTGTTGGGCGCAGGCCGCTGTGCTCCACACCTCTTTGCTCCGAGCCTCTGTGTCCTGATGTCCCGTGGGGCCGCTGTGCTCTGTCGGGCCGCCGGAATGGCAGCGTTTGTGGCGACGTATGCACTGCCGTCCGTTCAGCTGCGGCGGGGACCACCGCCAAAGGAGAACGGCCCGCCGCGGATGCGGCGGGCCGTTCGTCGTTTCTCCGGTGCGTCGGCTCAGGCGGAAGCGACCGCAGCCGCAGCCGCGGCGTCGCGGCGGGCAGCCAGCCGCCACCGCAGCACGATCGTCGTCGTCAGGCCGATCCCGATCGCCGCCGGCGCCAGGGTCAGCGGGTTCAGCGAGCCCGGCGAGGTCACCGCCGCGCCGATCACCGCGTACGAGACCGCGGACGGCACCGATGCCAGTGTGGTGCCGAGCAGGTAGCGCTTGCGGCACACCGAGGTCGTGCCGTACGCGTACCCGATCAGGCCGAACGGGGCCAGCGGCAGGAAGCGGACCAGCAGCACCGCCGACAGGCCGCGGCGGTTCAGCCAGCCGTCCAGGCGGTCCAGTTTGCCGCCCGCCCGCGCGCCCAGGGCGCCTCGGCCGGCCCAGCGGCCCGCGTAGTAGGTCGCCACCGCGGCGATGATGGCCGCGGCCAGCGCGGTGGCCGCGCCGGTGGCCGGGCCGAGCAGGGCGCCGCAGGCCAGGGTGATGGCGGTACGGGGGACGAGCACCGACAGGAGCAGGCCGCCCACCACCGCGATCGCGACGGCTGCCGCCGGGCCGAGGCCGACGACCGAGTCCGCGATGGCCTGCAACGGCAGGACCGCTGCCGCCACGCCCAGGGCGGCGATGACGGCGGCCAGGATGCCGACGCGGGTGAGCCGGCGCCGCCAGCCGAGCGGGGTCGTCGGGTGCTGCGTGCTGACCTGAGGGTCCGTGGCGGGGGTGGCGATGCCCCGCGGGGCGATCAGGGTGTCAGTCATGCAGGCGTACCCCTAAGGTCTCGTCGTCCAGGTCTGGTGATCGGCGCCTGTGGTGCTCAGGCGGCGCCTGCCGCGGCGAGCCGCTCGCCTCTGAGCCGGTCGGCCCAGGTGTCGTCGAGCGCTTGAAGACTATCCGCGCCGATCGCCCAGCGCAGTAGCAGATCGGCTATCGCTGGGTTGCGGGCCAGCGCCGGGCCGTGCGCGTAGGTGCCGAGGATCTTGCCGTGCCAGGCGCCCTCGGTCTGGCCGTCGTTGCCGATGCCGGCGGTCACCCGGGCCAGGGGTGCCACTCCGGGACCCAGGTGGGTCCGGCCGCCGTGGTTCTCGAATCCGGTCAACGGGGGCAACCCTAGCCGGGGATCGATGTCGCCGCGAACCTCGCCCACCGCGCGTGTCTCGCCCCGGTCCGAGCTCAGGTCGAGCAGGTCCAGGCCGGCGCACTTGGCGCCCTTGGCGAAGAACGAGCTGCCGAACAGCTGGTAGCCGGCGCACACGGCGAGCACGGCCGCGCCCTGGTGGACGGCCCGGTGCAGGCCGCCGTCGGCGATCAGGCGCTGGGCGGCCAGGGCCTGCGGGCCGTCCTCGCCGCCGCCGATCAGGTAGATGTCGGCGGTGGTGGGCATGGCCTGGTCCGAGCGGACCTCGTACGTCTCCACCGGGATGCCTCGCAGCGCCGCGCGGCGCCCCAGGATCAGCAGATTCCCCCGATCGCCGTACGTCGACAGCAGGTCCGGGTAGATCCAGACGATCCGCAGAGTGCTCTCAGTTGACACGGTCCAACTCCGCTCGGATGTCCTGGAACGCCGTGTAGTTGGCGATCACTTCGAGGCGACCGGGCGGGCTGGCCTGCACCGCCTCGTCGAAGGTATGCACGTGCCGGAAGGCGACATCGTTCACTTCCAGCCGGACCGCCAGGTCGTAGGCCCGGTCGCCGGTGATCAGCACCTGCCGGCCGCGCAGCGGGGAGAAGTCGACGTCGTAGAGCCAGGACGTGTCGAAGCCGTCGGGGTCGCGGGCGTTGATCGACAGCAGGGTGGGGGCCACCTCGGCCATGTCGAACGCCTCGAGCCAGCTGGCCGGGTTCTTGGCCAGCAGCAGCCGGATGTTGCGGCCGTCGCGTTCGACCTGGGCGTAGCGGCCCGCCACCGAGGCGACGCCGGCCAGCCGGGGGACGGCCTCTATCGGGCGGACGCCGAACTCGGCGGCCACGGCCAGCGCGGTGGCGGCGTTGCCCAGGTTGACGTGCCCGGGCAGCTGGAGCTTGACCAGGTGCCAGTCGCCGCGGGGGTCGATGACGCCGTCGTCCTCGACGGTCCACTGGGCCTGCGGGCGGCGCAGCGGGCACCCGGTGCAGCGCCAGTCGCCGTTGGCGCGTTCGATCGGCGAGCCGCACTCCGGGCAGACGAACGAGTCGTCGTGCCAGCGCTGGCCGGCGCTGAACCAGACGACGTGCGCGGTGTTGACCGCCGCCCAGACCACCATCGGGTCGTCGGCGTTGGCGACCACGTGCACGTCGGGGTGGGCGGCCAGGGCGGTCCGCCACATCTGGGCCATCATGGCGACTTCCTTGGCCCGGTCGAGCTGGTCGCGCGAGAGGTTGAGCAGGGCCACCACCCGCGGGGTGGTCTCGTCGATGACCCGGGCCAGGTAGTGCTCGTCGACCTCGAGCACCGCGAACGGGGTGGCACCGGCCTTGGCCAGGGCCGAGGTGTGCCCGGTGGGCATGTTGGCACCGAAGGAGTTGGTGGCGACCGGGCCCAGTACGCCGAGGGCGGCCGCGGTGAACCGGGTCGTGGTCGTCTTGCCGTTGGTGCCCGAGACCAGCGCGATCGCGCGACCGGCGGCGAGGTTCTTCAGCAGGTCGGGATCGATCTTGAGACCGATCCACCCGCCGATCACCGAGCCGTCGCCGCGGCCGGCCGCCCGTGAGAGCGCCGCAGCGGTTCGCGACACGGAGGTCGCGACCTTGGCCCGTAGGGGCATCTTCCCGTCCGTCACGGCGACGAGGGTACCGGAAACGGACACTACGTCGAGTGGCCCCGGGGTCCGTCCGGGGGTGTCCGCCGCCGGGCCACCCCATCGGCCGAACGGATGATCTCCACTACGTCGCCTGTCGCCGAGTTTGCGCCGGTGGGGGCGTTTACGGTCACATTCTCCCGACCTCGGTCCGGCCCATGATCGACCTCGGTGGGGCTTTTTATGTGTTGTGTTTCACCCGTAACCTTCGACCGAAAGTGATCGCCTCATCACAAGGTGCACTGGCATTTGTCACGCGGAGGTCACAAACCGGACACCGTTTTCTATGCCAAGTACGGAGAGTAGCGAGCCGTAGCCCTGCAGTCCGGACGGAAATCGGGTAGCAAGGGTGAGCCGGTGAGCGCCCGCTCGCCGCTCGCACCGCACCGGACCACGCCGAGCCCTGCCCCGGTCCGAGCGGCGCGACCACAGGAACGCGAACGACAACACAGGCATACGGGGGCAGGGACGGGGGACCCAGATTCGGTCCACGGGGTACGCGCCACTCGCGGCGTACCACCGGGACCTTGGGGTGAAGCCACCAGCGGTGGCCGGGCAACCTTCCCGCCCGAACCCGACAGCTAACCTCGCAGGCGTGCCGGAGGGATCTCTCTACCGTGCACGAAAGCACCTCGCACCGGCGTCGTCGTACCACTGGCGCCGGTCCCGTCGCTCTGTCTCTGGGTCTCTGCCTCGGTGCCAGCCAGTTGGTCGCCACCGCACCGGCAACCGCCGCTCCCGCTCCCGTCACCGCGGCTGCGGCGGCGACAGTGAAGCCCAAGGCGAAGACCTCGTACAGCAGGAAGTCGATCGGCTGGGGCTCCACGGTCAAGGTGACCACCAAGCTGATCGACCCGAAGACCGGCAAGGCCGTCACCGGTGGCCGGGTCCGGCTCCAGATCAGGTCCAAGGCCGGCAAGGCGTGGAAGACCTATCAGACGAAGTCGGTCAACTCCAAGGGCGCGGTGTCGTTCTGGAGCAAGCCCTCGACGTCGGCGTACTACCGCACCCTGTTCGCCGGCACCAAGGGCTACAAGTCGGTCGCCACGCCGTCGACCCGGATCACCGTCAAGGCCAGTGGGGCCAAGATTCTGGCCGAGGCCAAGAAGCACAAGGGCAAGCGGTACAAGTTCGGCGCGTCGGGCCCCAGCCGATTCGACTGCTCCGGCTACACGATGTACGTCTACCGCAAGGCCGCCGGCAAGAAGCTGCCGCACAAGGCCAACTCGCAGCAGAAGTCCGGCAAGTCGGTCAGTAAGGGCAACAAGAAGGCCGGCGACCTCCTGGTCTTCCGCTCCGGCTCGTACGGCACCCACGTCGCCATCTACGCGGGCGGCGGCTACATGTGGGCTGCGCCGCACACCGGTGACAAGGTCAAGAAGCAGAAGATCTACGGCAAGAACTACGTCGTGCGCCGCCTCGTCTGAGTTCGGCTCAGCGGTACGGTCACGACAGCACCTGGTAAAAGCAGTACGACAGTTCAGTGGGGCGCGACCCGGTACGGGTCGCGCCCCACTGTCATGTCCGCTCCCTTTTCTCCTCCACTTTCCTCCCCGATGGGGTGCCGAAGGGCAGCCGGGCCTTCCCGAACGCCCGAATTCGGGGGACTTTCATGCCCGGGTGGGCGGCATGTCGGAAAGTGGACCATGGCGCGGCCCGCCCGGCCCTCCACTTCCACTCCACCGGCTCTGACGTGCGGATACATCCGCGAATCGGCTTCGCGGAAGCCGTCATTCTGGTTGCGAGTGGAGGGAAGTGGAGTAGAGTGGAGCGCAGTGGCAGGGCCTGAGGAGGAGCTGAATCCGAGGGGATTTGCCGGCCCAGACGACAGGTGATCCGCACAGAGCTGGCTCTGCGGCGGCGCCCGGGGCAGGGGGGTTGGGCCGATGTTCCTCGGCACGCACACCCCGCGCCTGGACGACAAGGGCCGACTGATCCTTCCGGCGAAGTTCCGCGACGAGTTGGCGGGAGGTGTCGTGATCACCAAGGGGCAGGAGCGTTGCCTGTACGTCTTCCCGATGCCGGAGTTCCAGCGGATCGCCGACCAGCTGCGCGAACAGCCGGTCACCCACAAGGCCGCCCGGGCCTACAGCCGGGTGTTCTTCGCCAGTGCGCACGACGAGATCCCCGACAAGCAGGGCCGGGTCACCATCCCGGCACATCTTCGGGAGTATGCGGCGCTGAACCGCGAGCTCGTGGTGATCGGCGCGAGCACGCGGGTGGAGATCTGGGACAAGCAGTCCTGGGAGCAGTACCTCTCGGCGAGCGAGGACGACTTCGCCGACATCGAGGAGGGGGTGCTGCCCGGCGGATTGTGAGGCGTGGCACCTGTGGGCCAGTGAAACGGCCCGGACGTCACTGCCGCCGTACTGCGAGATCTCCAGCCGCTCCCGCTCCTGGCGCCTCTTCCCCGGTGCCAGGCGTGTGTCCGGTCGGGCGCGCCCGATGGCAACGGGCACGAGCGGATGGGGATCTGGCGGTACGGACGGACGACCGGGTGGTGCCGGCACCGGGAATCGGTGCGGGTCGGACCGGGTGAGCGCGGAAAGAGCAGGCAATGGGGGTCAGGATGGGCGAGCTTCGCGGCACACACGTGCCGGTCTTGCTCGAGCGCTGCCTCGAGTTGCTCGCCCCCGCGCTCGCGCTGCCGGGTGCGGTGCACGTGGACTTCACCCTGGGCCTGGGCGGGCACGCCGAGGCCGTGCTGGAACGGCACCCGGACGTGGTCCTGATCGGACTCGACCGGGACACCGAGGCACTCGCGCACTCCCGGCAGCGGCTGGCACGGTTCGCGGACCGGACCCACTTCGTGCACGCGGTCTACGACGAGCTGCCGGCGGTGCTGGCCGACCTCGGTCACCAGCACTTCCACAGTGGCCTGTTCGACCTCGGTGTCTCGTCGCTGCAGCTGGACGAGCCGGACCGTGGGTTCGCCTACGCCCGGGACGCGCCGCTGGACATGCGGATGGACCAGTCGCGGGGGATCACCGCGGAGGAGGTCGTCAACGGCTACGAGCCGGGCGAGCTCGTCCGCATCCTGCGGGTGTACGGCGAGGAGAAGTTCGCCACCCGGGTCGTCTCGGCGATCGTCAAGGAGCGGGCGAAGGGCCGGATCGTCTCGTCGTCCCGCCTCGCGGACCTGGTCCGGGACGCCATTCCGGCCGCCGCGCGGCGAACGGGTGGAAATCCCGCGAAAAGAACGTTTCAGGCGCTACGTATTGAGGTAAATGCGGAACTCGCCGCGGTCGAGGCGGCGGTTCCCGCGGCATTGGACAGCTTGGCCCCGAAGGGGCGCCTTGTGGTGATGTCGTATCAATCGTTGGAGGACCGGATCGTCAAGCGCGCCTTCGCCGCGAGGGCGCGCAGCACCGGGCCGATCGACCTGCCGGTCGAACTGCCCGGAACGGGCCCTTCGGTGCGGCTCCTGACCCGCGGGTCGGAGCTGCCCAGCGCGGCGGAGGTGGCGGAGAACCCGCGGGCGGCTTCGGTGAAGCTGCGCGCGGTGGAACGGATCGACCAGCACGACCAGACGGCCGGGACCGCCCGCGAACGGTCCCGACTGTCTACAACGCACGGGGGACAAGGGCGGTTACGCCCGGGGGAACGCCAGGAGGGGGAGGGGCATTGAGCGAGCGCATGACCACTGCGCCGCGGTCGGGGGGCCGGACCACGGAGCAGGGTGGCAAGGGCCGGCGCACGCCGGCGGGCAAGACGACCGGTACGACCACGGGCGGAGGCGTCCGGGGGGCACGCCGCAACCCGACGGCCGGTACCAACCGGGACAGCGCTGTCCAGAGTGGCGCCGTTCAGGGTGCCACCGCCCTCAAGCTCAACGCCGAGCAGCAGCGTGACCCGATCACGACCCCGCGCCTGCGGGTGGCGCCGCCCGCGCCGATCAACGCTCCGCGGGCGCCGTTCATCGCGCTCGTGGTGGCGGTCGTCGTGGCCGGGGTGCTCGGGATCCTGCTGATCAACACCAAGACGGCGGAGAACTCGTTCCGGATCGACACGCTGCAGAAGCAGCAGGCCAAGCTGGACACCCAGCAGCAGGAGCTGGAGAACGAGATCGCCGCCAACAACAGCCCGGGCAGCCTGGACGCCGCCGCCCGCCGGCTGGGCCTGGTCAAGGCCGACAACCCGGCGTACATCCGGCTGCCCGACGGCAAGGTCTTCGGGGTGCCGAAGCCGGGCAGCGGCGAGGTGGCCGTGACCGCGCAGGAATCCGCCACCTCGGCGACCGGGCGGTAACGCATGCCGCCCCGCGCCGACGGGACACCGCGCCGGGGCCAGGAGCCCCGGCGCGGCGCTTCTGCTGACCTGCCGCCGGCCGACGGCTCCGGGCGTGAGGACGACCGGGCCCGCGGTTTCGGCGGCATCGGCGACGCGCGGGCCTACACTCCGCGCGGCCGGACCGTGCGCGAGGGAGATCAGCGCACCCGGTCGCCGCGCACCGGTCGTAACACCGATCCGTTCCGTCCCGCGCTGCAGGTCCTGGACGGCGGCCGGCCGGCCCGTGACCGGCGCCGCGAGGCCGAGGACGACCAGGAGCCGCCGTCGCACCCGGCCCGGGAGAAGCCGGGCCGCGAGTCGCGGGCCCGCGCCAAGCAGGACCGCGACACCCAGGACGGCGAGCCGGAAGGCCGCCGGACGCGCGACCGCCGGACCCGCGACCGCGAGCTGCCGGACCAGCGGGCGGAGAAGCTCACGCGCGAGCCGCGAGGGCGCGCCACTGAGGACCGTGCCACCGACGGCCGTGCGGCCCAGAGCCGAGGCACCCAGAGCCGTGCGGCCCAGGGTCGTGCGGCCGAGAGCCGGGCCGCGCAAAGTCGGGCTGCCCAGAGCCGGGCTGCTCAGAGCCGGGCCGCCCAGGACCCTTACGACGAGGACGAGTGGGACGAGGCACCACGCCGGGGCGGCCGGGCCACTGCCGGTGCCACCCGGTCGCGCTCGACCGCCAACCCGCGGCGGGGCGCTGCTGGTGCCCGTACCGAAGCAAGTGCCCGGACCGGCCGGGAGCGCAAGGTCGCCGTCCCGCCCGGACCCCGGCGTGGACCGGCCGGCCGTCCGGCCCGGTCCTCGGCGCCGGCCCGGCCCGGCGCCCGGCGCCCCGCACCGCTGATCCCCGCCGAGCCGCCCCGGCTGGCCAACGGCACCCGCCGGCTGCGGCTGGGCACCGTGCTCGCGCTCACCCTGTTCGTGGCGATCGGGGTACGGCTGGTCGTGTTGCAGGTCGGCGGTTCCACCGCGGCCGCGGAGAGCCTCCTCGAGCAGCGCCAGAAGCGTCTCACCGAGGTGGTGCTGCCGGCGCCGCGCGGCAGCATCCTGGACAGCTCCGGCGCGGTGCTGGCGCACAGTGTCGAGGCGCGGTACATCTACGCCGACCCGGAGATGATCAAGGATCCGGTCGCCGCGGCCGGCAAGCTCTCCCCGAAGCTCGGCATCCCGCCGTCCAAGCTGATCTCGCTGATGGCGAAGAAGAAGCGGCCCGGCGGCGGCGCGTCCCGCTTCGAGTACCTGGCCCGCGGGGTCGACATCGCGGTGGCCGACGAGATCGCCGCGATGAAGATCCCCGGCATCAGCTCCGACCGTGACGAGCGCCGGGACATCCCGGGCGCCGACCTCGCGGCCAACCTGATCGGTTTCACCGGCGACGACCACACCGGGCTCGAGGGCCTCGAGGCCCGTTACGACGAGCTGCTGCGCGGCTCCGACGGCAAGCGGGTGTTCGAGATCGGCCGCGGCGACCTGGCCAAGGAGATCCCGGGCGGCTACCACCGCCAGGACGACGCCTCGCCCGGCTCGTCGATCCAGCTGACCATCAACCGCGACCTGCAGTTCGAGGTGCAGCGGGTGCTGAGCCAGCAGGGTGAGAAGAGCAACGCGACCGTGGCCGCCGCCGTGGTGCTGAACGCCAGGACCGGCGAGGTCCTGGCCCAGGCGAGCTACCCGGCCTACAACGCGGCCAAGCCCGGCGACTTCAAGCCCCGCGACCGGGAGGACGTGGCGACCAGCGTCATCGCCGACCCGGGCTCGACCCACAAGGCGTTCACCATCGGCGCGGCCCTGGAGGAGGGCGTCATCACCCGGGACTCGCTCATCACGGTGGGCCCGGGCCTCAAGCGGGGCGGCTACGACTTCGTGGACACCCACCGCCAGCCGGCCGGCACCCGGCTCACCATCCCGGGCGTGCTGGCGTACTCGTCGAACGTCGGCACGATCCGCATCGCCGACAAGCTCGGCAAGGCCAAGCTGTACGAGTACCAGCAGCGCTTCGGCCTCGGCCGGGCGACCAACGAGGGCATGCCGGGCGAGGCGACCGGCAAGCTGCTGGCCCCCGACGAGTGGAGCGGTTCGGCGTCCGGCTCGGTGCCGATCGGCATGAGCGTCGACGCCACGCTGATCCAGATGACAGCCGGGTACGGCGCCATCGCCAACGACGGCACCTACATCCAGCCGCACCTGATCAAGGCGACCATCTCCGGCAAGGACGGCTCGGTCGTCGCGGCCCCGGCCCCGGAGACCCACCGGGTGATCAGCGCCGGCACGGCTCGGCAGCTGCGCGAGATGATGGAGTCGGTGGTCGACGCCGAGGGCGGCACGGGTGGCCGGGCCAAGGTCGACGGCTACCGCGTCGCGGGCAAGACCGGCACCGGCAAGATGCTGGTCGAGGGCCAGTACACCAAGCACAACGCCGGCTCGTTCATCGGCATGGCACCGGCCGAGAACCCGCAGTTCGTCATCGGGGTCTTCGCCGACGTGCCCGACGGCACCGGCGGCGACGTGGCCGCTCCGGCGTTCAGCAAGATGATGTCCTCCGCGCTGCGCCACTACCGGGTGCCGCCGTCGGGTAACCCGGAGCCGACCTTCACATTGAAGGGCTAACCGCACCGATGGCGTTCGCAGCGGGATGCCGGGCACGGGGTAGGGTCTGACGCCGTGTCCGGCATTCCCCGTCCCCAGACAGTCCGGCCCTCTCGGCTGGCCGACCTCGCGGCGCTGATCAGCGCCGAGCTGGTCGGTCCCGATGCCGAGGTCAGCGGCGTCACGCACGCCAGCGGCGAGGTGCGGCCGGGCGACCTCTACGCCGCGTTGCCCGGTGCCCGCCGGCACGGCGCCGAGTTCGCCGGTGCCGCCGCCGGGGCCGGTGCGGTCGCCGTGCTCACCGACCCGGCCGGCCGCGATGCCGCGGTCGCCGCCGGGCTGCCGGTGCTCGTCGTGGCCGACCCGCGGGCGGTCCTCGGTGCCGCCGCGTCGCGGATCTACGGCGACCCGACCGAGCGGCTCACCGTCATCGGGCTGACCGGCACCGCCGGCAAGACCTCGACGGCGTACCTGGTCGAGTCGGGGCTGCGGGCCGCCGGGCTGACCACCGGGCTGATCGGCACCGTCGAGACCCGCCTCGGTGACCTGGTCGTGCAGAGCGTGCGCACCACCCCCGAGGCCACCGACCTGCACGCGATCCTCGCCGCCGCCCTGGAGCGCGGGGTCACCGCCGTGGTCATGGAGGTGTCCAGCCACGCGCTGGCCATGGGCCGGGTCGGCGGGGTCCGCTTCACCGTCGGCGGCTACACCAACTTCGGCCTGGACCACCTGGACTTCCACGCCGACGCCGACGACTACTTCGCGGCCAAGGCCAAGCTGTTCGACGGCCGGTGCCGCTTCGAGGTGCTCAACGCGGACGAACCGGCCCTGGTGCCGCTGCGCAAGCCGGCCACCATCACGTACTCCGCCGCCGGGGACACCGCGGCGACCTGGTCGGCGAGCGACATCGCCGGCGACGCGTTCGGCCAGCGGTTCACCGCGCACGGTCCGGCCGGGGCGGTGCGCGCGGGTGTCGCGCTGCCCGGCCGGCACAACGTCGCCAACGCGCTGCTGGCGCTGTCCTGCCTGGTCGCGGCCGGCATCGACGCGCAGGTCGCGGCCGACGGCATCGCCGCCTGCCCGGGCGTGCCGGGCCGGCTGGAACGGGTCGACTCGCCCGGCGACGTGTTCGGGGTGGTCGACTACGCGCACAAGCCCGACGCGATCGTGGCCGCGCTGGCCGCGCTGCGTGAGCTCGCGACGGCCCGCGGCGGGCATCTGGTCTGCGTGATCGGCGCCGGCGGTGACCGGGACCGGGGCAAGCGTCCGCTGATGGGCGCGGCCGCGGCCCGCGGCGCCGACCTGGTCGTCGTCACCGACGACAACCCGCGCACCGAGGACCCGGCCGGCGTCCGGGCCGCGGTCCGCCAGGGCGCCGAGCAGGCCGGCGCGGCTGCGAAGATCATCGAGGTGGCCGGCCGCCGGGCCGCGATCGACGAGGCGGTACGCCTGGCCGGTCCCGGCGACGTGGTGGCCGTGCTGGGCAAGGGACACGAGCGAGGCCAGGAGGTGAACGGCGAGGTGCTGCCGTTCGACGACCGGATCGAGCTGGCCGCGGCGCTGGCCGTACGCGTGGGCGGTGCCGCGTGATCCGGATGACCCTGGACGAGATCGCCGAGATCACCACCGGCCATCTCGTCAACGCCGATCCGGCCGCCACCGTCACCGCGGGGGTCGAGTACGACACCCGGGCGTTGCAGCCCGGCGGCCTCTTCGTCGCCTTCGCGGGTGAGCGGGTGGACGGTCACGACTTCGCCGCCGCGGCCGTCGCCGCCGGGGCTGTGGGCGTGCTCGGCACCCGTGACACCGGGCAGCCGGGGATCGTCGTCGACGACCCGCTGCGGGCGCTGGCCGCGCTGGCCACCGTGGCCGTACGCCGGCTGCCGGAGCTGACGATCGTCGGGCTCACCGGCTCGTCGGGCAAGACCACGACCAAGGACTACATCGGGCAGCTGCTGGCCCGTCTGGGCCCGACCGTGGCGCCTGCCGGCTCGCTCAACAACGAGCTCGGCTTCCCGTACACGGTGCTCAAGGCCGACCCGGAGACCCGGTTCCTGGTGCTGGAGATGGGCGCCCGGGGCATCGGGCACATCCGCTACCTGACCGGCATGACCCGGCCCCGGATCGGGGTGGTGCTCAACGTGGGCGCCGCGCACATCGGCGAGTTCGGGTCCGTCGAGGGCACCGCGCAGGCCAAGGGCGAGCTGGTCGAGGCGCTCGGCGAGGACGGTGTCGCGGTGCTCAACGCCGACGACCCGCTGGTCGCGGCGATGGCCTCGCGCACCGCGGCCCGGGTCGTGTTCGTGGGCGAGTCCGGGACGGCCACCGTGCGGGCGGCCGACGTGACGCTGGACGAGCGCGGGCGGGCGGCGTACACGCTGGTCACCCCGGCCGGGTCGGCGCCGGTGCGGCTGGCCGTCACCGGCCGCCACCAGGTCGGCAACACCCTCGCCGCCGCGGCCGTGGCGCTGGAGGCCGGGATGGCGCCGGCCGCCGTGGCCGCCGCGCTGGGTGAGGTCGGCATCGTCTCCGGCCGCCGGATGGACGTCTTCGACACCCCGGGTGGCGTGACAGTCATCGACGACTCGTACAACGCCAACCCGTCGTCGACCGCCGCGGCGCTGCGGGCTCTCGCCGCGCTGGGGGAGGGCCGGCGCACCACAGCTGTGCTCGGTTACATGGCCGAGCTCGGTCAGTTCGAGACTTCGGGACACGAGGAGGTCGGCCGGCTCGCCGCCGAGCTGGGAGTCGACAGGGTGATAGCGGTCGCGGACAATGCCGCCCCGATCCTCGACGGCGCGGCAACGGTGCCCGCCTGGAAGGGCGAGGCGGTGCTCGCGGCCGACCAGGCGGCGGCCGTCGCGATGCTGCGGGGCGACCTGCGGCCGGGCGACGTCGTGCTGGTCAAGGGATCGCGGTACCGGACGTGGGAGGTGGCCGACGCGCTGCGCGCGGATCCGGCCACGCAGGAGGTAAGCCCGTGAGGGCAGTCATCGTCGCGGCCGCGGTCGCGTTCATCATCTCGCTCTTCGGCACTCCGCTGGCCATCCGCGTGTTCACCGCGCTGAAGGCCGGCCAGCCGATCCGGGCCGTCGGCCCGGCCAGCCACCAGGGCAAGAAGGGCACCCCCACGATGGGTGGGGTGGCGTTCATCTTCGCCACGGTGCTGGCGTACGTGGCCGGGCACATCGCCCTGACCACGCTGCCCTCCAAGCAGATCGCCCAGGTCCAGCCGACGATGACAGCGCTGGTCCTGCTCGGGCTGTTCGTCTTCTGCGGCGCCGTCGGCTTCCTCGACGACTTCATCAAGGTCCGCCGGCGCAACTCCGCCGGGCTCAGCGCCAAGGGCAAGCTGCTCGGCCAGCTGCTGGTCGGCGGCGGCCTGGGCGTCGCCGCGCTGTACGTGCCCAGCACCAACGGCCAGACGGTGGCGAGCGAGCACATCTCGTTCATCCGCGACATCAGCTTCCTCGACGTCGGCAAGGTCGGCTCGGTGCTGGTGTTCGTCTTCGTCATCATGTCGATGTCCAACGGCGTCAACCTCACCGACGGACTGGACGGGCTGGCCACCGGCGCCTCGATCCTGGTGCTGGGGGCGTACGGGCTGATCGGGTTCTGGCAGTACCGGCACTGGTGCGGTGACGACACGTACGTGGCCAACCCGGCGAACTACTGCTACGAGGTCCGTGACCCGTTGGAGGTCGCGTTGATCGCGGCCGCGGCGGCCGGCGCCTGTGTGGGCTTCCTGTGGTGGAACACGTCGCCGGCCCGGATCTTCATGGGCGACACCGGCGCGCTGGGCCTCGGCGGCTTGATCGGCGGGCTCGCGATGGCGACCCGCACGACGCTGCTGTCGATCATCATCGGCGGCCTGTTCGTCATCATCACGATGTCGGTGGTCATCCAGATCATCTCGTTCAAGACCACCGGCAAGCGGGTCTTCCGGATGTCCCCGCTGCAGCACCACTTCGAGCTGGCCGGCTGGAGCGAGGTCAACATCGTGGTCCGGTTCTGGATCGTGGCCGGCATCTGCGTGGCCATCGGTCTGGGCCTGTTCTACAGCGACTTCCTCGCGGTGATGGGATAGATCTCTCGCGACACGCCAGCGCCGCATCCCGGGGCTGGCGTGTCGCGCCACCATGATGGTCACCATGGGCGAGGACAAGGTAGACACCCGGCCCGCGGTCACCGTGTCGCCGGCGGCGACCGTGCAGCCCGCCGCACCCGCCGCCCGGCCCCGGTCGCTCAGCCAGCAGCTGCTGCCCGCGGTGCACGGCCTGCTGGCCCGGCCGCTGTCGTCGTACTATCTGCTGCTCGCCAGCTCCGGCCTGCTGCTGCTGATCGGCCTGACCATGGTCTTCTCCGCGACCAGCGTCAAGGCGTACGCCGAGGACGGCAGCGCGTTCTCCGCCATCCGCAACCAGCTCATCTTCGCCGTGCTGGGCCTGGTCGGCTTCTGGGTCTGCCAGCGGCTGCCCGCGAGCACCCTGCGTTTCCTCGGCAAGTACGTGCTCGGCTCGGCCATCGTCCTGCTGGTCCTGTTGGACCTGCTGATGGCGATGCGCTCGGTCGGCATGATCGACGCGGATCCGCAGACCGGCATCGTCGCCCTGGGTCCGCTGAAGGCCAAGCTGCTGTGGCTCTACATCGGCCCGATCGGCATCCAGCCGTCCGAGATCGCCAAGCTCGGCGTGGTGCTCTGGGGCGCTGACATCATCGCCCGCAAGGGTGCGGCGCTGGGCCACTGGCGCGAGCTCGCCATGCCGCTGTTCCCGCTGGTCGGCCTGCTGTTCGTGCTGGTCGGCTACAACGACCTGGGCACCATGCTGGTGCTGCTGTCGCTGGTGATCGGGCTGCTGTGGGCCGCCGGGGTCCGGATGCGGGTCTTCGCCGCCCTCGGGGTGCTCGGCCTGTCCGGCATCGGCCTGCTGATCGCCGCGGCGTCGCGCGGTGCGGGCTCGGGCGCGGTCGGCGAGGACAACTACCGGCTGGCCCGGATCACCGTGCTGTTCAAGCCGCTCGAGGACTGCCAGTCGGACTTCTGCTACCAGATGGTGCAGGGCCGCTCGGCGATCTACGAGGGCGGCTGGTTCGGCGTCGGGCTGGGCAAGGGCGCCCTGAAGTGGAACTGGCTGCCCGCGGCCGACAACGACTTCATCTACGCCGTCGTGGCCGAGGAGCTCGGGGTGGTCGGCTGTGCCGTCATCCTGGCGCTGTTCGCGGTGCTGGCGTACACCGGGTTCCGGATCGCGCGCCGGGTCGACGACCCGTTCCGCCGGCTGGCCGCCACCGGCATCACCACCTGGCTGGTGGCCCAGGCCGTGATCAACATCGGCGGGGTGGTGGGCCTGCTGCCGATCACCGGGCTGCCGCTGCCGTTCATCTCCACCGGTGGCAGCGCCCTGGTCGTGACCCTGGCCGCGATCGGCATCCTCGCCTCCTTCGCCCGCGCCGAGCCGGACGCGGCCCGGGCCCTGCACGCCCGTCCGCCCGCCCGATGGGTACGGCTACTCTGGGCCCCGCTGCCGCCGCTCCCCCCGCCGCGGCGGCCGTCCAAGCCGCGCCCGCCCGCCCGGTGATCGGGCACCCGGGCACCAGATCCGGCGGGGGAGAACTGGAGACCGTGATGGGCCTGCTGCGGTCTGTCGTGCTCGCCGGGGGAGGCACCGGCGGTCACATCTACCCGCTGCTCGCCTTCGCCGACGCCCTGCGCCGCCACTTCCCCGAGGTGCGGATCACGACGCTGGGCAGCCCGAAGGGCATGGAGAACGAGCTGATCCCGCCGGCCGGCTACGACCTGCGGGTCATCCCGGCCTTCCAGCTGCCCCGCGCGCTCAACCTGAACCTGCTGCGCACCCCGGACCGGATGTACAAGTCGGCCCACGCGGCCGGTCAGATCCTCGACGAGGTGCAGGCGGACGTGGTGGTCGGCTTCGGCGGCTACGTGTCTGTGCCGGCGTACCTGGCGGCCTGGCGGCGCGAGCTGCCCATCGTCATCCACGAGGTGAACGTGCCCCCGGGGGTGGCCAACCGGATGGGCATGAAGTTCACCAAGAACATCGCGGTGGGGTTCCCGACCCAGCCGCAGCAGGCCGAGTCGCTGCGCGACGCCCGGGTCGTCGGTGTGCCCCTGCGCACGGCCATCACCCGGATGGACCGCAACGCGCTGCGCCCGCAGGCCCTGGCCCACTTCGGGCTGCGCCCCGACCTGCCGGTGCTGTTCGTCTCCGGTGGCTCGTCCGGCGCCCGCACGATCAACCTGGCGGTGGCCGGCGCGGCCAAGAAGCTGGCCCACGCCGGCATCCAGGTGCTGCACGTGCAGGGCGGGCGCAACGACCCGTTCGAGATCCCCAGCGATCTGCCGGTGCCGTACGTCGTGGTGCCGTACCTGTCCGACATGAACCTGGGCTATGCCGCCGCCGACCTGATGCTGTGCCGGGGCGGGGCGATCACCGTCGCCGAGACCACCGCGATCGGGATGCCGGCGATCTACGTGCCGTACCCGTTCAGCAACCAGGAGCAGAAGCGCAACGCCCTGCCCGTGGTCGAGGCCGGCGGCGGTCTGCTGGTGGACAACGCCGAGCTGACCCCGGAGTGGATCGAGCGTACGGTCATCCCGCTCGCCCGGGACCCGCGGCGCCTCGCCACAATGGGTGCCGCGGCGGGCGGCTACGGCCGTCGCGACGGCGACGAGGCCCTGCTCGACTTCGTGTGCGAGGCAGTGGCCCGCCGATGAGCCCGACAACTAGGGGAGTGGTCCTGTGAACACGGCGGAACTGACGCCGGCCGGCGAGTTGACCGCCGAGCAGCTGGGCACCGTCCACCTCATCGGCATCGGTGGCGTGGGCATGGGCGGCCTGGCCCGGCTGCTGCTGACCCGGGGTGTCCCGGTCTCCGGCAGCGAGCTGCGGGAGTGGCCGGCCCTGGCCGCGCTGCGCGCGCTCGGTGGCACGGTGCACATGGCGCACGAGGCGTCCAACCTCGACGGCGTCGACACGGTCGTCTACTCGACGGCGATCCCGCAGGACCACGTCGAGATCGTCGAGGCCCGCCGGCGCGGGCTGCGGGTGCTGCACCGGTCCGAGGCGCTCGCCGCCGCGATGACCGGGCGCCGCACGATCGCGGTGGCCGGCACCCACGGCAAGACCACCACCACGTCGATCATGACGGTGATCCTGCAGCACGCCGGCGAGGACCCGTCGTTCGTGATCGGCGGCGAGATCTCCGCGGCCGGCTCCAACGGCCACCACGGCTCCGGCAGCTACTTCGTGGCCGAGGCCGACGAGAGCGACAAGTCGTTCCTGATCTACCGGCCGCACGTCGCCATCATCACCAACATCGAGGGCGACCACCTCAACAACTGGGGTGACCTGGCGGGGCTCAAGGCGGGCTTCCTGGAGTTCGCCGAGCTGACCGACCCGGACGGCTTCGTGGTCACCTGCGCCGACGACGAGGGCGTGCAGGAGCTGATCGCTTCGCTGCGGGCCGCCGGTCGCACGGTCTACACGTACGGCGAGTCCGAGGGCGCCGACCTGCGGATCACCGACGTGGTGTCCTCCGTGCAGGGCGTGCGTTACCAGGCCACCCTGGACGGCAAGCCGCTCGGCGAGATCGCGCTGGCGCTGCCCGGCCGGCACATGGGCCTCAACGGCGCCGCGGCGGTGCTGACCGCGATGCGGCTCGGCATCCCCCTGCAGAAGATCACCGAGGCGCTCAGCTCCTTCCCGGGGGTGCGGCGACGGTTCGAGCGCAAGGGCACGGTCGCCGGGGTGCGCGTCTACGACGAGTACGCGTACCACCCGACCTCGGTCAAGGCGGCTCTGCGCACGCTGCGCGAGGTGGCCGGGGACGGGCGGCTCGTGGTGGTGTTCCAGCCGTACCGCGTCTATCGCACCCGTGACCTGCAGACCGAGCTGGCCGAGGGGCTGGCCCTGGCCGACGAGGTGATCGTCATGGAGGTCTTCGGCCCCGGCGAGCAGCGCGGTCCCGGTGAGGGCGGCGTCGCGCTGACCGCGGCCGTCGACCTGCCGGCGGAGCACAAGGTCTTCGTGCCGTCCTGGGAGGACGTGCCGGCCGAGGTGCTGCGGCGCAGCCGGCCCGGTGATGTCGTGGTCACCATGGGCGCGCCGCCGATCTCGATGATGGGTGACGAGTTGCTGGCCGCCCTGGCCGAGGCCTGACCGGACCGGAGGACCCATGAGCGACGGCGGGGGCGGGCGCAGCTGGCGGCTGGTGCGGGCGGACACGGATGCCGTGCCGACCTCGGTCCGGCGGTTCATGGCCCGCGCCCGCCGGCGCAAGCTGCGTGCGGCGCTGCCCTGGGCGGTCGCGGCGGGCGTGCTGCTGGTCGCGGGGGCGGTCGCCTGGATCGTGTACGGCACGTCGGTGCTCGGCGTACGCCAGGTCGAGGTGGTCGGCACCGATTCGCTCACGCCGCTGCAGGTCGAGGAGGCTGCCGCCGTACGGATGAAGCAGCCCCTGGCCGGCGTCGACCTGGACCGGATCCGGGGCCGGGTGGAGGGCCTGCCCGCGGTCGACCGGGCCGTGGTGTCCCGCAGCTGGCCCGGGACCGTCGTAATCGAGGTCGTGGAGCGCACGCCGGTCGCCGTCGTGGCGGCGGGCAAGAATTTCACCCTGATCGACGGTGAGGGCGTCGCCTACCGCACGGTCTCGCGGCGCCCGCCCGGCCTGCCGCTGGCGCAGCTCACGGCGCCCGGCCCCGACGACATCAACACCCGGTCGGCGCTGACCGTGCTGTCGTCGCTGACCGCGGAGCTGCGCGAGCAGGTCGTCTCGATCTCCGTGCTGGCCCCCGCGCAGGTGCGGCTGGGGTTGCGCAAGGACCGCGAGGTCTTCTGGGGCGACGAGACGCAGAGCGAGCGCAAGGCTCAGGTGGCGACGGTGCTGCTCGAGCGCAAGGGCGACACGATCGATGTCAGTGCCCCGGATGTAGTGACCATCCGCTAACCGGACAAAGACGGCTGAACGGCGCATTCCGTCCAAGGTTACGGCTGAGTCGGATACTCGCCACGTAAGCGGACGCCGACACGCCGCGTCGGTCCTTGGTTGTCGCCTGTCCGCCGCTTACGTTGCCCCGAGAGGTTCGAGTAGTTGACATAACACTAAGCCTCTAGTAGAGGGTGAGGGTTTCCTCGCCCTCCCTTGTACGGCGCGGGTATCGATGGCGGTTCTTGGCCGGACCGCTGGGGCCCTCGACACCCACAACCCTGAAGGGAAGGCTGAGCCCGATGACACCTCCGCACAACTACCTTGCGGTCATCAAGGTCGTCGGCATCGGCGGCGGCGGCGTCAACGCCGTGAACCGCATGATCGAGGTTGGGCTCAAGGGAGTCGAATTCATCGCGATCAACACCGATGCGCAGGCGCTGCTGATGAGCGACGCCGACGTCAAGCTCGACGTCGGCCGCGAACTCACCCGGGGCCTCGGCGCCGGCGCGCAGCCGGACGTCGGCAAGAACGCCGCCGAGGACCACCGCGACGAGATCGAGGAAGTCCTCAAGGGCGCCGACATGGTCTTCGTGACCTGCGGCGAGGGCGGCGGCACGGGCACCGGTGGCGCGCCCGTGGTCGCCAACATCGCCCGCAAGCTGGGCGCCCTGACCATCGGCGTGGTGACCCGGCCGTTCTCGTTCGAGGGCAAGCGCCGCCAGGTGCAGGCCGAGGCGGGCATCGACGAGCTGCGCAACCAGTGCGACACCCTCATCGTGATCCCGAACGACCGGCTGCTCGCCCTGGGCGACCGCGGCATCAGCATGATGGACGCGTTCCGCCAGGCCGACCAGGTGCTGCTCTCCGGCGTGCAGGGCATCACCGACCTGATCACCACCCCGGGTCTGATCAACCTCGACTTCGCCGACGTGAAGAGCGTGATGAGCGGCGCGGGCAGCGCGCTCATGGGCATCGGCAGCGCGCGCGGCGACAACCGCGCCGTCGAGGCGGCCGAGAAGGCCATCTCCAGCCCGCTGCTGGAGCAGAGCATGGACGGCGCGCGCGGCGTGCTGCTCTCCATCGCCGGCGGCTCCGACCTCGGCCTGTTCGAGATCAACGACGCGGCCCAGCTGGTCACGGACGCGGCCCACCCGGACGCCAACATCATCTTCGGTGCGGTCATCGACGACGCGCTGGGCGACGAGGTGCGGGTCACGGTCATCGCCGCGGGCTTCGACGGGGGCACGCCCTCGTACAAGCCGGCTGAGCCCGCTCGCAAGGTGGTCCAGCAGGCGGCACCGCCCGCGGTCACGCCGTCCTCGCCGGTGCCGGTGACGCCGCCGGCGCCGCCTGCCGCGACCACCCCGCCGCCGCGCCGGGTTCTCTTCGACGACGTGGACGTGCCGGACTTCCTGAAGAACGGCTCCTGACAGCTTTGGGACAAGGGGCGCGCCGCGACGAGCTGGCAGCCTCGCTGGACGAGGTGCGCCGGCGGATCGAGCGTGCCTGCACGGCGGCCGGCCGCGACCCCGGGTCGGTGACCCTGGTCGCGGTGACCAAGACGTACCCGGCGAGCGACGTGGAGTTGCTCGCCGGGCTCGGCGTCACCGACGTCGGGGAGAACAAAGATCAGGAAGCGGCGGCCAAAGCGGCGGCCGTGACGGCGGCACTGCGCTGGCACTTCGTCGGTCAGTTGCAGCGCAACAAGGCCAAGTCGGTGGTCACCTACGCCGACGTCGTGGAATCGGTGGACTCGACGCGCCTGGCCGGGGCGCTCGCCCCGGCCGCGGCCCGGCTCCGCGACCGCCCGCTGGACGTGCTGGTGCAGGTCAGCATCGACGGTGATCCCGACCGTGGCGGGGCAGTGGCGGACGGCAGCGATCCCGATCGTGACCTGTGGCGGGTCGCGGCGGCGGTCGAGGCGGCCGAAGGGCTGCGGCTGGGTGGCGTGATGGCGGTGGCGCCGCGCGGGTGGGAACCGGCCCGGGCCTTCGAGGAACTGGCCGGCCTGGCCGCCCGGCTGCGGTCCGATTATCCGGACGCGACGGACATTTCGGCCGGCATGAGCGGTGACCTCGAGCAGGCGGTCCGGCACGGCGCGACACACGTACGGATCGGCACTTCTTTGCTCGGGATGCGAAACACGCTGCGGTAGCCTTGCGGCGGGCAGCAAACTACATACGTGTTGTTTACGCGCGACGTGCCTCGGCCGACGCGCCCGGACGACGCAGCGTCGCAGCGGGCCGCGGTCATGTTTACCGAACGCGGGATCCGTGCAAGGGGGGACGCGGCACGCCGAGGGGGCGCGGGCCGCACAGCGGACGGAGGTGGGGGCATGGACGAGCGGTTCGGCGCCGAGCAGGGGCGGGTGACGTCATGAGCGCTTTGCGAAAGGCCGGCGTGTGGCTCGGCCTCGTGGAAGAGGACGACCAGTACGACGACCGCTACCGCGACGGTGGCGGCTACCGCGAGCGTGAGCGCGACCGGGACCGCGACTCCGGTTACCGCTACGCCGACGAGTTCGCCGACGAAGAGGACGACGTCGAGGAGGCACCCGCGCTGCCGCGGGCCCGCCAGGAGCGCAGTGGCCGCCTGGAGCGCGCCGCCGCCCGCCTCGACCTCGACCGGGACGACCACGACCGGCCGGAACGGCAGGAGCGCGCCAGCGTGCGCTCGATCACCCGGCCGCCGGCGCCGGTCGCCGAGCCGACGGGCTACTCCACCCGCGACAACCTCGCGCTCGCCCCGCAGACCCAGGTGCACCAGCGGGTCGTCGAGGAGGACCAGCGCTACCAGATCACCACGCTGCACCCGACCACGTACCGCGAGGCGCGCACCATCGGCGAGCACTTCCGCGACGGCGTACCGGTCATCATCAATCTCACCGAGATGGATGAAGGGGACGCCCGCCGGCTGGTCGACTTCGCCGCCGGGCTGGCTTTCGGTCTGCGCGGTACGATCGAGCGCGTGACCAACCGGGTTTTCCTGCTCTCACCGGCCAACGTCCAGGTCACGGCAGAGGACAAGGCCAAGATCGCTGAGGGCGGTTTCTTCAACCAGAGTTGACCCTAACGAGGGACCCGCCTGACGTGCTGTCGATCGTGTTTCAGATCATCTATCTGCTGCTCTATGTGTTCTTCCTGACCCTGCTCGCCCGGTTCGTCCTGGGTGCGGTGCTGCAGTACGGGCGTCGGTGGCAGCCGGGCCGAGGGGCGTCGGCGGCATTGGAATCGGTGTGGAGCGTCACTGATCCACCCCTCAAGGCGTTGAGGCGTGTGATCCCACCGCTTCGAATTGGTACCGTGAGTTTGGACCTGGCGTCCCTGGTCCTGCTGGTTATCCTGTTCGTGCTTTTGAACTTCGTGTTAGCGCGTCTGATCATCGCGTTCGCGTGACAGCGTCCGCCTGATCGACTGCGCCCCACGCGGCCGCAACTGACCCGAGGAGTTTCGATGCCGCTGACCCCGGCGGACGTGCACAACGTCGCCTTCAAGAAACCCCCTATCGGCAAGCGGGGGTACGACGAGGAGGAGGTCGACGCCTTCCTGGACGAGGTCGAGCGCGAACTCGCCCGTCTGATCGAGGAGAACAACGAGCTGCGCGCCCAGGTGGAGCGCGGCGGTCGGGGTGGCGCACCAGCCGGCCCGAGCGCCGACCCGCGGCTGGCGGCGGAGCTCAACGAGATGAAGGCCCAGCTCGACCGGGTGCAGCGCGACAAGTCTGCCGCTGAGCAGGCTGCCCGGCAGATGCAGGCCGAGCTGGAGCAGGTCCGGGCCCAGGGCCCGGTCGGCGCCGGTGCCGGAGCCCCCACGGGCGCCGACGGCGAGCAGCAGGCGCTGCGCGTGCTGATGATGGCCCAGCGTACGGCCGACGACCACGTGTCCGACGCCCGCCGCGAGGCCGACAAGCTTCTCTCCGACGCCCGCTCCAAGGCGGAGGAGGTCACCCGCGAGGCCCGCGCCAAGGCGGACGCCCTGGAGCGCGACGCGCGCCAGCGGCACCAGGAGGCCATGGGCGGCCTGGACGCCAAGCGGTCGGCGCTGCAGAAGCACATCGAGGAGCTCAAGCAGTTCGAGCGGGAGTACCGCACGCGACTGAAGGCGTACCTCGAGAGCCAGCTGCGCGACCTCGACGGTCGTGGCCAGGGCCTCGAAGCCGAGATGACCCGCGCCGACGCCAACCGTTCGGTCGGCGGCTCCGGTGGCCTCGCGGCCGCGGGCCTCGCCGGCTCGTACGGCGGCAGCCGCGCCAACTCCATCGAGACCGGCCGCTGAGCCTCGGCTTGCGGAACGGTCGCACAGCGGCGGGGATGAGCCATGATCGTTGTTAGTCTGCTGCTCATCCTCGTCGCCGTCACGCTGCTCGTGCTCGGCCTCGTGGGCGGGTCGAGCACCCTGTTGATCAGCTCCATCGTCGCCAGCCTGCTGGCCGCGGTGGCCCTGGTCATCGGCGCCCGCCAGGCCTCGGCCGCCCGGCGCGCGGCAATGGCCCCGGCCGGCGATGCCGCACGCGCGGCCCGCCGCCGCCCGGAGCCGGACGCCGACTCCGCCTACGTGGCGGGCCTCCCGGACGACTCCGACGATTCCGAGGCCGCCTACGCGGCCGGCCGGCAGGACGCGGAGGAAAATCTCCCGGGCCCGGACGCGACCCAGCGGGTGCAACCGGACGCCGACCTCTACGACTACGACGACGCCGCGGCCGGCCGGCCTTCCTCGGGTCAGACGGCCGGCCCGGCGCCGACGGAACCGGCACCGGACCCCACGGACTACGAGCACGCCGCGAGCCTGATCGGCGGCGCTCGCGCGGACGACCAGTCCCCGGGAGAGTTCGACGAGCCGGACCCGGACGACCCGGACGACGAGCCCCTGCCCCAATCGGTCCGCCCGGCGGACGCGGTACGGGTGGCCAGCCTCGACGCCGAGGTCCTGGTGGTCGACGGCCGGCCCCGGTACCACCTGGCGGACTGTTCGCACCTGGTGGGCCGGTTGACCGAGGGGCTGCCGGTGGCTGAGGCGGTTGAGCTCGGGTTCAGCCCTTGCGGGCTGTGCCGGCCGGTCGACCGGCTGGTCGCCGCGGCCGCCCGCCGCTGACCATCCCACCCGGCGCGGTGGCAGCGCGGTTGCTGCCGACCGGGCTGCGTCTGAGTCGTCAGACTCGCCGCGCGGTTGCTGCTCCCGTAACGGTCGTCCCGGCTCGATCTTGGCACCACTCCGATCCGGCACCTCGACCTTTGTCCGAGCGGGGTGACGGGCCCTTCTCCCTCGTCCGGCCGCCTGGCGACGGGCATTTCGGCCTTGTCCGGCGGTCGGTGACCGGCACCCTGGGCGTGTCCCGGGGTTGGGGGAAAGGCGGGGTCGGGGAGGGCACGGCCGACGGAAGGCCGGGTTGGAAGAGGGACGGCCGGGGCGAGGCAGGGCCGGGGAGGACGAGGCGGGGAGAAGGCGGGGCTGGGGTAGGCGGGGCTGGGTGGAGCGGTGGCGGAACGTCTGATTTGGTGGCGTCTGGATGATCGGCACAATGGGGCATGGCCAAGCGGCGCGTCCCCCCACCCGATCCGGCCACCGACCGACCCGGCGCGAGCCGGCCGCGAGCTGCTCACGGCGGCAGCGGTGAGGGGCGGGTCGTCGTGGTTCGGGTGCGGCCGGGCGCCGGGCGTACCCGGGTCGGTGGGCGTTATGAGGGGCCGCACGGGCCCGCGCTGATCGTCGCCGTCGGGGCGCCCGCCGTCGATGGGAAGGCTACTGAGGCCGTTCGGCAGGCGCTGGCCGCTGCGCTCGGGGTCAAGGTCCGGGACGTTGTGCTCAAGGTCGGCGCCACCAGCCGGGACAAGGTTTTTGCGGTCGCCGGGGATGTCGGGGAGCGGTTCGCCGCCCTGCGTGACGGCAGCACATGACCGGCGGGCTCGACCTCGCGCTGCTTGTCGGCGCCGCTGTGCTGCTGGTCGCCGTCGGTGCTGTCCGGCTCTCCACCCGGCTCGGACTGCCCAGTCTGCTGGTCTACCTGCTGATCGGGGTGGTCATCGGGGAGGCCGGGTTCGGGATCCGGTTCGATGATGCCGAGCTCACCCGTACCCTCGGGTTCTGCGCCCTGATCATGATCATCGCCGAGGGTGGGCTGACCGCCCGCTGGAGCACGCTGCGGCCGGTTCTGGGGTTGTCGGCCACGCTGGCCACCCTCGGGGTGGCCGTGAGCATCGCCGTGGTCGGCGTCGTCGTGCATTTCGTGCTCGACGTGGACTGGCGCCTCGCCCTGCTCTACGGCGCGGTGCTCTCGTCCACCGACGCCGCCGCGGTTTTCGCCACCCTGCGGGTGTTGCGGCTGCCACCCCGGCTGGTCGCCACGCTCGAGGCCGAGTCCGGCATGAACGACGCCCCGGTGGTCCTGCTGGTCGTCCTGCTGTCGGCCACTGCCGGGATGACTCACCCCTGGTGGTACGAGCTCCTGATCGTCGGCTACGAGCTCGCCGCCGGCGCCGCGATCGGGCTGGCCGTGGGGGCGACCGGGCGCTGGCTGCTGCGCAATGCGGCCCTGCCGTCGGCGGGCCTCTATCCGATCGCGGCGGTCGCGCTCACCTTCCTGGCGTACGCGGCCGGCGCCGTCGCCCACGCCTCCGGTTTCCTCGCCGTCTACGTGGCCGGGGTGGTTCTCGGCAACGCCCGCCTGCCGCACCGTCAGGCCATTCTCGGGTTCGCCGACGCGCTGGCCTGGGTCGCCCAGATCGGCTTGTTCGTGCTGCTCGGGCTGCTCGCCTCGCCGGCCCGGCTGGGTGAGGCGCTGGTGCCCGCACTGGTTGTCGGGTGCGCGCTCGTGCTGCTGGCCCGGCCGCTGTCCGTCTGGATCTCGGCGCTGGCCAGCCGCAGTTTCCGGGAGCTGGGCCGGTCCGGGCGGACGTTCCTGTCCTGGGCCGGGTTGCGCGGGGCGGTGCCGATCGTGCTGGCCACCATCCCGCTGTCCAGCGCGACGCCCGGGGCCGGGACGCTCTTCGACGTGGTGTTCGTGCTGGTGATCATCTTCACGCTGGTGCAGGCCGGCACGCTGGCGCCGGTCGCCCGGCTGCTGCGCATCACCGCGCCCGCCGAGGCCATCGAGATCCAGGTCGAGACCGCACCGCTGGAGCAGATGCACGCCGACCTGTTACAGCTCGACGTGGCGCCGGGGTCGCGGCTGGCCGGGGTGCACATCGACGAGTTGCGGCTGCCGGTCGGTGCGGTGGTGACGCTGGTGGTGCGGGAGGGCGCGGGCTTCGTGCCGGGTCCGGACACCCGGCTGCGGACCGGCGACGGCCTGCTGATCGTCACCACGGCGGCTGCCCGGGACCTGGCCGAGCGGCGGCTGCGGGCGGTGAGCCGGCGGGGGCGGCTGGCCCGCTGGTTCGGTGAGGACGGCCGCGACCGATCCTGAGCGCGGGGTTGTGGCCGGTTTTCGGGCGGTGTCGGCGTTTGGTCTTGTCTGGCGATTCGGCTGCGTCGATTGGCCCACCCGCCGCCGGCGAACCCGGAGCGAGCGGCAGGTGCGAACGAGGCGGGTGCGGTCGTCGGGTATCCGACGAGGGGCGTACGGGGGATTCGTCCGGGTTAATCCGTCACCGGGCCGGTGCGCCGTGTTGTCGCTGCTCTTCACGTTCCGTATCCTTGCCACCCTCCGGAGTGCGCGGCGATCCATGGCCGCGCCGTTTGTGCACGTGGGGGCAGGTGCACGGGTCGCGTGGGGGCGCGGCCGGGGCGCCGATACGGGACGGGTGGCCGACCACGTCCCGATGACCGCTGGAAGACCGCCGATTCGCCGCGTGCAGCGCGGCTCAGGGGAGCGACGATGGCCAAGGCAACCGACACCAGGTCCGCGTCGACCGCGAAGGCCGCGCCCGCCAAGGCGCGCAGCGCGGCGGAGACCGAGAAGATCCGCGTCGCGCTCGTGGAGCGCCGCGACGAACTGCAGGCCGAGTACGACCAGACGCTCAGCGAGATCACCGAGCTGCAGCGTGACCGGCTCACCGACTCCGCCGGTGACGACGAGGGCGACCGGGGCACCAAGACCGGGGAGCGTGAGCAGGAGATCACTCTGGCCAACAATCTCCTCGACCGGATCACACAGGTGGAGCGCGCCATCGACCGGCTCGGGACGGGCAACTACGGTTGGTGCGAGCGATGCGGCAACGCCATCCCCGTCGAGCGGCTGGCGGCGTTCCCGGTCGCGACCCTCTGTGTGTCCTGTAAGCAGTTGGAGGAACGACGCTGAACGCCGACGAGGCTGCGGGTGGCACCACGGCGACCGCTTCCGGGCCCGGGGCTCTCTCCGGGTTCGGTCGCCGCGCTGTGGCTGTGCTCGCCATCACCGCCCTGCTCGCCGTCGTGCTCGACCAGGTCGTCAAGGAGCTCTGCACCAACGGGCTGACCGAGGGCGAGCCGGTCCGGATCCTGGGCGGACTGGTCTACCTCTCGCTGCTGCGCAACAGCGGGGCCGCGTTCAGTCTCGGCAGCGGTTACACCTGGGTCTTCCCGCTGGTCACGATCCTGGTGATCGGCTGGATCGGCTACATGGCCCGCAAGCTGCGCTCGGTGCCCTGGGCGATCGCGCTCGGGCTGGTGCTCGGCGGTGCGCTCGGCAACCTGGGCGACCGGCTGTTCCGGGCGCCCGGGCCGTTCCAGGGACACGTCGTCGACATGATCAGCCTGTTCGGACCGTACGGGGAGTACTTCGCGGTCTTCAACATCGCCGACAGCTGCCTGTCCGTCGGCGTCGTCCTCGCCGTGCTGCTGGAGCTCACCGGGCGCCAGCGCGACGGCAGCAGGGCCTCCTCCAGGAAAGCCGAGACCGCATGACCGACTGCACCGAGCCGCGCCGAGGGTGCGCGGGTCGCGACCGTGACGGCGAGGGCCAGAAGGGCATGCGAAAGGTGGGCTCCGCATGACCTCCCGTTCCTTGCCCGTGCCGGACGGTCTGGACGGCATGCGTCTCGATCAGGCCGTGTCGCGCATCTTCGGCCTGTCCCGCACCGCCGCCGCGACGCTGGTCGAGTCCGGTGACGCCCTCGTCGACGGCATCCCGCGGCCGAAGTCCGACAAGGTCTCCGCCGGTTCGTGGCTCGAGGTCACGCTGCCGCCGCCGGTGACCGCGCCGACGCTGGAAGCCACGCCGGTGCACGGCATGAAGATCATCTACAGCGACGACGACATCGTCGTGGTGGACAAGCCGGTCGGCGTGGCCGCGCACCCGAGCCCGGGCTGGACCGGCCCGACGGTCATCGGCGGCCTCGCCGCGATGGGCCAGAACGTCGCGACCAGCGGCGCCGCCGAGCGTCAGGGGGTCGTGCACCGCCTCGACGTCGGCACCACCGGGCTCATGGTGGTGGCCAAGAGCGAGCTGGCCTACAGCGCGCTGAAGCGGGCGTTCAAGGAGCGCGAGGTCGACAAGCGCTACCACGCGGTCGTGCAGGGCCACCTGGACCCGCTGCGCGGCACGATCGACGCGCCGATCGACCGGCACCCCACCGCCGACTACCGGTATGCGGTGATGAACGGCGGCAAGCCCAGCGTCACCCACTACGACACGCTCGAGGCGTTCCGCTCGGCCAGCCTGGTCGACGTCAAGCTGGAGACCGGCCGGACCCACCAGATCCGGGTGCACTTCTCGGCGATGCGGCACCCGTGCGTCGGCGATGTCACGTACGGCGCCGACCCGACCCTGTCCGCGCGGCTCAAGCTGGGCCGGCAGTGGCTGCACGCCCGCGAGCTCGGCTTCCTCCACCCCCGTACGCAGGACGAGGTTCGTTTCGTCAGCGACTACCCTGACGACCTGGGGTACGCACTGGACGTGCTCCGCGACGCGAGCTGACGACCGCCGTCTGAGGGGGCGACCTCGATGAGGACAGGGGACAGGGTGCTGCCGCCGCTGACCCGCGGCCTGTCCCGCATCGGCACGGCCCCGTCCCGGTTGCGGATCCTCAGCGGGCTGGCCGTGGCGTCGGTGACCGCCCTGCTCATCGCCGTGGTCTGGGCAGCCGACCACGGCCCCGAGACGGTCGATCCCAGCGGTGACGTGGTGCGGGTCGGGGTGGTCGAGGGCCAGTCCGTCTCCGGCTATCTGCGCTCCAGCCGCGGCGAGCTGGCCGCGCTGCTGCCCTCGTCGGGTTCACCGGTGGCGGGGGAGACGTGGGCGCTGGTCAGCCTGCGGGCGTACCTCCCGCCGGACAAGCTGCAGGCGACCCTCGCCGGGGTGCCGGTGGCCGAGGTCTACGCCCGGGCGCCCCTGCCGGGGGTACGCACCCCAGTGGTCAAGATCCCCGTCTACCGGATGCCGCAGGACGTGGTGACCGGCATGCTCAACGCCGCTCTGGCCCGTGACCAGGAGCAGGCCGACTATCACAAGCTGGGCGACGAGCTCGAAGGCGACGGCGTCGACCAGATCAGGCTGCGCCGGGCGTACGAGAACGCCGCGCAGATCGCCGCCTCGGAGGCCGCCGCCTACCGCGCCCATTGCGCCTGTGTCTTCGCCGCCGTGGTGCGGGCCACGCCGGCCGTGCTGGAGGACCTGGCCGGCCGGGCCGAGGTGCGGGTGGTCGATCCGGCCCCCGAGGTCCGCAGCCTCGACCGTACGGAGTTCCGCCCGGTCCGGCCGGAGCAGACCACCACGGTCCCCGACGATCCGGAGTCGGGTGCGCCCACCGTGCCTTCGCGGTCGCGCAGTGTTGCCCCCGCCCGCCCCGCGCCACTACCCTCATCGACCGGGGCTGCTGTGACTTCGGCCTCACCCGACGGCCCCGTCCTGGGGTCCGGTCCGTCTGCCCCGGCAGTTCAGGAGAGCGCTGCCGTTGCCTCCGCGTCACCCGTGGGACCGGGTCCCGGCCAGCCGCCGGCCGCCTCAGGAGCATCTCGCGACGCTTCTGGGCGTTGACATCCTGAACGACCGAGTCCTGTGGTGCGTACGGGTAGGTGCACGTGCACGTGGTTTCTGCCACTTGGTGATCAAGACCGCCGGGCATTTGCGGGTTCGGGGTGTGGCCTGAATAGGGTTGGCGTCCGTAGCCTGTCGGAGAACGGGCGGGCCCGTCAGGGCATCGGACAGGCGTCGTTGGGGCACATCGAGTAATCGCTGGGAGGACGAGCCGTGGATGGGACCGAGACCGGCTGGGGCCGGCCTGCGGAACCAGCCCCGCGTTGGCGGGCGCTGCTCGATCGTGCCCGGCATGGGTCACGGACGGCCGACGAGGCCGACACCGATCGTGATGATGCGGAGGCCGAGGCCCGCCGTCCGGCGGGCGGTCAACCGCTGCCCGGACGTCCCGCCCGGCCCTTCAACCCGCTCGATCCCCGGCAGAGCGATTCCCGGCAGAGCGACCCGGCCCGTGGTGCCTTCGACCAGCGGCCGCCGGAGCGCCGCCCGGTCAACCCGCTGGATCCGCGCCGTCCCGGCCGCGCCGGTCTGGGCGAGCGACTGGGCCAGTCCGAGCCGTTGGCGCCGCCGCTCGACCCGCGGCCGATGGATCCGCGGCTGGGTGAGCCGCGTCCCGACCCCCGGCCGATGAATCCGCTCGCGGAGGCCCGCCGCCAGTCGCGGATCGGCGAGGGCTTCCAGTCCCGGTCCGCGCCGGAGGAGCCGCACAGCTTCTTCAATCCCGCCACCCGGTCCGTACCCGCGTCGATCGGTCGGGTCACGCCCGAGCTGGCGCCTCCGCCGCCGAGCCGGGGTGCCGCCTCGGTCGGGTCGGCGTCGGTCATGCCGCCGCCGCCGGTGGCCCCCGCGCCGCCTCCGCCGGCCCTGCAGCCGCCGCCCACCCTGCCCGCGACCACCGCGCCCATGCCGACCTCGCCCGCGCCGGCGCGCATCGAGTGGCGGCAGGCCCGGCCCGAGCAGGAGGACCGCGCGGTCTCGGTGCTGCGCCGCAAGCTCGGCAAGCCGCGGGTGCTGGCGTTCGCCAACCCCAAGGGCGGCGTGCACAAGACGACCGCCACCGTGCTCGCCGCGGCCACCATCGGCAGCGTGCGGGGCCGGGGCGTGCTCGCCTGGGACGACAACGAGCTGCGCGGCACGCTGGGCCTGCGGGCCGGCAGTGCCCGGCACGCGCGCACGATCCGGCACCTGGTCAGCGAGCTGCTCGAGATCGAGAACATGCACGGCGAGCAGATGATGTCGCACCTGGACGACTTCCTGCGGCACGCCTCCGACGGCTCGTACGACGTGCTGGCCGGCGAGGAGAATCCGCGTTTCGCCCAGCGGCTCGACCAGAGCACCGTGCGCCGGGTGATGGACCTGCTGCGCCGCACCCACGACGTCATCTGCGTCGACACGGGCAACAACGTCGAGAGCGTCAACTGGCAGACCGTGATGCGCAGCGCCGACCAGCTGGTGATCACCACGGTGCCGCGGGAGGACGCCGCGTTCACCGCCGACTGGATGCTGGACGTGCTCAACGAGACCGGCATGGAGGATCTGGTCGCCAACGCGGTGACGTTGATCTCCTGCCCGTCGCCCGGCAAGCTGCCGCTGCTGGACGATCTGGCCAAGCATTTCGCCACCCGGACGCGGGCCGTCGCGGTGGTCCCGTACGACCCCGCGCTCGAGGTCGGGTCATCGATCGAGTACAGCGTGCTCCAGCCGGAGACGCGGCAGGCGTGGCTGCGCGCCGCGGCTGTGATGATCGAGCCATTCGCCGAATAGATCGGGTGTCAGCGGTGCCTTGCCGGGCCGCGCCGGACTAGGCTCTGGCGAGTCCGGAAACGCTGCGGTTAAGGGGGCCCTGGGTGTCTGACTCGTTCGTGCATCTCCACGTGCACACCGAGTATTCGATGCTCGACGGCGCCGCCCGGGTCAAGGATCTGCTCGCCGAGGCCAACCGCCTCGGCATGCCGGCCGCGGCGATCACCGACCACGGCAACATGCACGGGGCGTACGACTTCTACAAGCAGGCCACGGCGGCCGGGGTCACCCCGGTGATCGGTGTCGAGGCGTACGTCGCCCCCGAGTCCCGGCTGACCAAGAGCCGGATCAAGTGGGGCCGCCCGGAGCAGAAGGGCGACGACGTCGCCGGTAACGGCGCCTACACCCACATGACCATGTGGGCCCGTAACGCCGTCGGGCTGAAGAACCTCTTCCGGCTCAACTCGCGGGCCTCCATCGAGGGCCAGCTCGGCAAGTACCCGCGGATGGACTTCGACATCATCGCCGAGCACGCCGAGGGCATCATGGGCACCACCGGCTGCCCGTCCGGCGCCGTGCAGACCCGGCTGCGGCTGGGCCAGTTCGACGAGGCGCTCAAGTCCGCGGCGATGTACCAGGAGGCCCTCGGCCGGGAGAACTACTTCCTCGAGATCATGGACCACGGCCTGTCGATCGAGAAGCGGGTCCGCGACGGCCTGCTGGAGATCGGCCGCAAGCTCGCCATCCCGCCGCTGGTCACCAACGACTCGCACTACACGCACGAGGCCCAGGCCGAGGCGCACGACGTGCTGCTGTGCGTGCAGACCGGCAGCAACGTCGCCGACCCCAACCGGTTCCGTTTCGACGGCGCCGGCTACTTCGTCAAGTCGGCCGACCAGATGCGCGCGGTCGACTCGTCCGACGCCTGGCTGGAGGGCTGCCGCAACACCCTGCTGGTGGCCGAGCGGGTGGACACCGACGGCATGTTCTCGTTCAAGAACCTGATGCCCCGCTTCCCGGTCCCGGACGGGCACACCGAGGAGTCCTGGTTCCGCCACGAGGCGTTCGAGGGGCTCAAGCGCCGCTTCCCCGGCGGCATCCCGGAGACGCACCTCAAGCAGGCGGAGTACGAGCTCGGGATCATCATCCAGATGGGCTTCCCGTCGTACTTCCTCGTGGTCGCCGACTTCATCCAGTGGTCCAAGCGCAACGGCATCGCGGTCGGTCCGGGCCGTGGCTCGGCCGCCGGCTCCCTGATCGCGTACGCGATGGGCATCACCGACCTGGACCCGCTGCCGCACGGGCTGATCTTCGAGCGCTTCCTCAACCCGGAGCGCGTGTCCATGCCCGATGTCGACATCGACTTCGACGAGCGCCGGCGCGGCGAGGTCATCCGGTACGTGACCGAGCGCTGGGGCGAGGACAAGGTCGCCCAGATCGCCACCTTCGGCACGATCAAGGCCAAGGCCGCGATCAAGGACTCGGCCCGGGTGCTGGGTTACCCGTACGCGGTGGGCGACCGGATCACCAAGGCCATGCCGCCCGCCGTGATGGGCAAGGACATCCCGCTCTCCGGCATCTTCGACAAAGACCACAAGCGCTACAGCGAGGCCGGCGAGATCCGTGCGCTGTACGACACCGACCCGGACGTCAAGAAGGTCATCGACACCGCCCGGGGCATCGAGGGCCTGATCCGGCAGACCGGCGTGCACGCGGCCGGCGTGATCATGAGCGCCGAGCCGATCATCGACCACATCCCGCTGATGCGGCGCCCGGCCGACGGCGCGATCATCACGCAGTTCGACTACCCGACCTGCGAGACCCTCGGCCTGCTCAAGATGGACTTCCTGGGCCTGCGCAACCTGACGATCATCGACGACGCGGTCAAGAACATCGAGCTCAACCACGGCAAGAAGATCGACCTGCTGGCCCTGCCGCTGGACGACAAGCCGACGTACGACCTGCTGGCCCGCGGCGACACGCTGGGCGTGTTCCAGCTCGACGGTGGCCCGATGCGCTCGCTGCTGCGGCTGATGAAGCCCGACAACTTCGAGGACATCTCCGCCGTGCTGGCGCTCTACCGGCCCGGCCCGATGGGTGCCGACTCGCACACCAACTACGCGCTCCGCAAGAACAAGCTGCAGGAGATCACCCCGATCCACCCCGAGCTGGAGGAGCCGCTCGAGGAGATCCTCGGCCCGACGTACGGCCTGATCGTCTATCAGGAGCAGGTGCAGCGCGCCGCGCAGAAGCTGGCCGGCTATTCGCTGGGCCAGGCCGACCTGCTGCGCCGGGCCATGGGTAAGAAGAAGCGCGAGGTCCTCGACAAGGAGTACGTCTCCTTCCGCGACGGCATGAAGCAGCGCAACTACTCCGACGCCGCGATCAAGGCTCTCTGGGACGTCCTGGTCCCGTTCGCCGACTACGCCTTCAACAAGGCCCACACCGCCGGGTACGGCCTGGTCTCCTACTGGACCGGCTACCTCAAGGCCAACTATCCGGCCGAGTACATGGCCGGCCTGCTCACCAGCGTCGGTGACGACAAGGACAAGATGGCGATGTACCTGGCCGACTGCCGGCGCATGGGCATCCAGGTGCTGCCGCCGGACGTCAACCAGTCCGCCGGCCCGTTCACCCCGGTCGGCAAGAACATCCGCTTCGGCCTGGCCGCGGTCCGCAACGTCGGGCACAACGTCGTCGACGCCATCGTGCGCTGCCGCAAGGAGAAGGGCGACTACGGCGACTTCTACGAGTTCCTGTCCAAGGTGGACGCCGTCGCCTGCAACAAGAAGACCGTGGAATCGCTGATCAAGGCCGGTGCCTTCGACTCGATGGGGCACACCCGCAAGGGCCTGCTGGCCGTGCACGCCGAGGCGATCGACGCGTACGCCGACGTCAAGAAGAACGAGGCGGCCGGGCAGTTCGACCTGTTCGCCTCGTTCGGCGAGGACTCCGGCGCGGGCAGCGCGGCCACCGTGGCGATGCCCACGATCACCGACAGCGAGTGGGACAAGCGCGACAAGCTGGCCTTCGAGCGCGAGATGCTCGGCCTCTACGTCTCCGACCACCCCCTCGCCGGTCTCGAACAGCTGCTGCACAACTCGGCCGACACGACCATCGCCGCCCTCAACGAGGAGGGCTCGGTGCCGGACGGGCAGGTCGTCACGCTCGCCGGCATCCTCACCGGGGTGCAGCGCCGGATCACCAAGCAGGGCCGGGCCTGGGCGTCGGCCACGCTGGAGGACCTGGCCGGCGGCGTCGAGGCGCTGTTCTTCCCGAACACGTACGAGGTGATCGGCCAGTACATCGCCGAGGACGCCATCGTCATCGTCAAGGGCCGGGTCGACCGCCGCGACGACACCCCGCGGATCATGGCGATGGACATGTCGATGCCGGACGTGACCCACAACCCGGACAGCAAGCCGATCACCCTGACCATGCCGATCACCCGGTGCACCCCGCCGCTGGTCGACGAGCTCAAGGAGATCCTGGTCAGCCACCCGGGCGACGCCGAGGTGCACGTCCACCTGCAGAACGGCAGCCGCACCACGATCTTCCGGCTGGGTGCGGTGCGGGTGGCTCCGACGCCCGCGCTGCGGGCCGACCTGAAGATGATCCTCGGTCCGTCGGCGGTCCTCTGATGCCCGCTGCGGCGGTGCTCGGCACCGGGCGCACAGGCGGACCTGGCAGGATCGGGGAGTGAACCCCAGCCAGGAGCCGGGCCCCCAGCGCTATGAGCAGGGCCAGCCGTATGAGCAGGGCCAGCCGTATGAGCAGGGCCAGCCGTATGACACGCCGGCCTACCCGTACGGCGAGCCCGTCGACGCCATGGGCTGGATGCCGGTGCGGCCGAAGCGGCGGCCGTTACGCCGTACCGTGCTTGTCGCGGTCTTGATCACGGCCGCGATGGCCGTCGCCGGCGCCCCGCTCGGCCTGCTCTGGTCCTGGCTCTCGCCGACCATCCCGGTGATCAACGCCGGGCAGAACGGCATCGTGGTCAACGACCCGTCGCCGGAGGAGTACATCGCGGCGGACGCCTGGTTCACCCTGATCGGTTTCGCCTTCGGGCTGCTCGCCGCCGTGCTGATCTGGCTGGTCCTGCGCCGCGACCGGGGTCCCGGCCTGCTGCTCGGGGTGACCCTGGGCGGACTGGCCAGCACGCTGGTGATGTGGCAGGCCGGCCGGCTGGTCGGGCTGTCCGCCTGGAACGACTGGCAGGACAGCTCCACCGCCGGGCAGACCTACGACCGGCCGCCGGATCTGCACGCGCACGGCGCGCTGCTGGTGGCCGCCTTCGCCGCGGTGATCGTGACCACGCTGCTGGCCGGCTGGTCCAACGATCCGGACCTGGAGCTCCCCGGGGCCAGGCCGGGCTACGGCCACGACCTGCCGGGCGGGCCCTATGCGGGCGGGCCCGGCTCGGCCGAGCCCCACGCGGGCGGGTTCGGTTCGGAAGGTTCCGGGTCGGGCGGCTTCAGTTCGGGCTCACCGGCCGGGCCAGATCCGACAGCGGCACCGGCACCGCCCGCACCTTGGCCAGCAGACCCGCCTCGCGGTTGAGCAGCCGCAGCTCGGTGCGCAGCCGGGTGGCGGTGTCGACCGCGCCCAGCAGCTCCTGGCGCTCCTCGGTGGTGAGCTGCGCGGTCGCCGCGACCAGGTGGGAGAGCACGGTGGGGTCCTCGGGGACCTGGTCGAGCACCTCGGAGTCGGGCCGCAGCAGGTCCAGGTAGGTGCGGAAGGCGGTCAGCACCCGCGGGGCGAGCAGCGCCGACACCGGATCGCCGCTCTCCTCGTCGGGCAGCCACTCCACCTCGGCGGTCAGGTACGGATGGGTGTCCGCCGCGATCGCGAGCACCCGGAAGCGCCGGCGGCCGACCGTGACGATGTCGAAGCGGCCGTCGGGCAGCTCGGTGACCTGGCGCAGCTCCGCCGTGCAGCCGACGGCGTAGAGCTGCTCAGGGGTGATCGCCGCCTCGTCGGCCGGGCGCTCGGCGTCACCCTCGGCGGTGGCGACCTCCCAGCCGTACCGGAGGGTCACCACCCCGAACTCGTGCGGTTCGTCGTCCGTCGTCGCGACGAGATCGCGCACGAGCGTGCGGTATCGCTCCTCGAAGATGTGCAAGGGCAGCACCAGGCCGGGAAAGAGCACCGTGCCCAGCGGGAAGACCGGGATAATCGCGCCCACGGTGCGAGCGTATCGGCCCGGTAGCTGTCCGCGCGCGCCCCGTCCCGGTGATCTTCATTTCGCTGCGGCGCAAAAGTGGCAAAGGCCTCCTTCCCAGTGCCTGGAATGCCGCCCGGGGGCCGGCCGCAGGGCCGCCTAGACTTGACCCGTGCTGAATCGGATCGACCTGCGCGGCTCCCGTCGGGACCCCCGCGGTCTGCTGCCCCGTGCCCAGCTCGACGTGTCCGCTGCCGTCGAGAAGATCCGCCCCGTCGTGACGGCGGTCCGCGAGCATGGGTTCTCGGCGATCCGGGAGGCCACGGAGAGATTCGACGGCGTCGTGCTGGAGCGGCTGCGGGTGCCGGTGGCCGCGATCGCCGCCGCCGCCGAGGAGCTCGACCCCGACGTCCGGGCCGCCCTGCTGGTGGCCATCGAGCGCGCCCGCAAGGTGCACGGCGACCAGCGGCGCACCGACGTCACCACCCAGGTCGTGCCCGGCGGCAGCGTCACCGAGCGGCACGTCCCGGTGTCCCGCGTCGGCCTCTACGTCCCGGGCGGCCTGGCCGTCTATCCGTCCACCGTGGTGATGAACGTGGTGCCCGCCCAGGTCGCCGGCGTCGAGTCGCTGGTGGTGGCCAGCCCGCCGCAGCCGGAGAACGCCGGCCTGCCCGACGCCCGGGTGCTGGCCGCGTGCGCACTGCTCGGCGTCGAAGAGGTGTACGCCGTCGGTGGCGCCCAGGCCATCGCGATGCTCGGCTACGGCTCGGACGGCGCCGACGAGACCGACCGCTGCGAGCCGGTCGACGTGATCACCGGCCCGGGCAACATCTGGGTCACCGCGGCCAAGCGCCTGCTGCAGGGCACGGTCGGCATCGACGCCGAGGCCGGCCCGACCGAGATCGCGATCCTGGCCGACGACACGGCCTCGCCCGCGCACGTCGCGGCCGACCTGATCAGCCAGGCCGAGCACGACCCGGTCGCCGCCAGCGTGCTGGTCACCGACTCGCCGGAGCTGGCCGAGGCGGTCGAGGCGCAGCTGGCCGTGCAGGTGCCGGCGACCAAGCACGAGGCCCGGGTGCGCGAGGCGCTCGGCGGCCGCCAGTCCGGCATCGTCCTGGTCGACGACCTGGAGCAGGGCCTGCGGGTGGTCGACGCGTACGCGGCCGAGCACCTGGAGATCCAGACCCGCGACGCCCGCGCGTGGGCGATGCGGGTGCGCAACGCCGGGGCCATCTTCGTCGGCGCCTACTCGCCGGTCTCCCTCGGTGACTACGCCGCCGGTTCCAACCACGTGCTCCCGACCGCCGGCTGCGCGCGGCACTCCTCCGGCCTGTCCGTGCAGTCGTTCCTGCGGGGCATCCACGTGGTCGAATACGACGAGGCGGCGCTGCGCGACGTCGCCCCGCACGTGGTGGCGCTGGCCAACGCCGAGGACCTGCCGGGCCACGGGCAGGCCGTGACCGCGAGGTTCACCTCGTGACCACGATCGACGACCTGCCGATCCGGGACGACCTGCGGGGCAAGTCGCCGTACGGGGCGCCGCAGCTCGACGTCGCGGTGCGGCTCAACACCAACGAGAACTCGTACCCGGTGCCCGACGCCGTGGTGGAGGCGATCGGCAAGGCCGTGCAGGCCGAGCTGCGTGACCTCAACCGCTACCCGGACCGGGACGCGGTCGCGTTGCGGGCCGACCTGGCCGACTATCTCGGCCACGGGCTGGGCACGGCGCACGTCTGGGCGGCCAACGGCTCCAACGAGGTCCAGCAGCAGCTGCTGCAGGCGTTCGCCGGTCCTGGCCGCACCGCGCTGGGCTTCGGCCCGTCGTACTCGATGCACCCGCTGCTGGCCGCCGGCACCGGCACCCGCTGGATCGGCGCGCTGCGCGACCCCGACTTCGGGCTCACCCCGGAGTCGGCGGTCGAGCAGATCGACCGGCACGCGCCGGACCTGGTGTTCCTCTGCTCACCCAACAACCCGACCGGCACGGCCCTGGACCCGTCGGTGGTCGAGGCGGTGCTGGCCGCGGCGCCGGGCATGGTCGTCGTCGACGAGGCGTACGCGGAGTTCGCCCGGCCCGGCACGCCCAGCGCGCTCGCGTCGCTGCCCGGCCACCCGCGCCTGGTCGTCACCCGCACGATGAGCAAGGCGTTCGGCTTCGCCGGCGGGCGCCTCGGTTATCTCGCGGCCGACCCGGCCGTGGTCGACGCCGTCCAGCTCGTCCGCCTGCCGTACCACCTGTCGTCGCTGACCCAGGCGGCCGCGCGGGCCGCTCTCGCCCACCGCGCCGCCCTGCTCGTCACCGTCGACGCGATCAAGGAGCAGCGCGACCGGATCGTCACCACCCTGCGGGCGCGGGGGATCCGGGTCGCCGACAGCGACGCGAACTTCGTGCTCTTCGAGGTCGGCGGCGATCAGCACGTGGCCTGGCAGCGCCTGCTGGACCGGGGTGTGCTGGTCCGCGACGTCGGCCTGGCCGGCTGGCTGCGCGTCACCGCGGGCACCGCATCCGAAACCGACGCCTTCCTGGGAGCACTGCAGTGACCCGAACAGCGCGCATCGAGCGCGTCACCAAGGAGACCAAGGTGCTCGTCGAGATCGACCTCGACGGCACCGGCAAGGGCGACCTGGCCACCGGCGTGGGGTTCTACGACCACATGCTCAACCAGCTCGCCAAGCACGGCGGCTTCGACCTGACCGTGCGCACCGAGGGTGACCTCGAGATCGACGCCCACCACACGATGGAGGACACGGCCATCGCCCTGGGTGACGCCTTCGCGCGGGCGCTCGGCGACAAGGCCGGCATCCGGCGGTACGGCTCGGCAACCATCCCGATGGACGAGGTGCTGGTCCGCGCGGCCGTCGACCTGTCCGGCCGGCCGTACGTAGTGCACGAGGAGCCGGAGCTGGCGCCGTACATCGGGCCGGTCTATCCGACCAGCATGACCCGGCACATCTTCGAGTCGTTCGGCCACGCCGCCAAGGTGACGCTGCACGTCAGTGTGCTGCGGGCGGCCCGTGACGGCGGCAAGGCGGACGCCCACCACGTGGTCGAGACGCAGTTCAAGGCGTTCTCGCGGGCGCTGCGCGAGGCCGTGGAGATCGACCCGCGCAACGCCGGCGCGCTGCCGTCGACGAAGGGCGTGCTGTGAGCAGCATCGTCCCGATCCTGCTGCTCGGGCTGGGCGGCATGCTCGTCGGCGGGGTGATCTCGCTGTCCCGGCAGGGCGCCACCAAGTTCAGCGTCGGCCTGGTGGCCGCGCTGGCGGTGCTGGCGCTGGCCGGTGGCGTCCTCTGGCTGATCCCGGGAGACAGCTGATGAGCAATGTGGTGATCCTGGACTACGGCTCCGGAAATCTGCGGTCCGCCGAGCGGGCGGTCGCGCGCACCGGGGCCGACGTGACGGTGACCGACGACCTGGCCGCCGCGGCCGACGCGGACGGCCTGGTCGTGCCCGGGGTGGGCGCCTACGCGGCGTGCATGGCCGGCATCGAGAAGCTCGGCGCGGGCCCGGTCATCGCCGAGCGGGTCGCCGCCGGCCGGCCGGTGCTGGGCATCTGCGTCGGCATGCAGATCCTGTTCGAGTCCGGCGTCGAGCACGGCGTCGAGACCCGGGGGCTGGGCCTGCTGCCGGGCGCGGTGACCCGGCTGGCCGCCCGGCGCATCCCGCACATGGGCTGGAACACGGTGTCCGTGCCGGACGGGTCGGTGCTGCTCGACGGGCTGTCGGCGACGACCCGGTTCTACTTCGTCCACTCGTACGCGGCGTCGGACCTCGGTGCGCTGCAGGCCGTCGGGGCCCGGGTGACGACGGCCGCGCACGATCAGCCGTTCGCCGCTGTCGTGGAGCACGGCTCGCTGTCGGCCGCGCAGTTCCACCCGGAGAAGTCCTCCGACGCCGGATACGCGCTGCTGAGCAACTGGGTGTCGGGTCTGCCCTCTGCCGCCGTACGGTGAGCAAGGAGCGCGCCCGGCGGCGGGCCGAGCGGCTCGCCGTGCTGGAGAAGGAGAAGGCCGTCCGGGCCCGCCGGTCCACCCGGCGGCAACGCCGCCGCGCCCTGGTGCGTTCCCTCAAGCTCAAGCGCCGCCCCAGCTCCGGCACCCTGCACCGGCGCAGCCGGGCCCAGCGCACCGGCATCGCGATCATCCCGTTGATCGCGGCGCTGGCCGTCTGGTTCCTGGTGCCGGAGCTCGCGCTGCGCCTGGTGCTCATCGCCATGATCGTCCTGGTGCTGCCGGCCCTGGTGGTCGTCGTGCTGGGCCGCCGTTTCTGACCGTTCCCGCTGTCCTTGATCGGAGTTCCGCTGTGACCCTCACCCTGCTGCCCGCTGTCGACGTCGCCGACGGTCAGGCGGTCCGCCTCGTCCAGGGCGCCGCTGGCTCGGAGACGAGCTATGGCGACCCGCTCGAGGCGGCGCTCGCCTGGCAGAACGACGGCGCGGAGTGGGTGCACCTGGTCGACCTCGACGCCGCGTTCGGCCGGGGCTCGAACGCCGCGCAGCTGGCCGACGTGATCAGCCGGCTCGACGTGAAGGTGGAGCTCTCCGGCGGCATCCGCGACGACGCGTCGCTGCGGGCGGCCCTGGCCACCGGCGCGGCCCGGGTCAACATCGGCACGGCGGCGCTGGAGGACCCGGAGTGGTGCGACCGGATCTGCGCCGAGTACGGCGACCGGGTGGCGATCGGGCTCGACGTGCGCGGCCGTACCCTCGCGGCCCGGGGCTGGACCCGCGAGGGCGGCGACCTCTTCGAGATCCTGGAACGCCTCGACAAGGCGGGCGCGGCCCGGTACGTGGTCACGGACATCACCAAGGACGGCACCATGCGCGGCCCGAACCTGGACCTGCTGCGCGAGGTGTGCGCCCGTACCGACAAGCCGGTGATCGCCAGCGGTGGCGTGTCCACCCTGGACGACCTGCGCGCCCTGGCCACGCTGGAGCCGATCGGGGTCGAGGGCGTGATCGCGGGCAAGGCGCTCTACGCGGGCGCGTTCACGGTCCGCGAGGCGATCGAGGCGCTGGCCTCGGCATGATCACGCGTTTCGGCTCCGGCGGTCCGTGGGAGGAGCGCTACGGCTACTCCCGCGTGGTGCGGGCCGGCAATCTGCTGGTCACTGCCGGCTGCACCGCCACGGTGGACGGTGTCGTGACGGGGATCGGCGATCCGCGGGCGCAGGCGCTGACGGCGTTCGGGATCGCGCTGGACGCGCTGGCCGGGGCGGGTGCCGGGATCGAGAGCGTGATCCGCACCCGGATGTACGTGACCGACGCGGCGTACTCGGACGCGGTGGCGGGGGCGCACGGGTCGCTGTTCGCGGCGGTACGGCCGGTGGCGACACTGGTCGTGGTCGCGGGCCTGCTCGATCCTCAGCACCTGGTGGAGGTCGAGGTCGAGGCGTGGCTGAGCCGGCCCGCGGCGGAAAACCCAGGCAGATTCGTTACCTGAGCCGGGGTCAGTCGATCCGGAAGACGGCGACCCGGTCCGCGATCGCCTCGAACTGGCCGGGGTCGGCCCGGTCGACCAGCCCGAGCCGCACGTAGAAGGTCACCCCGCCCGGCACTTCGCGGGGGAACGCCCGCAGCACCGCCCGGGCCACTGCCGGGTCGGTGACCTCGGTCAGCGTCACCGGCGTGCGGCGGCGTCCGGCCGCCAGTTCACCGCGCCCGGCGGCCCTGATGTTGCGGGCCCAGTCGCTCTGCGGCAGCGCCGAGACCACATAGCGCCGGCCGTCCACGGTCAGTGGGGAGACCGGGGTGGGACGCGGCTCGCCGCTGCGCCGCCCCGGCACGATCAGCACCCGGACCGTGCCCAGCGGCAGGCCGAGCCGGGACAGCAGCCGGACGACCCGGTTGGCGAACGGGAGCCAGGACGGCAGGCTGCCGGTGGACGGGGTCATGACTTCCCTTCGATTATCGAAGCTTTCCGGTCGAGGGTAGACTCCTTCGAGTGTCGAAGCAACTGAGCGCGGACCTGCGCGACGAGGCGGCCCGGGCCGCGGCGGACTTCGGGGCCGCGGCCGACGTGGTCGACGAGGCGGCGGCGGCCGCCTTCGGGGTGAACCGCACCGACCTGCGCATCCTGGGCCTGATCCACACCGCCGGCACCATGTCCGCCACGGCGCTGGCCGGCGCGGCCGACCTCAGCCCGGCGGCGACCAGCACGGCGATCCAGCGGCTGGCCGCGGCGGGTCACCTGACCCGTACGGTGGACGACAACGACCGGCGGCGGGCCGTGGTCGCGCTGACCCCGCACGCCGAGGAGCTGATCGGTCGCGTCTACGGTCCGGTCGAGCGGGCCGGGCGCCGGGTGCTGGCCGCGTACTCCCCGGAAGAGCTCGCCCTGATCACCGGTTTCCTGCGCCGCGGCATCGACCTGCAGCTGGCCGAGGCCGACCGGATCCGCACGCTGACCGTCTAGCGTGCCGTCTCGTGGCGGAGCCACGCCTCCCGCAGGACCGCGACGGCGGCCGGCACCGCGGGCCGCGCCGCCGAGGCCTCCCGCCAGGCCACCACCACCCGCCGGGCCGGCCCCGGCCGCACCGGCACCACCCGCACCCCGGCCGGCAGCGGCGGCCGGGCCAGCCGCGGGATGACCGCGATCCCGAGGCCCGCCGCGATCAGGGTCAGCTGCGTCTCGAACTCGCCCACGTGGAAGTCCGGCCGCACCCCCGGCACGACCCGGATCAGCCACTCGTGACAGATGTCCCCGGCCTTGGCCGCGATCCACCGCTCGTCGCGCAACTGTGCCAGCCGCACCTCACGACCCGCCGCGAACCGGTGGCCGTCCGGCACGACCAGATCAGCCGTGTCCCGGCCGAGCTCCAGATGGGTGACCCCGGGCGGATAGCGCAGCGCCACCTCCGGCCAGTCGTCCAGCACCGCCAGATCCACATGCCCGCGCCGCAGCATGTCCAGGCCCTCGTGCGGGCTGACCTCCACCAGGCCCGTCGTCAGCTGCGGGTGCTCGGTGGCCAGCCGGTGCAACGCGTACGGCAGCAGCGCCCGGCACGCCGTCGCGAAGGCCGCCACCTCCAGCCGGCCGATGACCGTGTCCCGATGCGCCGCCAGAGCCGCCTCGGCCTCGTCGACACTGGCCAGCACCCGCTCGGCGTGACCGGCGAGCACCCGCCCGGCCTCGGTCAGCCGCAGCCGGCGGCCGTCCTTCTCCACCAGGGTGGCCCCGGTCTCGCGTTCCAGCTTGGCCAGCTGCTGCGACACGGCCGACGGCGTGCAGTGCAACGCCTCGCCGGCCGCCAGCACCGTCCCGTAGCTGGCCACGGCGTGCAGGGCGCGGAGCCGACCCAGATCGATCATGTAGTCACGCTACATCGTCGCTGTAGCATTATTCGCTGGTGCTTCAGCATCACCGGCGGTGAGGCTGGGCTGGTGAAACCACGTGACATCGCTCTCGCCGTGGCCGTGGCCGCCGCCTGGGGCGTCAATTTCGTCGTGATCGACATCGGCCTGGACCACTTCCCGCCCCTGCTGTTCTCGGCGCTGCGGTTCCTGCTGGCCGCGTTCCCCGCGGTGCTGTTCGCCGGGCGGCCACCCACCCGCTGGCGGTGGGTGATCGCCGTCGCCCTCACCCTCGGGGTGGTGAAGTTCTCCCTGCTCTTCGCCGGGATGGCCGCCGGCATGCCGGCCGGCCTCAGCTCCCTGGTCCTGCAGAGCCAGGCGGTGTTCACGACGGTCTTCGCGGTGCTGCTGCTGCGCGAACGCCCCGGCCGGCGCCGCGTCGCCGGGCTGGCCGTGGCGGCCCTCGGCATCGGGATCGTCGCCGTCCGGCTGGGCGCGGACGGATTGCCGGCCGGCGCATTCGGCCTGGTCCTCGGCGCGGCGGTGGCCTGGGGCCTGTCCAACGTGGCCACCCGGCAGGCGGCGCCGACCGACACACTGCGCTTCATGATCTGGGTCAGCGCGCTGGCGACCCTCCCGCTCGCGGTGCTCTCACTGATCGTCGAAGGCCCGGCCACGGACCTGGCCGCGCTGCGCGCGATCAACGTCCCGGCGGTCGGCGCGCTGCTGTACGTCGCGCTGATCTCGACCCTGGCCGGCTTCGGCGCCTGGGGCGCCCTGATCAGACGGTACGGCGCATCGACGGTCGCCCCGTTCTCGATGCTGGTGCCGATCTTCGGCCTCGCCTCGGCGGCCCTGCTGCTGGACGAGACCGTGCACGCGACCGACGTGGTCGGCGGAGTGCTCGTGATCGGCGGCGTCCTGATCGGCGTACTGGGCCCGGCCCGGCCTGTGGATACTCCGGAGCCGGCGGACCGGCCGCTCGATAGGGTTGGGGCATGACGGTGGCGGTGCGGGTGATTCCCTGTCTCGACGTGGACGCGGGACGGGTGGTCAAAGGAGTCAACTTCGTCGACCTGCGCGACGCGGGCGACCCGGTGGAGCTGGCCGCGGCCTACGACGCCGCCGGAGCCGACGAGCTGACGTTCCTGGACGTGACGGCGTCGTCCGACGACCGCGGCACCATGCTCGACGTGGTCCGTCGCACGGCGGAATCGGTCTTCATCCCGCTGACGGTCGGCGGCGGTGTCCGCTCGGTCGACAACGTCGACACGCTGCTGCGCGCCGGGGCCGACAAGGTCGGTGTCAACACGGCGGCGATTCACCGGCCGGAGCTGATCGCGGAGATCGCCGACCGCTTCGGCAACCAGGTGCTGGTGCTCTCCCTCGACGTGCGCCGGTTGCCGTCCGGGCCGACCCCGGAGCACCCCAGCGGCTGGGAGGTGACGACCCACGGCGGTCGTAAGAGCGCCGGGCTGGACGCGGTGGAGTGGGCGCGCCGGGCGGCCGAGCTGGGCGCGGGGGAGATCCTGCTCAACTCGATGGACGCGGACGGGACCAAGGCGGGTTTCGACCTGGAGCTGATCGCGGCGGTCCGGGCGGTGGTCGACATCCCGGTGATCGCCAGTGGCGGGGCGGGGGCTGTGCAGCACTTCCCGCCGGCGGTGGCGGCGGGGGCGGACGCGGTGCTGGCGGCCAGTGTCTTCCACTTCGGAGAGCTGACGATCGGTGAGGTCAAGGAGAGTCTGCGGGCGGCGGGCAATCCGGTCCGCTGAGCGACGGCTCTCCGTCCGGGGGCCGGCGGCCGGGTCCGGCAGTTCGGCCTGGAGGTCCGGGCTGGTCGGCGCCGCCCGGCGGCGCGGTTCGGCGGCCGGGCCCAGGCCGGCTACCTGGCGCTGCTCGGGGTGGCCGGGGCGTGGGGCTGGTTCGGTCAGCGGCCGTCGGCCAGGCGCAGGGAGTATTCGCGGACGGCCGCGTTGTAGGTGCGCTCGTCGAGCTTCCAGTCGGACTCGCCCGGGGTGGCCGCCCGGTTCAGCTGCGTCTGCAGCGTCACGACCGCCGAAGACAGACCGCTGAACGGCCGGGTGCGCCACAGCTGCTCGCCCGCCGGTGCGACCTCGACCAGGTCGTCGTCCACCGTGAGCAGGCCGGCCCCGGCCAGGCGGCGCACGGCGTCCTCCAGCTCGGACCGGCTGGGCACGCTGTGGTGCAGGAAGTCGGCCGCGGCCAGCACGTCAGCCAGGCTCGCGCCGGTCACCGGGAGCGCCGCGTGCAGGGCCCGGTCGCGCTCCAGGCGCTCGGCGATGACCGCGGACACGAAGATCCAAGCGTCGTTCCAATGCCAGTCGCCAGCCCCCATGTCGCCATGATGCCGTGCGCCCGCCGAACCGGAAAGCGATTGTGTCGTGATGATCACCAAGCTGTGTCCGCCCGCCCGGACATATCGCCCGCTTCGCCGACCCCGCGAGTGGCGCGATCGCCACGGCGCCACCGCGAGGCCGCGTCCGGTCTGGGCTCGCTGTGCTCCAGTCGGCAGCGCTGTGCTCCGGCCGGGACGGCTGTGCTTCGGCCGGGAGCGCCGTGCTTCGGCCGGGAGCGTTGTGTTCCGGCCGGGATTGGTGTCAGGCCGCCACGGCCGGCGCGATCTGGGGCGTGCCCGGCTGCGGTTCGCCCTCTGTCGCCGCGGCCGGATCGTCAGCCGCCGCCGGCACGGCGAAGACCGGCATGAACAACTGCACCAGCGGCCCGATGCCCAGCGCGTACGCCACCGTGCCGAACCCGATCGTGCCGCCCAGCAGCACCCCCACACCCAGCACCAGCACCTCGATGCTCGTCCGGACCACCCGGATGGACAGCCGCGGCCACCGGTTGACGATCCCGGTCATCAGCCCGTCGCGCGGTCCCGGCCCGAACCGGGCACCGATGTACATCGCCGTCGCGACCCCGTTCAGCGCGATCCCCACCACCAGGTAGGTGATCCGCATCGCCATCGATCCGCCCGGGGTCAGCACCGCCAGGGCGCCGTCGGCCGCGAAGCCGATCACCACCAGATTGGCGATCGTGCCGAAGCCGGGGCGCTGCCGCAGCGGGATCCACAGGAGCAGGACCGGGATGCCGGTCAGCAGCACCACCCAGCCGAAGCTGACGCCGGTGGCCTTCGACACACCCTGGTGGAAAACGTCCCACGGGTTCAGCCCGAGGTCGCTCTCCACCATGAAAGCCATGCTTATGCCGTACAGGACCAGGCCCGCGAAGAGCTGGGTCACGCGGCGGGGCAGGCGGGTGCCGGCCGGAACGAGGTTGCTCAGACGACTCATAAGTGCCACTCTGAAGGCCAATTAGCGGCGATCAAAGAGCCAATTTGCCGGAGGTGGCCATGACGACATCGGTTCGCGGGGGCCAATTGGCTCGGCTGCTCGGTCAGTGGCACTCGCTACCGGGGCGGCACCGCAGTCCCGACTACGCCGCGCTGGCCGGGGCGATCCGGGGTCTGCTCACCGACAGCCGGTTGCCGCTGGGCGTCCGGCTCCCCGCGGAACGGGAGCTCGCCGAGGCGCTGGGCATCAGCCGGACGACCGTCACTGCCGCGTACCGCTCGCTCCGCGAGACCGGCCACCTGACCAGCCGGCGCGGCGCCGGCAGCTGGACCACCCTGCCGAACGGCCATCGGGTCGCCTCCTCGGGCCTGTGGACGCCGGACGACGACATGGACATGATCGACCTGGGTGTGGCCGCATCGGCCGCGCCGGTCGAGCTCGTGCCCGCTGCGCGGGCCGCCGCCGACGACCTGCCGCGTTTCCTCGGCAGCGCCGGCTATCACCCGACCGGCCTGATGGAGCTGCGCGAGACCGTCGCGGCCGGCTACACCGCCCGCGGCGTGCCGACCAGCCCGGAGCAGATCCTGATCACCAGCGGTACGCAGCACGCCCTCGACCTGGTGCTGCGCCTGTCCGTCCCGGCCGGCGCGACGGTGCTGGTCGAGTCGCCGACATACCCGAACGCCCTGGCCGCTCTCTCCGCGCGCCGCGCCCGGATCAACACGCACGGCCTCGACGCGGCCGCCGGCTGGGACGGCGAGATGCTGCTCGGGGCGCTGCGCCAGACCCGGCCCCGGCTGGCGTACGTGATCCCGGAATTCCAGAACCCGACCGGCCACCTGATGCCCGCCGACCTCCGCGAACGCCTGGTCGCCGCGGCCCACGCCACCGGCACCGAGCTGGTCGTCGACGAGTCCTTCGTGGACCTGCCGCTGGACGGCACGCCGGTCCCGCCGCCGGTGGCCGTCTTCGACCGGCACTCCCGGGTCGTCTCGATCGGCGGCATGAGCAAGGCCTACTGGGGTGGCCTGCGGATCGGCTGGGTCCGTGCGTCCGCGCCGCTGGTGCAACGCCTGGCCGCCCTGCGCGTCGGCGTCGACATGGCCAGCCCGGTCCTCGAACAACTGGTGGCGTGCCACCTGCTGCGGGACGCGGAAACCATCGTCGCGGCCCGCCGCGCGGAGCTCTCATCCCGGCGGGACGCGCTGGTCGCGGCGCTGGCCGAGCACCTGCCGGAGTGGCGCTTCACGGTGCCGGCCGGCGGGGTGATGCTGTGGGCGGAACTCGACGGACCGATCTCCAGCGCGCTGGCCCGGGCGGCCGAGGACGTCGGCGTACGGCTCGCGCCCGGACCCCGCTTCGGTTTGGACGGCACCCTCGAACGCTTCATCCGGCTGCCGTTCGCCCTGCCCGCCGACGATTTGCGGGAAGCGGTCCGCCGGATCGCGTCGGTCCGCCACGACTTGGACCGCGCCGCCCGGCCGGCCTGGCGCACGCCCGCCGTCATCGCCTGACCTCTGTCCGGCCGGCTCGCTGCCCGGTTGGCTCGCTGCCTGGTTGGCTCGCCGCGTCCGTTGGCGTCGCCGGCCGAGCCGAGCCTCCGGTGCGCCACCGCCCGCAGATGCGGCCGCGAAGCACCGCGCCACCTGGTCCAGGGTGCTCACGCGACCTCGCCGCAGCGAAGGCCGTCTGCGGCGCCCTGCTCGGCGTGGCCCCGGATGTGGATCAGCCCTACTATGTCGGCTACACCGCGGATGGTCAGCACATCGGCCGCAACCCGGGCCACACCCGCCCGGTGACAGACATCAGGACGGACCCGCAGGAGGTCAAGGGCGTGGGCGACGGCAAGCTGATCGCGGAGGACGGCACCGTCCTGGTCCTCCTCCAGCTGTCATGACCCTCCCGGAGCCGCGCCCGCCGGCGATCCGCCGAGCAGACGTCCTGGCCAAACTGACCGCCCCGGTCGCCGACGCCTGGGTGGCGACCGGCGCCGCCGACGGGCCGTACCTGGTTCCGCTCACCCTGGCCTGGCTGCGCGAGCGGATCGTCCTGGCCACCGACGGCAGGTCCCGCACGGCCACGAACATCGCGGCGACCGGCACGGCTCGGCTGGCCCTGGGCGGGACCCGCGACGTCGTCATGATCGACGCGGTGCTGGAGGAGACCTTCCCGGTGGCGCAGGTGCCGTCCTGGGTGGCCGACGGCTACGCGACCGGCACCGACTGGGATCCGCGCAGCGCCGGCGGCACCTACCTCTACCTGCTCCTGCGCCCGGACCGCATCCAGGCCTGGCGCGAGGAGAACGAGCTCAAGGACCGCACCCTGATGCGCGACGGCGTCTGGCTGATCTGACCCGCGGAAAGGCACGAGCGCCGCGATCGGAGATCACGGCGCTCGGTGCTGCTCGGTGCACAGCTACATCTGGACGAGCGTCCCGGCGTACATCTTGTCGATCTGCTCGGCGAAGTTGGTCTCCACGCTGCGCCGCTTGATCTTCATCGACGGGGTGATCTCGCCCTGCTCGATGCTCAGGTCGCGGGGCAGGATGGCGAACTTCTTGATGGTCTCCCACCGGTTCAGCTTGCCGTTGAGCTCCTCGATGTATCCCGCGATCAGCGCTTCCGTCTCGGCCGCGGTGACGATCTCGCGGTAGCTCTTGCCGGCCAGCGGGCCACCGGCCGCCCAGCCCGCGATCGCTTCCTCGTCCAGCGAGATCAGCATCGTCACGTAGTTGCGGGCCTGGCCCACGACGACCGCCTGCGACGTGTACGGGCAGACCGCCTTGAACATGCCCTCGATCGCCGACGGGGCGATGTACTTGCCGCCGGAGGTCTTGACCAGGTCCTTCTTGCGGTCGGTGATCTTGAGGTAGCCGTCGCCGTCCAGCTCGCCGATGTCGCCGGTACGGAAGAAGCCGTCCTCGGTGAACGACTCCTCGGTCTCCTTGGGCAGGTTGTGGTAGCCGCGCATGACCGGGGCGCCGCGCAGCAGGATCTCGCCGTCGCTGTCGATGCGGCATTCCAGGTCGCCCAGCGGCTGGCCGACCGTACCGATCTTGAGCTTGCCCATCCGGTTGACGAAGTTGGCCGCGCTGGACTCGGTGAGACCGTAGCCCTCCATGATGGGCAGGTTCGCCGCCGCGAAGAATTCCGCGATGTCGCGGCTCAGCGGGGCCGAGCCGGAGACCAGCACCCGCAGCCGGCCGCCGAGGCGCTGCTGCAGCTTGCTGAAGACCAGCTTCTCGGCGACCGCGTACTTGGCCTTGAGCACCCCGCCGACCGGCTTGCCGGCCTGCTCCAGGGCGACCTTCTGCTTGCCCACGCCGACCGCCCAGCCGAAGATCTTGGCCTTGGCGCCGCCGGCGCTCAGCGCGGTCGTCACCGTCTTGTTGTAGACCTTCTCGAAGATCCGGGGCGCCGCGCACATCAGCGTCGGCTGCACCACCGCGAGCATGTCGACCAGCTTGTCGACCCGCCCGTCGACGTACGTCGGCACGCCCACGTGCAGGATGCCGCAGAGCAGGGTCTTGCCGAACGAGTGCGACAGCGGCAGCCACAGATATTGCAGGTCGGTCGACTCGAACAGGCCCAGGTCGGCCTGCGCCACGCCCTCCCACGTCCAGCCGCGGTGCAGCAGCTGCACGCCCTTGGGCCGGCCGGTCGTGCCGGAGGTGTAGATCAGGGTGGCCACGTTGTCGGGGCCGACGCCCTCGACGATCCGCTCCACCAGGTCGGGCTGCTCGGTGAGCGCCGCCCGGCCGCGCTGCTCGAGCTCGGCCAGGGTGAGCTGCGGCGGGGTGGCGTTCGCGTCGGCCAGGCCGTCGATCAGCACCACGTGGGTGACCGAGGTGTCCGCGCCGGCCAGCTTCAGGGCCTGCTGCGGGTTCTCCGCCACCAGCACCTTGGAGCCGGAGTCGGCCACGATGTAGGCCGCGTCCTCGGGCTCGGTGGTGGGGTAGACCGTGGTGGTCGCCGCGCCGGCGCAGTTGATGCCGAGGTCGACCAGGACCCATTCGAGGCGGGTGCCGGACAGGATCGAGACCCGGTCCTCCAGGCCCACGCCGAGCCCGGCCAGTCCGGCGGCGATCGCCGTGGCCCGCTCGCCGACCTGCGACCAGGTCAGCCAGCTGATCGCGGTGTCGTTCGCCGTCGGTACGGCGAAGGCCTGACCGTTCGGGGTCGCCTGCACACGTTGCAGGAACATGTCCGGGATCGACCGGTAGGGAACCTCGAGAGCCATCGGGCGCCGCCTCTTTGCGTCTATGGGGGATTACGTGACAGCCGTGTTACCGCAGAGTATTGCCCGGGCGTCGCGAGGGCCAGAGTGCGGTGGTTGGACCTGCACAGGTGATCCTAACCGGGTCCCTCCCGAAGATCCTTTACCCGCGGCGGTATGGCCCTTTCGATATAGAGGAATGTCGACGTCGTGCCCCTAATCTCAGCTCAACGGACCGGGTGGGCCACAAGCCCAGGACACGGGTCTGCAGGCGCGAGAGAGGAAGAGCATGGCGATTCGACGCCCCCGAAGCGGCCGGTTCCTGGCCGTGAGTGTGCTCGTCGTGGCAACGACGACCGTCGCGACGGTGACCCCGGCGACGGCAGCCCCCGCCACCGGGCAGATCCGGCTCGCCGGCACCGCCGACGCGGTGGCCGGCAGCTACATCGTGGTTCTCAAGGACAGCGCGGTCGCGAAGACCAACCGCGTGGCGGCCGTCGGCGACAAGTCGTCGAGCCTGGCCCGCGGCTACGGCGCGGAGGTCCGCCGCACGTTCGGCGCGGCGCTCAACGGATTCGAGGCCGGGATGAGCGAGGCCGCGGCCAAGCGGCTCGCCGCCGACCCGAGCGTCGCCTACGTCGAGCAGAACCAGCGGGTCTCGCTGCTCGCCACGCAGACCGGCGCCACCTGGGGCATCGACCGCATCGACCAGCGGGCCCGGCCGCTGAGCACCACGTACACGTACACCACCACGGCGAGCAACGTGACGGCGTACATCATCGACACCGGCATCAAGTACACGCACAACGACTTCGGGGGCCGGGCCCGGGTGGGCTACGACGCCGTCGGTACCGGCGGGGTGGACTGCAACGGCCACGGCACGCACGTCGCCGGCACGGTCGGTGGCGCCACGTACGGCGTCGCGAAGGCCGTCAAGCTCGTCGGCGTCCGGGTGCTCAACTGCTCCGGCAGCGGCACCAACGCCGGGGTCATCGCCGGCGTCAACTGGGTCACCCAGAACGCTGTCAAGCCGGCCGTGGCCAACATGAGCCTCGGCGGCGGCGTCAGCACCGCGCTCGACAACGCGGTGGCCAACTCGATCAGCTCGGGTGTCACGTACGCGCTGGCGGCCGGCAACTCGAGCGCGAACGCCTGCAACTCCTCGCCGTCGCGGGTCGCCTCGGCCATCACCGTCGGCGCCACCACGAGCACCGACGCCCGCGCCTCGTACTCGAACTACGGCACCTGCCTGGACATCTTCGCGCCGGGCTCGGCCATCACCTCGGACTGGTACAGCAGCAACACCGCGACCAACTCGATCAGCGGCACGTCCATGGCCTCGCCGCACGTGGCCGGGGCCGCGGCCCTGGTGCTGGCGGGCAGCCCGTCGCTGACCCCGGCCCAGGTGCGCGACACCCTGGTCAACACGGCCACCACGGGCGTGGTGACGAGCCCGGGCACCGGCTCGCCGAACCGCCTGCTCTACGTCGGCAGCTGACCTTCGCGCAACGCGACGGAGCCCCGGACCACCAGGTCCGGGGCTCCGCTCCTGCCGCGGTACGGCGTCAGTCGTCCGAGCCGTCGTCGTCGGAGTCGTCATCCGAGTCGTCGCCGGAGTCCGGACCGTCGTTGTCGTCGGTCTCGTGCCGCAGCACCTCGCCGCTGGCGCGGTCCACGTCGATGTCGTGCTCGACCGCACCGGCCTGGACCTCGATGTCCCAGACCGCGCGGCCGTGCTCGGTCTCCCGCTCGCTGTCGGTGACCTGGCCACCGCCGGCCGCCTTGACCGCGATCTCCTCGGCGGCGTCCAGGCTGACGGCATCGGCGGCCGCGGGCGCCGAGGAAGCCGACGAGGACGGATCCGCCGAGGACGGGACCGAGGACGAAGGCACGGGGGAGTCGGTGGAGGCCGACGGCGCCGGCGCGGCGACGATCGCCGTACCCGCAGTGTCGTCACTGCCCGCCGCCATCGCCGTGCCGCCGAGAGCGAGCGCGGCCACCGCGCCGGCGGCGAGGGCGGAAGCGGTACGAAGCCTGATCATGAAAACCTCCGGTGTCGTGAACGGAACACCGACAGGTTCGCGCCCGGCGCGCTATGGCCGCGCTGTGCGATCGCTAAGAGCGGGTTAAGCCCGTTCCGAGCCGGTAGACGGAGACGTGGTCGGTGCTCGTCGCGTCGAACGGGCGGCGGTGCCAGTCGGCGTAGCGGGCCTCCAGGTGCAGGCCGGCCTGGGCGGCCAGCCGGTCGATCTGCTCCGGCCACAGGTAGCGCAGGCCGAACGGCTGCAGCTGGACGCCGCCCGGGGTGAAGCTCACGTTCTGGCGGATGTACGTCTGCGCGGCGCGGTCGTAGCGGTGCAGCCGCAGCGAGGCCTCGTCCTCGGTCACCGAGCGGATCTGCGGGTGCTGCTCGTCGCGTTCGAAGTCGGCCGGGTTGGGCACGAACGCCTCGATGACGAACGCGCCGCCGGGGGTCAGCACCCGGGCGACGTTGCGGAAGCAGACCGCCTGCCGGTCGGCGTCGACCAGGTTGAACAGGGTGTTGAAGACCAGGTAGGCCAGCGGGAACCGGCCCCGGACGGCGACGTCGGCCATGTCGCCGATGACCACCGGCAGGTCGGCGCCGCCGGGCTTGGCGCGCAGCTTGGCCACCATCTCGGGGGAGCCCTCCACCCCTTCGACGCGCAGGCCGCGGGCCGCCAGCGGCAGGGCCACCCGGCCGGTGCCGATGGCGAGCTCCAGCACCGGGCCGCCGTCGGCGATCCCGGCGAGGAAGTCCACGGCCGCGGCCGGGTCGGGGTTGTCCGTCGCGTCGTACGCGGCGGCCCACTGGCGCCCGAACAGGCCGGGGTCATCGAACATCGACATGCCCGTCAGGACAACAGAGGATCAATCGGGCGGCAACCGCTTTACCGCGGCCAGTTCCAGCCGGACCCGCGCGCCGCCGCCCGGGGCGGTCCCCACCTGCAGGGTGCCGCCACCGGCTTCGGCGGCCCGGCGGGCGATGTCCAGCCCCAGGCCGGTCGAGCCACTGCCGGACGCACCGCGGCGCAGCGCCTCGGCCGGGAAGCCCGGGCCCGAGTCGTCGACGGTCAGCACCGCCCCGCCGCCCGGGCGTCCGGTCAGCGACACGACCAGGGCGGTGCCGTCCGGGGTGTGCGCGAAAACGTTGCCGAGCAGGGCGTCCAGCGCCGCCGCCAGGTCGTCGGCCGGCAGTGCCACCGGCAGGGGGGCCGACGGGAGCTCACGCCGTACCTCTCGATCGGTGTCCTCGGCCAGCACCGTCCAGAAGGCGACCCGGTCCGCGACCACCGCGGTGGCGTCGGCCGCGGCCGCGCGGTCGCCGCCGCGCCGGCGGGCCTGCTGGATCACCGCCGTGACCGCCCGCTCGATGCTGTCCGCGGCGGCCGAGACCCGTGCGGCCTCCTCCTCGTCGCGCAGCGACTCGGCCTCCAGCCGCAGCGCCGTCAGCGGCGTGCGCAGCCGGTGCGACAGGTCGGCGACCTGCTCGCGTTCCTCGCGCAGCAGGTCCTGGATGCGCCCGGCGAGATGGTTCAGCGCGACGGCGACCTCGCGCACCTCGCGCGGGCCGGACGGGCTCGCCCGGGCGGTCAGCTCGGCCCGGGCCAGCCGGTGCGAGACCGCGGACAGGTCGGCGATCGGCGCCACGATGCTGCGGGCCAGCCGGTCGGCCACCACCAGCCCGAGCAGCACCAGGGCCAGGCCGAGCCCGGCCAGCACCAGCCAGGACCGGGCCACCCCGCCGGTGAGCTCCGCGGCCGGGACCACGGTCCGCAGCACGTACGTCGCGTCGCCGCTGAGCACCGGCACCACGATCTCCCGGCCGGTGTCGGTGTCCACGGTGAAGGACCGGCCGTTGGCCTGGGCCAGCCGCACGGCCGGGGTGCGGTCGGCCGCCGCGCCCAGCACCGGGCCGTCCGGCGGGAAGACGCTGACCGGCAGCGGCAGCCCCTGCACGGTCAGGGCCAGCGACCCGGGATCGCTGGTGCCGATCTGCGGCACGATCGTCTGCAGCACGTCGTTGGCCCGGCTGATCGCCCGGTCCTCGGTGACCTGGCGGATCAGCAGCGCGAGCGGCACCAGGAAGGCGAGGAGCACCAGGCAGGTGGTGGCCGCGACCAGCAGAGTCAGCCGCCGTCTCATGCCGGACCGCTCAGCCGGACTCCCACCCCGCGGACCGTGTGCAGGTAACGTGGCTCCTGGGCGGTCTCACCGAGCTTGCGGCGCAGCCACGACAGGTGCACGTCGACCGTCTTGTCGGCGCCGCCGTACGGGACCTGCCACACCTCGCTCAGCAGTTCCCGCTTGCTCACCACCTGCCCGGCCCGGGTCGCCAGGTGGTGCAGCAGGTCGAACTCGCGGGGCGTCAGGTCGAGGTCGGCACCGTCCAGGGTGGCCGTGCGCGCGCCCGCGTCGATGCGCAGCCCACCGACGGCCAGCGCCACCGGTTCGGCGCCGGTCACGCCGCCGCGGCGCAGCACCGCGCGCACCCGGGCGTCGAGCTGCGCCGCGGTGAACGGTTTGACGATGTAGTCGTCGGCGCCCGCGTCCAGCACCCGGACGATCTCCTCCTCGTCGTCGCGGGCGGTCGCCACGATGACCGGCATCGCGCTGACCGCGCGCAGCATCCGCAGCAGCTCCCGGCCGTCCAGGTCGGGCAGCCCGAGGTCGAGCACGACCAGGTCGGGTCGCTCGGCCAGGGCGGTGCGCAGGCCGTCCATCGCGGTGTGCGAGGCGGCCACGGCATGGCCGCGCTCGCGCAGGGCGCGCAGCAGAGTGGTACGGATCGCCGAGTCGTCCTCGATCAGCAGGAGGTGGGCCACGCTGCACGGTAACCCGGCACCCCGGGCGCGATGACGCTCTTAACCGTCCCTTAGCGTCCCTGCGGGCCCGGCTTAGGGTGGCGCCCGGCATAGTCGGTCAGGTGAATCGTCGAATGCTGCTGGTGACCGCCGGCTGGCTCGGCGCGGCGGTGCTCGCCGTGCTGGTCGGTCTCGCGGCGGTCAGTGTCATCGGTAACGGGCTGACCACGCCGGAGACCCGCCCGCTGAGCGCCGCCGAGGTGGCGGACGAACTGGCCCGCCAGGTCGCCGTGTCGCCGTCGGCCGCGCAGGGCTCCGGCAGCCGCCCGCCGGTCACGCCGTCGGCGGCGGCTTCGGTCGCCCCGCCCACCCAGACCTTCCCGACCCGGGCGGGCACGGTCGTCGGTCGCTGCGTGGGCACCCGTCCCGAGGTGGTGAGCATGTCGCCGCGGCAGGGCTACGAGCTGCACGAGCAGGACCGCGGCCTGCAGGACGACGACGCCGAGGGTGAGTTCCGCGCCCAGGGCGGCGGCGGCAAGGACCGGGTGAAGTTCGAGATCGTCTGCCGCGCGGGCATCCCGGCGCTGCTCGCCGACGACTGAGAATGTTTGCGCTGGAGTGCACTCCAGCGGATAGCGTCGCCGGCATGACGACCGTGACCCGGGAGCCCGGCATGGGCATCCGCGCCGTCTCCCAGCGCACCGGCCTGAGCATGGACACGCTGCGCTGGTACGAGAAGGAAGGCCTGCTGCCACCGGTGGGCCGCGACGCCGAGGGCCGGCGCCGCTACGACGAGGCGTCGATCGGTTTCCTGCGCCTCATCCAGGCGCTGCGCCGCACCGGCATGCCGGTCGCCGAGGTGCGCGACTTCGTCCGGATGGCCGGGGAGGGCGCGGCCTCGCACGGGCGCCGGATGTCGCTGCTCGAGCAGCAGCGCGCCGCGATCCGCCGGCAGCAGGAGCAGCTCGCCGAGGACCTGCGGCTGGTCGACGACAAGATCGAGCACTACCGGGACCTGATCGACAGAGGCCTCGACTGCGACGGCGAGCCCGTCGGCGAGGTCACCGCGGCGCTTCAGCGCCTCTGCTCCTAGGAGTCCTCATGCACACCATCGAGCTGGGCGACGGCCTGATCGTGAGCGCCCTCGGCTACGGAGCGATGGGCCTCGCCGACGTGTACGGCCCCGCGCAGGAGGACGAGTCGCTCGCCACCCTGCACCACGCCGTGGACGCCGGGGTGACCTTTCTCGACACCGCCGACCTGTACGGCGCCGGCAGCAACGAGCGCCTGCTGGGCCGGCTGCTGGCCGACCGCCGCGACGAGGTGACGCTGGCCACCAAGTTCGGCATCACCACCGAGGACGGCGACCTGACCACCATGGCCACCCGGGGCGACGCCGCGTACGTGCGCCAGGCCTGCGACGCCAGCCTGAGCCGGTTGGGCATCGACGTCATCGACCTCTACTACATGCACCGCCGCGACGTACGGGTGCCGATCGAGGAGACCGTCGCGGCGATGGCCGAGCTGGTCCGCGCCGGCAAGGTACGCCACCTGGGCCTGTCCGAGGTGACCGCCACCGAGCTGCGGCAGGCGTACGCGGTGCACCCGATCGCCGCCGTGCAGAGCGAGTGGTCGCTGTGGAGCCGGGACGTGGAGCGGGCCGTGGTGCCGGCCGCCGCTGAGCTCGGGGTGGGCTTCGTGCCGTACTCGCCGCTGGGCCGAGGTTTCCTCACCGGCACTCTCGACCAGGCGGCGATCGCGGGGGACTGGCGGGCCGGGTTGTCCCGCTTCTCCGGCGCCGCGTTCGACCGCAATCAGGCCGTGGTGGACGGCGTGCGCGGGGTGGCCGGCGAGGTGGGCGCGACCCCGGCCCAGGTGGCGCTGGCCTGGCTGCGCCTCCGAGGTGAGCAGCTGGGGCTGCCGGTCGTGCCGATCCCGGGCACCCGGCGCGCCGCGCGGGTCGACGAGAACGTCGCGAGCCTCGGCGTACAACTGGATCCGGCCCGGCTCGGGCTGCTGGACGAGCTGGCCGGTGCGGTGGTCGGCCCACGGTCGGACCACAGCGACCCGAACTGGGTCTCCGACACTCGGGAGTAGCCGGGTCAGAGGCCGATCGCGGCGGTCGTCAGCTTCGCCACCGCGTCGGACTCCCCGGTGACCTGCACCTCGGCCACCCGCTGCCGGCCGGAGACGAACAGGGCCAGCTCACCCGGCTCACCGGTGACGGTCGCCCGGGGCTCGCCGCCGCCGATCCGCAATGACCCGAAACCGGGCGCGTCGACCTGCACACCGAAGCCGACCTTGCGCAGGGCCAGCCGGGCGGTGAACTTGGTGGCGTTCCAGATCGCCTGCTGCTCGCCGTGCTCCAGGCCGCGGCGGGTGAAGCCGGGCGTGGCCCGCCGGACGTCCTCGTGGTGGATGAAGAACTCGACGGTGTTGCTCAGCGAGTCGACCAGGGGGTTGCTGACCGGGCTCCACCAGGGCGGGGTGCGCACCTCCTGGATGATCTCCGCGTACGGCTGGGCGGCCTTGGCCAGCCGTACGTGCTCGCCGTGCCCGGCCAGCGGCGGGATCAGCATGCCGACCATGGCGTCCGGCCGCCGTTCGCGCACCACCAGGTGCGCCGCGAGGTCCCGGGTGGTCCACCCCGTGCACACCGTGGCCAGGTCCGGGCCCACCTGGTGCAGCAGGTCGGCGAGCTGCCGGCGCTCCGCGCGCGCGTAGTCGGTCATGTGCCGATGGTAGGCGTGGTGCGGGTCTCCCGCCCGGCGGCTCGGTCCGGGCTGCACGTCAGTGTGCTTGTTGCCACAATATAAATCTGTGGCGTTTCGCGGTCGGTTCGGCAGGATGGACCGGTAAGGCAGGAACAGCCGGTCGGCACTTACCGCAGGGCGGGGGACTTTGACCACGAGGGCCAGTCGTGACGTGCTGGGCAGAGGCCTGCGCGTGCTCGGCCGGGCGATCCGGACCGAACCCCGGCTCTTCGTCATCGGCACCATCGGCAGCAGCCTGTTCGGCCTGCTCGTCATCGCGAACTCGTACGTGGTGGGCGGGGTGATCGGCAACGTCGTCGTGCCCGCGTTCGCCGAGCACCGGGCCGGCGCCGGCGAGCTGGCGCTGATCGCCGCCGCGTTCATCGGCATCGCGGTGCTGCGGGTGGCCAGCATCTTCGGCCGCCGGCTGGGCGCGGGCTACATGCAGTTCCGGCTCCAGGCCCGCTACCGCCGCGCGGTGACCCGGCGCTATCTGGCCCTGCCGCCCGCCTGGCACCAGCGGCACGCCACCGGCACGCTGCTGTCGAACGCCAACTCGGACGTCGAGGCGGCCTTCGTGCCGATCGCGCCGTTGCCGTTCGCGGTCGGCACCATCGTGATGATCGCCGCCGCGCTGGTCTCGCTGTTCCTCACCGATTGGGTCCTGGCCATGGTCGGCGTCTGCCTCTTCCCGGCGCTGTTCGGCCTCAACCTGGTCTACTCGCGCCGGATGTCACCCCGGCAGATCCGCGCCCAGCAGCTGCGCGGCAAGGTCAGCGCGGTCGCCCACGAGAGCTTCGACGGCGCGCTGGTGGTCAAGACCATGGGCCGCGAGGCCGACGAGTCCCGGCGCTTCGCCGTGCACGTGAGCGAGCTGCGCGACGCGCTGATCTCGGTCGGCCGGCTGCGCGGCCTGTTCGACCCGGTGATGGACAGCCTGCCCAGCGTCGGCACGCTGGCCGTGCTGATGCTCGGCGCGTGGCGGCTGCAGTCCGGCGCGATCAGCGTGGCCGAGCTGGTCAGCGTCTCGTTCCTGTTCACCGTGCTGGCCTTCCCGGTCCGGGCGATCGGCTGGGTGGTCGCCGAGCTGCCGCGCAGCGTGGCCGGCTGGGAAAGGGTCCAGGCGGTGCTCGGCGCCGACGGCGACCTCGCGTACGGCTCGGCCGACCCGGCCCGCACCGGACCGGCGGAGATCACCTTCGATCATGTGCACTTCTCGTACGGCGACGGCACCGAGGTGCTGCACGACGTCTCCTTCACCGTCCCGGCCGGGCGCACCGTGGCCCTGGTCGGCGCGACCGGCTCGGGCAAGTCGACCATCGCCTCGCTCGCCGTCCGGCTGGTCGACCCCGACAAGGGCACGGTCTGCATCGACGGCACCCCGCTGGCCGAGCTGAGCGTGCCCGCCCTGGCCTCGGCGGCAGCCCTCGTGCCGCAGGTGCCGTTCGTCTTCGACGACACCGTGCGCGGCAACGTGACCCTGGACCGTGAGGGCCTCGACGACGAGGTGGCCTGGTCGGCGCTGCGCCAGGCCCAGGCCGAGGGCTTCGTCGCCCACCTCCCGGAGGGGCTGGACACCGCGGTCGGCGAGCGCGGCACGTCGCTGTCGGGCGGCCAGCGCCAGCGGCTGACGTTGGCCCGCGCCCTGGCCGGGCGGCCGCGCCTGCTGGTGCTCGACGACGCCACCAGCGCGGTCGACCCGCGGGTCGAGGCGGCCATCCTGGCCTCGCTGCGCGGGCACGACTCCGGCGCCTCGATCCTGGTGGTGGCCTACCGGCGGGCCACGATCGCGCTCGCCGACCTGGTCGTCTATCTGGAGGACGGCCGGGTGGTCGCCACCGGCACGCACACCGAGCTGATGGCCACCGAGCCCGGCTATCTCAACCTGGTCACCGCGTACGAGCAGGCCGAGGCCGTTCGCGAAGAGGACAGCAAGGTCATCGCGTGAGCACCGCAGTACTGGAGAAGCCGGAAGCCGAAGAGGGCGCCCTCGCCACGTTCCGCCGGGGTGTCGCGCTCTCGCCCGAGCTGCGCCCCGGCCTGATCGGCACGCTCGCGCTCGCGCTGGTCTCGATGGCCGGCCGGGTCGCCGTGCCGATCGCCATCCAGCAGGGCATCGACCGCGGCATCCGCGCGCCCGGCGGGCCGGACCTGGGCATCGTCGCGCTGATCGTCGGCCTGACCCTGGCCGTCCTGGTCGTCTCGACGGCCTGCGGTTATGCGATGACCCGCCGGCTGTTCACGGTCAGCGAGACCGCGCTGGGCGCGCTGCGGTCGCGCACGTTCCGGCACATCCACGATCTGTCGATGCTGCACCAGCAGTCCGAGCGGCGGGGTTCGCTGGTCTCGCGGGTCACCGGCGACGTCGACCAGATCACCCAGTTCCTGCAGACCGGCGGCGTGATGCTGCTGCTCACCTCGGGGCAGCTGGTGGTCACCACGATCGTCATGTTCTTCTACTCCTGGCAGCTCACCCTGGTGGTGTTCGCCGCGTTCCTGCCGGCCGTGATCGTCATCCGGCTGTTCCAGAAGCGGCTCGCCGGCGTCTACCGGATCGTCCGCGAGCGCACCGGCGTCATGCTCGGCGCGGTCGCCGAGAGCGTGGTCGGCGCGACGGTCATCCGCGCGTACGGGGTGGCCGGGCGCACCGGCCGGCGGCTGGACACCTCGATCGACAATCTGCGGGTGGCGCAGCAGAAGGCGTTGCGGACCAGCGTGGTCAGCTTCTCCACCGGGGAGCTGGCGGCCGGCGTGGCGCTGGCCGCCGTGGTGGTCGTGGGCCTGCTGCTCGGCGTCGACGGCGGCCTGAGCGTGGGCAAGCTGACCGCGTTCCTGTTCCTGGTCACGTTGTTCATCCAGCCGGTGCAGATCGCCACCGAGGTGCTCAACGAGGCGCAGAACGCGGTGGCCGGCTGGCGGCGGGTGCTCGACGTGCTCGACATCGAGCCGGACGTGGCCGACCCGGACGCCGAGGGTGTGGAGCTGCCGCCCGGCCCGCTGTCGGTGCGCTTCGCCGACGTGTCGTACCACTACCCCGGCGGGCCGGTCGTGCTCGACGACGTGGATCTCGAGATCGCGCCGAAGACCCGGGTCGCGGTGGTCGGCGAGACCGGCAGCGGCAAGACGACGTTCGCCAAGCTGCTCACCCGGCTGATGGACCCGTCCGGCGGCCGGGTGCTGCTGTCCGGCACGCCGCTGACCTCAGTGCGGTTCACGTCGCTGCGCTCGCGGGTGGTGATGGTGCCGCAGGACGGCTTCCTGTTCGACGCGACGGTGGCCGAGAACATCCGCTTCGCGGCGCCCGAGCTGACCGACGAGGATCTCCAGCGGGCCTTCACCGAGCTGGGCCTGGCGGACTGGCTGGCCGGGCTGCCGCTCGGCCTGCAGACCGCGGTGGGCGAGCGCGGCGAGGCGCTCAGCGTGGGGGAGCGGCAGCTGGTGGCTCTGGTACGCGCCTACGTGGCCGACCCGGACCTGCTGGTGCTGGACGAGGCGACCAGCGCGGTCGACCCGGCCACCGAGGTGCGCCTGCAGCGGGCCCTCGACACCGTGACCCGCGGCCGCACCACCGTGGCGATCGCCCACCGGCTGTCCACCGCGCAGTCCGCCGACGAGGTGATCGTGGTGGACGCGGGCCGCGTGGTGCAACGCGGCCCGCACGCCACCCTGATCCGGGACGAGGACTCGATCTACGCCAAGCTCTTCGCCTCGTGGCTGGAGCAGACCCGCTGACTCAGCGCGCGTAGAACTCGACGACCAGCTGCTCATCGCAGACCACCGGGACCTCGGCGCGCAGCGGCTTGCGGATCACCGTGGTGCGCAGCTCCTCGACCACCGTGGACAGATACGGCGCGGTCGGGCCGTCGAGGTGGGCCCCGGTGGCCGCGATCTGGAACGGCGGCTTCTGCCGGCTGGTCTCCCGGACCTCGACGACCTGTCCGGGCCTGAGCCGGTACGACGGGCGGTCGACCTTCTTGCCGTCGACCAGGAAGTGGCCGTGCGCGACGAGCTGACGGGCCTGATAGATGGTGCGGGCCAGGCCGGCGCGCTGCACGGTGGCGTCCAGCCGGCTCTCCAGCAGGGCGACCATGTTCTCGCCGGTCTTGCCTTCCTTGCGGTGCGCGTCCTCGTAGGCCCGGCGCATCTGCGCCTCGCTGATGTTGTACTGATGCCGCAGGCGCTGCTTCTCCAGCAGCCGGACCTGGTAGTCCGACGCCTTGCGCCGCCCCCGGCCGTGCACGCCCGGCGGGAACGGCCGCTTCTCGAAGTACTTCACGCACTTGCGGGTCAGCGGAATGCCGAGTGCCCGCGAGAGCCGGGCCTTGGGACGGGAGTTGTTCACGGGCGATCTCACTTCGCATCAGGGGTGTTGTACGGTTAGGCTCACCTTACTAAGGCAATCCTAACCGGTGCTCGGAGGTACCTGACATGCAGCCCACGCCCGCCGAGGTCGCCCGTACCCTGGCCGCCGGTCACCTGCCCGCCGTCGCGCACATCGCCTGCCGGCAGGGCCCGTATCCGGTCTGGCACGTGACCGACAGCCAGGGCCGGGTGCTGCTGCTGGCCCCGCGCAACGGCGCGCTCACCACCGCGCTGCGCCCGAGCGAGGGCAACGACGACACCGCGCTCGTGCTGGACATCAGCGACGTACCGCCGGTCGCCGGCGCCCCCTCGCTCGGCCGGGTGTGGGTGGCCGGCTGGGCCGTGGCGCTCACCGGCGAGCAGGCCCGCGAGGCCGCCCTGGACTACGCCGACTCCGACCCGGCCCCCGATCTGCTCGACGTGGGCGACACCCAGGTCCTGCACCGGATGGAGGTCGCCGAGGTGCGCCACGAACGCAACGGCGTGCTGGTCGACGTCGACCCCGACGACTACGCCCTGGCCGGCCCGGACCCGCTGCACACCATCGAGTTCGACCTGATCGCCGACCTCGCCGACCACCACCTCGACGAGATGGCCGGCTACGTGCGCCGCCAGCTCGGCCCGGCCGCCCGCCCCGGCGACGAGCCCAGGGTCGTGCGCCTGGACCGGTACGGCTTCATGGTCCGGCTGGGCGACCGGCTCGCCCGGCTGGCCTTCCCGCGCCCGGTGACCGACCGCCACGACCTGGCCCACCTGCTGCACCCCGTGCTCTGCCACCGCTGCACCCGCGACAGTGAGGCCGAAACAATCCGCTGATCGGATGTTCACCCGGAAGTGGTCCCGGCGGTAGACCAGAAGGACCAGGATGGTCGTCGGCGCAACCGCCGCCCGGACCGATGGAGGCATCATGGGCACGATCACCACATCCGACGGTACGGAGATCTTCTACAAGGACTGGGGCTCGGGTCAGCCGATCGTCTTCAGCCACGGCTGGCCGTTGTCGGCCGACGACTGGGACGCCCAGCTGCTGTTCTTCGTCCAGCACGGCTACCGGGTCATCGCCCACGACCGGCGCGGGCACGGGCGTTCCACGCAGACCAGCGACGGCCACGACATGGACCACTACGCCGACGATCTGGCCGCCCTCACCGCCCACCTCGACCTGCACGACGCCGTGCACGTCGGGCACTCCACCGGCGGCGGCGAGGTCGTGCACTACATCGCCCGCCACGGCGAGTCCCGGGTGGCCAAGGCGGTCCTGATCAGCGCGGTCCCGCCGCTGATGGTGCAGACCGAGGCCAACCCCGGCGGCCTGCCCAAGAGCGTCTTCGACGATCTCCAGGCGCAGCTGGCCGCCGGCCGCTCCGACTTCTACCGGGCCCTGCCGTCCGGCCCGTTCTACGGCTTCAACCGCCCCGGCGTGGAGCCCTCCGAGGCGATCATCCAGAACTGGTGGCGGCAGGGCATGATGGGCGGCGCCAAGGCCCACTACGACGGCATCGTCGCTTTCTCGCAGACGGACTTCACCGAGGACCTCAAGAAGATCACCGTGCCGGTCCTGGTGATGCACGGCGACGACGACCAGATCGTGCCGTACGCCGACTCCGCCCCGCTGTCCGCCAAGCTGGTGCAGAACGGGACGCTGAAGACCTATCCCGGTTTCCCGCACGGGATGCCGACCACGCAGGCCGAGACGATCAACGCCGACCTGCTGGCCTTCATCCAGTCCTGAACGCGGCCACCGCCCCGGCGGCGCGGGTCAGGCGTCGAAGACGCCCGGCAGGTCACCCGTCAGATAGCGCTGCACGGTCGGGCCGATCGCGGCCACCAGCCGTTCGGCCGGGGCGGAGGCCACCGGCTCGACCTTGATCAGGTAGCGGATCACCGCCAGGCCGCCGATCTGGGTGGCGACCAGCGCCGCCCGGGTCGGCGCCTCCTTCTCGTCGATGTCCAGCTCGGCGATCGCGCGGCGCAGCACCTGGGTGACCACGAACTCGCGCATCAGCCGGGCGGTCCACTCGTTGCTCATCGCCGAGCGCATCAGGGCCACCGCGGCCACGCCGGCGGGGGAGTCCCAGATCCTGAGGACCAGGGCGACGAGCCGCTCGCCGGCCTGCTCCCGGGGGCCGGCCATCGCCTCCGGGATCAGCTCGGCCGGGTTGATCGGCGAGTTCATCGAGGCCAGGAAGAGCTTCTCCTTGGTGCCGAAGTAGTGGTGGACCAGGGCCGGGTCGACCCCGGCGGCGGCGGCGATGGCCCGTACCGAGGCCTTGTCGAAGCCCACCTCGGCGAACACGGTGCGGGCGGATTCCAGGATGGACTGCTTGGTGTCCTGGTTGCCCGGACGCCGCCCGCTACGCCGTACCAAAAGAGCTCCTTGTCAGGGGGTGCGGCGCCGCAGCGTCGCGGCGGCCAGGACCAGCGCGACGACCACCGCACCGGTCACGACCGTCACGTCGCGCCACATCGTCGCGGTGGCGTCGGGATGGGCGCCGACCTGGGTCAGCGCCTCGATCGCGTACGACAGCGGCAGCACGTCCGAGGTCGCCTGCAGCCAGCCGGCCATCTGCCCGCGCGGCACGAACAGCCCGCACAGCAGGATCTGCGGCACGACGACCACCGGTAGGAACTGTACGGCCTGGAACTCGGTGCGCGCGAAGGCGCTGCAGAACAGCCCGAGCGCCACCCCGAGCACGGCGTTGACCACGGCGATCAGCACGACCAGCCCGGCGGTGCCGACCGTGTCCAGCCCCAGCGCCCAGTACGCCACCGCCACCGCGACCCCGGCCTGCACCGCCGCGGCCAGCCCGAACGCGAGCCCGTAGCCGAAGAGCAGATCGAGTTTGCCCAGCGGGGTGGTGAGCAGCCGTTCCAGGGTGCCGGTGGTGCGTTCGCGGAGCATCGCGATGCTGGTCACCAGGAACATGATCACGAACGGGAAGATCCCGAGCATGACCAGGGCGATCCGGTCGAAGGTGCCGCCCGCCCCGTCGTACATGAAATAGAGCAGGACCAGCAGGACCGCCGGCACGACGACCAGCAGGGCCACCGTGCGCCGGTCGTGCCGCAGCTGCCGCAGGATCCGCGCGGCCGTGGAGAGAGTGATCCGCAAGCTCATGCCGCCACCTGCTCGCTGTCGCGGATGAGGCGCAGGAAGGCCTCTTCCAGGTCGTCGGTGCCGGCCGCGGCGCGGATCGCTGCGGGGGAGTCGTCGCCGATCAGCCGGCCCTCGCGGATCAGCAGCAGCCGGTCGCAGCGCCCGGCCTCGTCCATCACGTGGCTCGAGACCAGCAGGGTCGTGCCCGCCGCGGCCAGCGCGTGGAACTTGGCCCACAGGTCGGCGCGCAGCACCGGGTCCTGCCCGACGGTGGGCTCGTCGAGCACCAGCAGGCGGGGTGCGCCGATCATCGCGCAGCCCAGCGAGGCCCGGCTCCGCTGGCCGCCGGACAGGTTGCCGACGAGCTGACCGGCCGCGCCGGCCAGGCCGACGTCGGCGATCGCCCGGTCCGCCTCGGCCGCACCGAGGCCGTAGAGCGAGGCGAAATAGCGGGCGTTCTCCCGGACCGACAGGTCGGCGTAGACGCTGGGGGCCTGGGTGACGTAGCCCACCGTACGCCGCAGAGCCGGCGCCCCGGCCGGCTCGCCGAGCACCGTGACCGTGCCCGACTTCACCACCTGGACGCCCACGATCGCCCGGATGAGCGTCGTCTTGCCGCTGCCACTGGGACCGAGCAGTCCCGTGACGCTGCCGGCCGCGGCCGCGCAGCTGACCCCGTGCAACACGCGACGCTTGCCGCGCTCGACCACGAGGTCCTCGACCTCGATGGCGCTGGTCATCGTGCCTCCCTGAGTAATTCATCGCCTGATGAGTTCAACGCTAGATGAATTCCGCGGGCCTGGCAATGACAAAAGCCGCGACCCCCGAACTCGGGATCGCGGCTCTCGGGCCGTGCGGTGCGGGCCTACAGGGCCAGGATGCGGTCCAGGAACTCGCGGTAACCGCGCATCGCCATCCGCATGCTCTCGGTGTCCGGCGTCGAACCCGCGCGCAGCGGGTCCAGCTTGTCGCGTTCGGCCAGCATCGACTCGGTGAGCTCGTGCACGGCCTCGGTCAGCAGGTCGTGCGCCCGGGTCAGGGCGGCCACCGGGTCGTCGACGAACTGCGCCTTGACCTCGTGCCACTCGGCCCGGAACTGCTCGCTGGCCGACTCCTCCCAGAAGGTGATCGAGACGTCGTTGACGTCGCCCGGGCGCAGCGGCGTCTCACCGGCCGCCTTGGCGGCGCGCCGGCCGGCCGCGGCCTCCACGTCGTCCAGGTTGGCCGACCGCCGGGGAGCGGGCGCGACCTGCTCGTCGGTGGCCTCATCGTCGCGGCTGCGCCGGCCGCCGGATCCGCTGACCGGGACGCTGGCGCTGCCGGAGGCACCCGCCCGCGGGCCGGCGGTGGCCCAGCCGGTGGGCTCGAGCCGGGTCGGTGCCGACGGGTCGACCGCCGGGGCGTGCGGCGCCGGCGCCTGCGAGGTCTGGGCCTGCGACGTCTGAGCCTGCGACGCCGAAGTGTGCGACGCCGAAGTGTGCGACGCCGGGGCCGGCGCGGCGGCCGGCGGCGTGCTGATCGGACGCCCGGGCATCGGCACCGGCACCTGGGCGGAGCCGGCCGCCGACGGCGTGGCGCTGACCGGCCGGCCGGCGGACTGCTGTGAGCTTTCTTGCTGCGGGCCCGGCTGCTGGGGAGCGGCCGGCTGCTGCGGGGGGATGGGCGTGGACGGGGTCACGCTCGGCGCGGTCTGCTGGCCGGGGCCGGTCACCGAGGCCGAACCGGAGGCCTGCGGCGCGAACGGCGAGGGCGCGAACGGGGGACCGGCCGGACCGGCGTCGTCGGCCGGCGCGAACGGCGAGCGCGCACCAGGCTGACTGTCACCGCCGGTGGGCGCGAACGGCGAGCGGGCACCGGGCTGACTGTCACCGCCGGCGGGCGCGAACGGTGACCGGGGGCCGGGCGCGGCGTCGTCACCGGACCCGCCGAACACCGGCCGGTCCTCGCCGGGGCCGCCGAAGGCCGACCGGTCGTCACCGGGGCCGCCGAAGGCCGACCGGTCGTCGCCGGGACTGCCGAAGGTGGACCGCTCCTCGCCGGCGCTGCCGAAGGCCGGCCGCTCCTCGGCGGGGCTGCCGAAGGTGGGCCGGTCGTCGGCGGGCATGAACGCGGACCGCATCGCCTCGTCACCGGGCGGCGCGAACGGCGACGGCTCGTCGCCGGACGGGGCGAACGGCGAACGCGGGCCGCCGCTCACCGGCGACTGCCCGTTGGCGATCGGGATGCCGCCGTGCCGGGGGCCGGCGTCGCCGTTGCGGTGCCCGTTGGTCTCCACCGGCGGGAAGCCGCCCTGGTTGGTCCACCGGGCGCCGTTGGTGCCGAGCAGCGCGTCCGCCGGGCGCCGCGAGCCGAGGGCCACCATCTGGGTGTCGCTGGTCAGCGCCGGGTGCGGCCGCGCGGCGAACGGAGCCGGCTGCTCGTCGGGCTCCGGCTGGTCATCGTGCGGCTGGGACTGCTGATCGCTCACCTGCGGGTGCTCCCCGTTCGGGCCGGCGGCGCCGGCTTGCTGGTCGGACGTGTGCGCCGCGGCGCCGGTGGCGTCCGGCCGGACGCCCGGGTCCTCTTCGGACTCGCGGGGCGCCGGCGTGGACATCCCGTGCACCGGCCAGAAACGGGCCAGGCCGCGTGACTGCCGGTTCTCGGGCTCGGACGTCGGCTCCATCGGTTCAAGACTCCCGTTCCAGTGGCGGCGCCATCCGCGGGGCGGGCCGGTCGGACGGCGGGCGCTGCACCTTCTCAGGTGCGGCGCACGACGACGGTACCGTCCCCGGCCTCCCGGTCACACCCCCAGTGCGGGTCCGTGACCGGATCGTGGGCTACCGGTACGGCCCCGTGGACGCTGGTACCCGATACGAGAGAATGTGACACTGTGCCCGCGACTGACCTTGTGAACGGACCTGTCTCCGCGCTGGACCCGGCGATCGCCGCCCGTCTGCGCCGCACCCCCGACGGCCTGGTGGCCGCGATCGTCCAGGAGGCCGGCACCGGCGACGTGCTGATGCTGGCCTGGATGGACGACGAGGCGCTGCACCGCACGCTGACCACCGGCCGGGCCACCTACTGGTCCCGCAGCCGAGGTGAGTACTGGGTCAAGGGCGCCACCTCCGGCCACCACCAGTATGTCCGCTCCGTGGCGCTGGACTGCGACGGTGACGCCCTGCTGGTCACGGTCGAGCAGGTCGGCGCGGCCTGTCACACCGGCACCCACACGTGTTTCTCCGACGACCTGCCCGCCGTTCCCGGGGAGAGCTCATGACCAGCGGGTCGGTCACTCCGGACGAGGACGCCTTCGTCGCGCAGGCGGCCCGGCGCCGGGTGGTTCCCGTGGTGCGGCGGCTGCTGGCCGACGGCGAGACCCCGATCGGCGTCTACCGCAAGCTGGCCGGCGGCCCCGGCACCTTCCTGCTGGAGTCCGCGGAACAGGGTGCCGGCTCGGCCGCCTGGTCGCGCTATTCGTTCATCGGCGTGCGCAGTGCCGCCACTTTGGTGGAGCGTGACGGCGAGGCCGCCTGGCTCGGCAACCCGCCGGCCGGCGTACCGGTCGACGGTGATCCGGTGGTCGCGCTGCGGGAGACCGTCGCGGCCCTGGCCGCTCCCGAGGAGCCCGGTACGGGCGACGATCTGCCCCCGCTGACCGGTGGCATGGTCGGTTACCTCAGCTACGACCTGGTCCGCCGGTTCGAGCGGCTGCCGTCCACCACCGTCGACGACGTGCCCCTGCCCGAGCTGGGCATGATGCTCGCCACCGACCTGGTGGTGCTCGACCACTACGACGGCTCGGCCATCCTGGTGGCGAACGCGGTGCTCGACCCCGGCGCCGACGCGCGGGCCGCCCGGGCGGCGTACCACCAGGCGGTCGGCCGGCTCGACGCGATGACCACCGCACTGTCCCGGCCCACCCCGCCGATGATCTCCACCGTCGAGCGGCGCCCGGCCGGTGACGTGGTCAGCCGCACCGCGCCGGGCGACTACCAGAAGGCGGTCGAGACGGCCAAGGAGGCCATCCGGGCCGGCGAGTGCTTCCAGATCGTCGTCGCGCAACGGTTCGAGCGGGCCACCGACGCCGATCCGCTGGACGTCTACCGGGTGCTGCGCGCGACGAACCCGAGCCCGTACATGTATCTGCTGCGCTTCGACGACTTCGACATCGTCGGCTCGTCGCCGGAGGCGCACCTCAAGGTCAGCGCCGAGCAGGGCGGGGTGCGCCGGGCGCTGCTGCACCCGATCGCCGGCACCCGCTGGCGCGGCGGCACCCCCGAGCAGGACAACGCGCTCGCGGCCGAGCTGCTGGCCGACCCCAAGGAACGCGCCGAGCACGTCATGCTGGTCGACCTGGGCCGCAACGACCTGGGCCGGGTGTGCCGGGCGGGCACGGTCGAGGTGCCGGACTTCGCCCGCATCGAGCGCTACAGCCACGTCATGCACATCGTCTCGACCGTCGTCGGTGAGCTGCGCGCCGACCGCAGCGCCTTCGACGCGCTGGCCGCCACGTTCCCGGCGGGCACCCTGTCCGGTGCCCCCAAGGTCCGGGCCATGGAGATCATCGAGAGCCTCGAGCCGACCCGGCGCGGCCTGTACGGCGGCACGGTCGGCTACTTCGGCTTCGCCGGCGACATGGACATGGCGATCGCGATCCGTACGGCGCTGATGCACGGCGGGACCGCGTACGTGGGGGCCGGCGCCGGCATCGTGGCGGACTCCGACCCGGCAGCCGAGGAGCAGGAGACCCGCAACAAGGCCGCGGCCGTGCTGGCGGCGATCGCGGCCGCCGAGACGCTGCGCGCGGCCCGCTGATGACGCCCGGCCGCCGGCTGGCGTACGCGGTCCTGCTGTGCGCCGCCGGGGCCGGGCTGGCCGTCTACGGCGTGACCCGCACCTGGTCGGAGATCGTCACCGCGCGGCCGGGCCTGTCGTCCCTGCGCGACGCCCGGACGGGCGCGGACCTGGAGCCCTGGGTGATCGGTCTGGCGCTGGTCGCGCTGGCCGGGGCGGGCGCGCTGCTCGCCACCCGCGGCCTGCTCCGCCGTTGCTTGGGCGGGCTGCTGGCGCTGGTCGGCGCGGGTGTCGCGGCCGGGGCTGTCGCCGGGCGGGCCGGCCTGGACGTCGGCGCGGCCGGAACCGGCGCCACCGTCTGGCCGGTGGTCTGCGTGCTGGGTGGGCTGCTGATCGTGCTGGGCGGTGTCTGGGCGGCCCGTTCCGGTCACGAGTGGCCGTCCATGGGCGCCCGCTACGAACGCCGGGGCGCCGCTGCCGCGCCGGTCACCGACGCGGACGTGGATCAGCGGGTGGACACCAGGGCGGCCTGGGACGCGCTCGACCGCGGCGACGACCCGACGGCGCGCTGACCGTTGCGCCGCTGACCCCGGCGCGCGTTCGCGGCCAGGGCCGCCACCATCGCGTCCATGTCGGCACGGGCCTGGGCCCGGGCGCGGTCGGCGCAGATCGCCGCCCACGCGTTGCCCTGGGCGGTCCGGACGTTCTCGTCGCCCACCACGCGGCGCTCCACCTCGGCCGCGAGCTCGGCGGCGGCCGCGACGACGGCCCGGGAGACGGCGACGAAACCAACCTCTGCAGTAGCCATGGTCAACCTCACGAGACTCGTGCCGGGGGCCGGCGTTGCTGACGCCGCCGACCAGTGTGCCGGAGTCCGATGATGCCGGAGTCGTATTTCCGATCGGTGACACCACCGTCACCGCCAGGGGGGATCATCCGATCATCCAGGGGGCCGCAGGTAGTCGCCTGATGCCGGCGAGGAGGATGTGACGGATGAAACAGCGCGCCGCCCGGGTGCGCATTATGCCGCAGCCCATCTCGTGAGGCGCGCCATACCCCGGGGGGCTGGACATGTCGGCGGCCACCTAGCATCGGGCCGAGGACACCCGGAGAGGGGAGTCATTAGGTGACATCCGATCAGGCGGCGGGCAGTGGCGGACCCGCGGAGCGTGGTGCGGGACCGCAGAACGTGCTCGAGGAGATCCTGGCCGGGGTCCGCGAAGACGTCGCGGCCCGCCAGCAGCAGATCTCGCTGGAGCAGGTGCGTGACCTCGCCGCGGCGGCACCGCCGGCGATCGACGCGTACGCGGCTCTGCGCAAGCCCGGCGTGGCGGTGATCGCGGAGGTCAAGCGGTCGTCGCCGTCCAAGGGCGCGCTGGCCGACATCCCGGACCCGGCCGAGCTGGCCGGCGAGTACGCGGCGGGCGGTGCGCGCTGCATCAGCGTGCTCACCGAGGGCCGCTGGTTCGGCGGCTCGCTGGAGGACCTGGCCGCGGTGCGGGCCGCGGTCGGCGTGCCGGTGCTGCGCAAGGACTTCGTCGTGTCGAGCTACCAGGTGCACGAGGCCCGGGCCCACGGTGCCGACCTCGTCCTGCTCATCGTGGCCGCGCTGGAGCAGAACGTGCTCACCGGCCTGCTCGAGCGCATCGAGTCGCTGGGCATGACCGCCCTCGTCGAGGTGCACAACGAGGAGGAGGCCGACCGGGCTCTGGACGCCGGGGCCCAGGTCATCGGCGTCAACGCCCGCGACCTGCGCACCCTGGAGGTGGACCGGTCCGTCTTCGAGCGGATCGCGCCCGGCCTGCCCAACAACGTGGTCAAGATCGCCGAGTCCGGCGTGCGCGGCCCGCACGACCTGATCCGGTACGCGTCGGCCGGCGCCGACGCGGTGCTGGTCGGTGAGGGCCTGGTGACCAAGAAGAGCCCCCGCGACGCGGTCGCCGAGCTGGTCAACGCGGGCAACCACCCGGCGACGCCCCGGCCCGTCCGATGAGCGCGCCGGCCCTGCCGGATCTCGCCGGGCACTTCGGCCGCTACGGCGGCCGGTTCGTGCCCGAGGCGCTGGTCCGGGCGCTCGACGAGCTCGACGCGGCGTACCGGGCGGCCAAGGTCGACCCGGTCTTCCAGGAGCGGTTCACCGGCCTGCTGCGCGACTACGCGGGCACGCCCTCGCTGCTCTACCGGGCCGAGCGGTTCTCCGCCGCGATCGGCGCGGAGGTGCTGCTCAAGCGCGAGGACCTGAACCACACCGGCGCCCACAAGGTGCGCAACGTGCTGGGCCAGGCCCTGCTGGCCAAGCAGATGGGCAAGCCGCGGGTCATCGCCGAGACCGGCGCCGGCCAGCACGGTGTGGCCAGCGCCACCGCGGCCGCGCTGCTCGACCTCGAGTGCGTCGTCTACATGGGCGAGACCGACACCGAGCGCCAGGCGCTGAACGTGGCCCGGATGCGCATGCTCGGTGCCACCGTCGTGCCGGTGACCAACGGCTCCCGCACCCTCAAGGACGCGCTCAACGAGGCCCTGCGCGACTGGGTCTCCAGCGTCGACACGACCCACTACCTGCTGGGCACCGCCGCCGGTCCGCACCCGTTCCCGGAGATCGTGCGTGACTTCGTCGGCGGCATCGGCATCGAGGCCCGCGCCCAGTGCCTGGACAAGCTGGGCCGGCTGCCCGACGCGGTCGCGGCCTGCGTGGGCGGCGGCTCCAACGCGATCGGCATCTTCCACGCCTTCGTCCCCGACGAGGACGTGCGCCTGTACGGCTTCGAGGCCGGCGGCGACGGGGTGCAGACCGGCCGGCACGCCGCGTCGATCACCGGCGGCTCGGCGGGGGTGCTGCACGGTGCCCGCACGTACGTGCTGCAGGACGAGGACGGCCAGACGGTCGAGTCGCACTCGATCTCGGCCGGCCTGGACTACCCGGGTGTCGGCCCGGAGCACGCCTGGCTGCACGACACCGGCCGCGCCCGTTACGAGCCGGTCACCGACGCCGAGGCGATGGCCGCGTTCCAGCTGCTCTGCCGCACCGAGGGCATCATCCCGGCCATCGAGAGCGCGCACGCGCTGGCCGGTGCGCAGCGGATCGTGCCGGCGCTGACCGAGGAGCTCGGCCGCACCCCGACGATCGTGATCAACCTGTCCGGGCGCGGGGACAAGGACGTGCACACCGCGGGCGCCTACTTCGGCATCCTCGACGAGGTCGAGACGATCGTCCCGGGGGAGAACTCGTGAGCATCGCCGACACCTTCGGCAAGGCCAAGGCCGAGGGGCGCGCGGTGCTGGTCGGCTGCATGCCGGCCGGCTTCCCGAGCGTCGACGAGAGCATCGCCTCGATGGTCGCCATGGCCGAGTCCGGCTGCGACGTCATCGAGGTCGAGCTGCCGTACAGCGACCCGGTCATGGACGGGCCGGTGATCCAGAAGGCCAGCGACATCGCGCTGGCCGGCGGCGTGCGCACCCGCGACACGCTGCGTATCATCGAGGCGGTCGCGAACGCCGGGGCCACCGTCGTGCTGATGACGTACTGGAACCCGGTCGAGCGTTACGGCGTGGACGCGTTCGCCCGCGACCTCGCCGCGGCCGGCGCCACCGGCATGATCACCCCGGACCTGATCCCGGACGAGGCCGGCGAGTGGATCGCCGCCGCCGACCGGTACGCGATCGACCGCACGTTCCTGGTCTCGCCCTCGTCGACCGACGAGCGCCTGGCCATGACCGTCGCCCAGTGCCGCGGCTTCGTCTACGCGACCGCGTTGATGGGCGTCACCGGCGCGCGCACCGCGGTCTCGTCGCAGGCACCCGAGCTCGTCGCCCGGATCCGCGCGGCCGACCCGGAGATGCCCGTCGGTGTCGGCCTGGGCGTCGGCACGGGGGCGCAGGCGGCCGAGGTGGCCGCGTTCGCCGACGGCGTGATCGTCGGCAGCGCGCTGATCCGGTGCGTGCTCGACGCGCCCGACCGGGGCACCGGCCTGGACCGGCTGCGCGCGCTCAGCGCGGAGCTGGCGGAAGGCGTACGGGTCAGCAAGACCTCTTGATGATTCTGTCAGGACCGGGCGGTAGGGTGCGCCCGTGAACCTCGCCGCTATCCCCAGCCCCACGACGTCGGTCTGGCACGTGCTCGGCCTGCCGATCCGGGCGTACGCACTCTGCATCGTCGCGGGCATCGTGGTCGCCGTCCTGGTCATGGAGTGGCGGCTGCGCCGTCGCGGCGTCGCGCCGTGGGCGTCGCTCGACATGGCCGTGTGGGCGGTGCCGTTCGGCATCATCGGCGCGCGGATCTACCACGTCATCACGTCGCCGGGCGACTACTTCGGCGCCGGCGGCGACCCGATCCGTGTCTTCCAGATCTGGGAGGGCGGCCTCGGCATCTGGGGCGCGGTCGCCGGTGGCGCGCTCGGCGCCTGGTTCGCCGCCCGCCAGCTCGGCCTGCCGCTGAGCGTCTTCGCCGACGCGCTGGCCCCGGCGCTGCCGCTGGCCCAGGGGATCGGCCGGCTCGGCAACTGGTTCAACAACGAGCTGTACGGCAGTGTCACCACCCTGCCGTGGGGCCTGCGGGTGCATGACATGGACCGGGCCAACCCGGGCCACGCCACCGTGATCGACGGCAAGGCCGTGACCCTGCCCGACCTCTACCACCCCGCCTTCCTGTACGAGCTGATCTGGGACTTCGGCGTCGCGGGGCTGGTGTTCCTGCTGGACCGCAAGTTCAAGTTCGGCCGCGGCCGGGCGTTCGCGCTCTACGTGATGGCGTACACGGCGGGCCGCTTCTGGATCGAGATGCTGCGCGTCGACGAGGCCAACCACATCTTCGGCCTCCGGCTCAACGTGGTCACCTCCGTCGTGGTGTTCCTCGGCGCGCTGATCTACTTCCTGATGGTCAAGGGCCCCCGCGAGTACGTGGTGCCGATCGACGCCCCCGACTCGGCCCCGGAGCCCGGCGCCGAGAGCGACGTCTCCCAGGTCGAGGTGGGCGGGGCGCCGGCCACGACCAAGCCGCCGTCGGCGTACCAGGTGGTCAGCGAGGAGCGCTTCCACGCGTACGAACGCACGGGTGTGCTGCCGCCCGCCGCCGACGCACCGGCCGAGCCCGACCCTGCTGAGCCCGGTCCCACCGAGCCCGCGGAGCCCGACAGCAAGTCGTCGGCCTCCGCATCCGCCGACGAACACTGACGGCCAGGCCCCGGCGGAAGGCGGCGGCGTGCGCACGGCCGTGGTGGTGGGAGCGGGCATAGCCGGACTGGCGGCCGCCGGAGCGCTGGCCCGCGACGGCTGGCAGGTCACCCTGCTCGAGTCCGGCGAACGCATCGCGGCCTCCCCGACGGCCCTGGTGCTGTGGCCCAACGGGCGGCGCGCCCTGCAGGCCCTCGACCCCGACGGCGGCTGGTCGGCGATCGCCTCGCCGCTGCCCGACGGAGGCGTCCGCCGCCCCGACGGCCAATGGCTCGCCGCGCCCCGCGCCCGCCCCGGCGCCGGCCCGGCCCCGGCGGTCGTCCACCTCGAGGACCTCTACGACGCCCTGGTGGCCGGCCTCGGCGACCGGGTGGACATCCGCACCGGCATCGAGATCACCGGCGTACGCACCGGCGGTGCCCAGCGGCCCTCGGTGACCGACGGCCGGAGCCGTTTCGAGGCGGACCTGCTGGTCGCCGCCGACGGCATCGACAGCCGGGTCCGCCGCGCCCTGGCCCCCGAGGCGGCTGCCGTGGGCTCCGGCTTCGCGGCGTGGCAGGCGGTCATCCCCGGCTACCGCGTACCGGACCTGCCGGCCGACCAGGCAGCCGGCGGCGAGACCCTCGGCGCCGGCTACCGCTTCGTCTCGATGCCCCTGGGCGGCCGCGCAGCCGGCCGGGGCGGCGTCTACTGGGTGGCCACCGCAGCCGGCGCGCCGCGCCCGGAGTCACCCGCGACTCAGCTGGAGCTGCTGCGGCGCTGGTTCGCCGGCTGGCACGCCCCGGTCGGAGCGCTGCTGGCGGCGACCCGCCCGGAGGACCTGGTGCCGCAGGAGGTCCGGGAGCTGCGGCCGCTGCCACGCGCCTACGGCTTCCGGGCCGGACCGGGCGGCGTGGTGCTGCTCGGCGACGCTGCTCACGCCATGCCGCACCACCTGGGGCAGGGTGCCTGTCTGGCCTTCGAGGACGCGGCCACCTTGCGGGCCCTGGTGGCGGAAACGCAGCCCGGTCCGGCGTTGTGCACGGCGGTGGAGGAGTACGACCGGGCGCGACGGCCGCGCACGACGAGCGTGGTCCGCCAGAGCCGGCGGATGTCGGCGGTGGTGCAGGCCCGCGGGCGGCTGGCGCTGCGGGCCCGCAACGCGGCGCTGGGGTCGCTGCGGCCGCGGATCCTCGGCCACGCCCATGGCCTCACGGCGGACTGGCAACCCCCGGAGTAACAGCGCCGGACCGGCGACCGGGCGCCCGCCGCCTACAAAGCCGCCGTAGCAGCCGGCTCCGCGATGCAGGCCGTGCCGATGCGGCGGAACCCGACCTTGGAATACAACCGCGCCACGTCGTCGTCACCCGCGGACAGGAACACCAGTTCGCTGCCCTCCATCAGGGTGCGCCGGGCCAGGCTCGCCGTCAGCTGGGACGCGTAACCGCGACGCCGGGCCGACGGCAGCGTCGCCACTCCGGCGACCTCGGCCACCACGCCCACCCGCTGAACCGATCCGCAGGCCAGGATTCCCTCGGTCGGGGACTCCACCACAGCGCTGAGGAACCGCCCGGACAGGTGCCGGCGCACCAGCTCCGCCACCGCCTCTTCGTCCAGCGGTGGCACCGAGTCGCGCTGGGCCGGGCCGGCGACCTCCACCACCAGCGACCCCGCCTGCACGGTCGTCGCGTTGGCCGGCGCGCCGAAGCCCAGGCGGCCCACCGCGCGGCTCTTGCTGATGTCGGCCGGGAAGGTCGGTGCCGCCGGGTCGAGGAAGCGGATGGTGGCGCCGGGCAGCGGCAGGTCCGGCACCAGCGCCGCGCTCTCCAGCACCATCAGGGGCGCGAGCAGCACGTCGAGGCCCGCCGAGCGGGCCACGGGCAGCAGGTCCGGGGTGGTCTCGTGCACCCATTCGAAAGCCTCGGGCACGCCGAGGTCTCGTTGCCGCTGCCGCACGGCGGTAACATCAGCGGCGGACGGTGTGCCGGCGCCGCCCAGGCGGGGACGGGCGTAGTAGGGCCAGCCCTTGCCGTCGTTGACGAAGAGCACGAAACCACCGATCTCCTCCGCGACGGCGGCGTCGCGGGGTACGGCATCGTAGAAGCGTTCCAGCCGGGTGAAGACGTCGGTATCCTCTAGCGCCACCGCGCGAGACTACCCGTTGAGCCCTCGGCGCCTCTCGCCCGGCAGTGACATACCGCCCTCCGGATCGTCACCGAGGACATTTCGGTGGGGCAAAAGTGTGATCCATCCGCACCTGGCGGAGATCGGTCACGACTAACGTAGACTCTAGAGACTTTTGCAGGGCCGACGTCGTCCCGACCTTGAACGGAAACACCAGTGACGATCGGAGGCCCGGTGGCTCTTCCGCACCCTCAGGGGCTAGACCAATCCACGGCAGAAGCCCGTGGCTTGTACGACCCGGCCCAGGAGCACGACGCCTGCGGTGTGGCCTTCGTGGCCGACCTGTACGGACGGCGCTCCCACGACGTGGTCGCGAAGGGCCTCTCGGCGCTGATCCGGCTCGACCACCGTGGTGCCCGCGGCGCCGAGTACAACACCGGCGACGGTGCCGGCATCATGATCCAGGTCCCGGACGCGTACCTGCGCGACGTGGTCGACTTCGAGCTCCCGCCCGCCGGTTCGTACGCGACCGGTCTGGTCTTCCTGCCCAACGACGCCGACGAGGCCGAGCGTTCCGTCGCGGTCTTCGAGAAGTACGCCCTCGTCGAGGGCGGCGACATCCTCGGCTGGCGGGACGTGCCCGTGGACCCGTCCGGGCTCGGTGAGACCGCCGAGGCCGCCCGCCCGCGGATCCGCCAGGTCTTCCTGGCCGCGCACCGGCTCACCGGCGGCAGGTCCGGCCCGGCCGGCGAGCCGCTGTCCGGCCTGGAGCTGGACCGGGTCGCGTTCTGCATCCGCAAGCAGGCCGAGCGGGAGAGTTCGCAGCGTGGCGTCGCGGCGTACTTCCCGTCGCTGTCGGCGCGGACCATCACCTACAAGGGCATGCTGACGCCCGACCAGCTGCCCGCGTTCTTCCCGGACCTGACCGACGAGCGCGTGGACAGCGCCATCGCGCTGGTGCACTCGCGGTTCTCCACCAACACGTTCCCGTCGTGGCCGCTCGCCCACCCGTACAGGTTCATCGCGCACAACGGTGAGATCAACACCATCCGCGGCAACCGGAACTGGATGGCCGCCCGCGAGGCGCTGCTCGCCTCGCCGACCGTGCCCGGCAACATCAAGCGGCTGTTCCCGATCTGCACGCCGGAGGCGTCCGACTCGGCGAACTTCGACGCCGTGCTGGAGCTGCTGCACCTGTCCGGCCGCAGCCTGCCGCACGCCGTGCTGATGATGATCCCGGAGGCCTGGGAGAACGACCCGGGCATGGACCCGGCCCGGCGGGCTTTCTACCGCTTCCACGCCAGCCTGATGGAGCCGTGGGACGGCCCGGCCAGCGTGGCGTTCACCGACGGCAGCATCATCGGCGCCGTGCTCGACCGCAACGGCCTGCGTCCCGGCCGCTGGTGGCACACCAGCGACGGGCTGGTCGTGCTGGGCAGCGAGGCCGGGGTGCTCGACCTCGACCCGGCCACCGTGGTCGCCAAGGGCCGGCTGCAGCCGGGCCGGATGTTCCTGGTCGACACCGAGGCCGGCCGGATCGTGCACGACGACGAGATCAAGGCCGAGCTGGCCGCGGCGCAGCCCTACGACGAGTGGCTGCACGCCGGGCTCATCGACCTGGCCGACCTGCCCGCCCGCGAGCACGTCATCTACACCCACGACTCGGTCATGCGCCGCCAGCAGGTCTTCGGCTACTCCGAGGAGGAGCTGAAGATCCTGGTCGCGCCGATGGCCCGCAGCGGCGCCGAGCCGCTGGGGTCGATGGGCACCGACACGCCGATCTCGCCGCTGTCGACCCGCCCGCGGCTGCTGTTCGACTACTTCCACCAGCTGTTCGCCCAGGTCACCAACCCGCCGCTGGACGCCATCCGCGAGGAGCTGGTGACCAGCCTGTCGACCACCATCGGGCCGGAGGGCAACCTGCTCGACCCGGGCCCGGCCAGCTGCCGCCAGATCGTGCTGCCGTACCCGGTCATCGACAACGACGACCTGGCCAAGCTCCTCTCCATCGACGAGGACGGCGACCTGCCCGGCTTCAAGGCGGTCCGGGTCTCCGGGCTGTACCCGCTGCGGGACGGCGCGGCCGGCATGAAGGCGCGCCTGACCCAGATCTGCCGGCACGTGTCCGAGGCGATCGAGGACGGCGTGCGCATCCTGGTGCTGTCCGACCGCGACTCCAACGCCGACCTGGCGCCGATCCCGTCGCTGCTGCTGACCGCCGCGGTGCACCAGCACCTGGTGCGGGAGCAGACCCGCACCCAGGTGGCGCTCGTCGTGGAGAGCGGCGACTGCCGGGAGGTGCACCACGCGGCCGTGCTGATCGGGTACGGCGCCGCGGCGGTCAACCCGTACCTGGCGTTCGAGAGCGTCGACGACCTGATCGCCACCGGCCCGCTCGCCGGGATGGACTCGAAGAAGGCGGTCGGCAACTACGTCAAGGCGCTCGGCAAGGGCGTCCTGAAGATCATGTCCAAGATGGGCATCTCCACTGTGTCCTCCTACTGCGGCGCGCAGGTGTTCGAGGCCGTCGGCCTGGACAACAAGCTGCTGCAGCGCTACTTCGCCGGCACGTCGGGGCGGATCGGCGGCTCCGGCCTGGCCGAGATCCACGCGGAGGTCGCGGCGCGGCACGCGAAGGCGTACCCGAAGAACCCGGCCGAGCGCAGCCACCGCCGCCTCGAGGTCGGCGGCGAGTACCAGTGGCGCCGCGAGGGCGAGGTCCACCTGTTCAACCCGGAGACCGTCTTCCTGCTGCAGCACGCCACCCGCAGCAAGCAGTACGACGTCTTCAAGCAGTACACGGCCAAGGTGGACGGTCTGGCCGAGGCGGCCGGCTCGCTGCGCGGGCTGTTCCGCTTCAAGGACCGCGAGGCGATCCCGCTGGAGGAGGTCGAGCCGGCCAGTGAGATCGTCAAGCGGTTCGCCACCGGCGCGATGAGCTACGGCTCCATCTCGGCCGAGTCGCACGAGACCCTGGCGATCGCGATGAACCGCCTCGGCGGCAAGTCCAACACCGGTGAGGGCGGCGAGGACGTCGAGCGCCTGTACGACCCCGAGCGCCGCTCGTCGGTCAAGCAGATCGCCTCCGGCCGGTTCGGCGTGACCAGCGAATACCTGGTCAACGCCGACGACCTGCAGATCAAGATGGCGCAGGGCGCGAAGCCCGGCGAGGGTGGCCAGCTGCCCGGTAACAAGGTGTGGCCGTGGATCGCCAAGACCCGGCACGCCACCCCGGGCGTCGGGCTGATCTCGCCGCCGCCGCACCACGACATCTACTCGATCGAGGACCTGGCCCAGCTCGTCCACGACCTCAAGAACGTCAACCCGGCTTCGCGCGTACACGTGAAGCTGGTCTCCGAGATCGGGGTCGGCACCGTCGCCGCGGGCGTGGCCAAGCTCAAGGCCGACGTGATCCTGATCTCCGGCCACGACGGCGGCACCGGCGCGTCCCCGCTCAACTCGCTCAAGCACGCCGGCTCCCCGTGGGAGCTGGGCCTGGCCGAGGCCCAGCAGACGCTGCTGCTCAACAAGCTTCGCGACCGGGTCACCGTGCAGGTCGACGGTCAGCTCAAGACCGGCCGCGACGTGATCATCGCGGCGCTGCTCGGCGCGGAGGAGTTCGGCTTCGCGACCGCGCCGCTGATCGTCTCGGGCTGCATCATGATGCGGGTCTGCCACCTGGACACCTGCCCGGTCGGCATCGCCACGCAGAACCCGGTGCTGCGCGAGCGGTTCACCGGCAAGCCCGAGTTCGTGGAGAACTTCTTCCTGTTCCTGGCCGAGGAGGTCCGCGGCTACCTGGCCGAGCTGGGCTTCCGCAGCATCGACGAGGCCATCGGGCACGCCGAGATCCTCGACGTGCAGCCGGCCGTGTCGCACTGGAAGGCCAAGGGCCTGGACCTGGCCCCGGTGCTGTTCGTGCCGGAGCTGCCCGAGGGCGCCGCCCGCCGCGGCATCGTCGCCCAGGACCACGGACTGGAGAAGGCGCTCGACAACGAGCTCATCGCCTTGGCCGCCCCGGCCCTGGCCGAGGGCACCGAGGTCCGCGCCGAGGTGGCCGTGCGCAACGACCACCGCAGCGTCGGCGCGATGCTCGGCGGTGAGGTCACCCGCCGCTACGGCGGCAACGGCCTGCCCGACGACACGATCCACTTCACCCTGCGCGGCACCGGCGGGCAGTCGTTCGGCGCGTTCCTGCCGCGCGGCGTCACCCTGCGGCTGATCGGTGACACCAACGACTACGTCGCCAAGGGCCTCTCCGGCGGCCGGGTCATCGTGCGCCCGGCCGAGACCGCGCCGTTCGTCGCGGAGGAGAACATCATTGCCGGCAACACCATCCTGTACGGCGCCACCGGCGGTGAGGTGTTCCTGCGGGGACGCGCGGGTGAGCGCTTCGCGGTCCGCAACTCCGGTGCCGCGGCGGTCGTCGAGGGCGTCGGTGACCACGGCTGCGAGTACATGACCGGCGGCACCGTGGTGGTGCTCGGCACGGTCGGGCGCAACTTCGCCGCGGGCATGAGCGGCGGCACCGCGTTCGTGCACCGCCTCGACCCGGGCCGGGTCAACCCGGAGCTGGTCGACCTGACCCCGCTCAACGCCGAGGAGCAGGAGCAGCTGCACACCCTGGTGCACAAGCACTTCGCCGAGACGGGCTCCGCCGTGGCGCAGCGCCTGCTCGCCGACTGGCCGGCCGCGGTGAGCGAGTTCACCGCGGTGGTGCCGCGCGACTACAAGCGCGTGATGGAACTGATCAAGACCGCCGAAGCCGCCGGTCGGAACATCGACGAGGCGGTTATGGGGGTTACCCGTGCCTGATCCCAACGGTTTCCTGCGCTACGAGCGGCAGTTGCCGAAGCGCCGGCCGGTGCCGGTGCGCATCCGCGACTGGCGCGAGGTGTACCCGCCCGCGGGCGAGGAGCTCATCCGCGACCAGGCCACCCGGTGCATGGACTGCGGTATCCCGTTCTGTCACGAGGGCTGCCCGCTGGGCAACCGCATCCCGGACTGGAACGACCTGGTCCGCACCAGCGCCTGGGACGCGGCGGCGGAGAGCCTGCACGCGACGAACAACTTCCCGGAGTTCACCGGCCGGCTCTGCCCGGCGCCGTGCGAGGCCGCGTGCGTGCTGGGCATCGCCGACGACCCGGTGACGATCAAGCAGGTCGAGGTGGAGATCGCGAACCACGCGTTCGCCACCGGCCTGCGCCCGCAGCCGGCTCCGGCGCAGTCCGGGCGCAGCGTGGCCGTCGTCGGTTCCGGCCCGGCCGGGCTCGCCGCCGCCCAGCAGTTGGCCCGGGCCGGTCACGCCGTCACGGTCTACGAGCGCGACGACAAGATCGGCGGCCTGCTCCGGTACGGCATCCCCGACTTCAAGCTGGAGAAGGAACGCATCGACGAGCGGCTGGCCCAGATGGCCGCCGAGGGCGTGGTCTTCGAGACCGGCGTCAACGTCGGCGTCGACATCACCGCCGACGACCTGCGGGAACGCTTCGACGCGGTGCTGCTCACCTGCGGCGCCCTGGCCGGCCGGGACGCCACCGACACCCCGGGACGCCACCTCGGCGGCGTGCACCTGGCCATGGACCACCTCGTCCCGGCCAACCGGGTGGTGGCCGGCCAGCAGGAGAGCACGCCGATCGACGCCGCGGGCAAGCACGTGGTGATCATCGGTGGTGGCGACACCGGCGCGGACTGCCTCGGCGTCGCCCACCGGCAGGGCGCGGCGGGCGTGATCCAGCTCGACCAGTACCCGCTGCCGCCGGAGACCCGGCTCGGCGAGCTGCACCCGTGGCCGACCTGGCCGGTCATCCTGCGCAACTACCCGGCCCACGAGGAGGGCGGCGAACGCGTCTTCGGCGTCGCGGTCCAGGAGTTCGTCGACGACGGTACGGGCAACGTGGCGTCGGTACGGGTCGCGGACGTGGTCGTGGAACGGGTCGACGGGCGCCGTACGGTCACCGTCCAGGAGGGCTCCCAGCGCGACCTGCCCGCCCAGCTGGTGCTGCTCGCGATCGGCTTCGAAGGCACCGAGCAGCAGCCGCTGCTGGAGCAGTTCGGCGTGACCCGCAACGGCCGCGGCGCGGTCGACGCCGGCGACGACTGGCAGACCGGCGTGCCGGGCGTCTTCGTCGCGGGTGACATGCACCGCGGCGCCTCGCTGATCGTCTGGGCCATCGCCGAGGGCCGGGCGGCCGCCGCCGCGATCCACACCTACCTGGGCGGCTTCGGCGAACTGCCGGCCCCGGTACGCCCGTCGTCGCAGCCACTGGCCGCGGTGCGCTGATCCACCGGCCGGTCACGGGGCGGTGCGTCCGCCCCGTGACCGACTACGCTCCCCGCCGTGGGACAGGTCTTCACCCGGCTCGCCGGGCACGGTCTGGTGCTGATGCCGCATTGGCCGTACAGCTTCGAACGGCTCCCGGGCGAGCCGCACACGGTCCGGGTGGGCCGGGGTCTGCCGGACGGCCCGGCCTGGGCGGTGGTGCGCCCGGGCGAGCCGGTCGAGCCGCACGAGGCGGTGGACGTCGCCGACGGGCCCGCGCACGACCACTGGGAGATCCAGACCTCGGTCGTCAACCTGCGCTGGCCGACGGGTTTCCGCGTCGACTCACCGCTCGACGAGGCCGACCAGACCCGCGAAGCGGTCGACACCGCGCTGTCCTGAACCTGCCTCGTCCGGCCACCTGGTCCGCTCCGCGCTGCCGGGCACCCCCGTGCTGACGGTCGCGCGGATGCGGCACCTAGGCGGCCAGCCGGTGTTCCGTCCCGGCCGCGGCAGCGAGTCGCAACAGCCTCTCTCGCGCTGCCTCGGACTCCCGGGCCTGCTCACGTCGGGCCTGCTCCAACACGCGGCGCCGTTTCGCCGCCGCCCATCCGAACCTGTCCGCGTGCTCCCCGAACGCCATCGTCACACCTCCAGGACAACCGCCGCTGAACAACCGGCTGCTGTCAACACGTGACGATGCGTAAAACGGTTCAGGGTCATCCGCGCGGGGCGGGCTGCGCCGTACCCCGTCTGCCCGCGACCGCACCGGGGCGACCGATAAGCTGAGGCTGATCGCGGTCGCTGAAGCCCGCCGACGCCGGCCGGAAACTCACGGCGCGTCGCTACTTGCAGTTCATCCCCATGACGGGGGTCGGCCAGCGGGCCGATCCGAAAGAGAGACTAGCCTGATGGCTGTGACACGCCGCGCAAAGATCGTCTGCACCATGGGTCCTGCCACCGCCTCCCCCGAGCGCATGCTCGGACTGGTCGAGGCCGGCATGGACGTGGCCCGGCTGAATTTCAGCCACGGCAGCCACGAGGACCACCGCCAGATCTACGACATGGTCCGCAACGCCGCCCGGGAGACCGGCCGCGCCGTCGCCGTCCTGGCCGACCTCCAGGGCCCCAAGATCCGCCTGGGCAAGTTCGCCAACGGGCCGCACATCTGGGCGAACGGTGACACCGTCACCATCACCAGCGACGACATTCTCGGCACCCCCGACCGCGTCAGCTGCACATACACGAAGCTGCCGCAGGAGGTCAAGGTCGGCGACCGGCTCCTGATCGACGACGGCAAGGTCGCCGTCGAGGTCTCCGCCGTCGAGGGCAACGACATCCGCTGCCTGGTCACCGAGGGCGGCCCGGTCAGCAACAACAAGGGCGTCTCGCTGCCCAACGTCGCCGTCAGCGTCCCCGCCATGAGTGACAAGGACGAGGCCGACCTGCGCTTCGCCCTCAGCCTCGGCGTCGACCTGATCGCCCTGTCGTTCGTCCGCTCGCCCGACGACATCAAGCTCGTCCACGCGATCATGGACGAGGAGGGCGTCCGCCTGCCGGTCATCGCCAAGGTGGAAAAACCGGAAGCCGTGGTCCATCTGGAAAGCATTGTGCTGGCCTTCGACGGCGTCATGGTCGCCCGCGGTGACCTCGGTGTCGAGCTGCCCCTGGACCAGGTGCCCCTGGTGCAGAAGCGGGCCGTGCAGCTCTGCCGGGAGAACGCCAAGCCGGTCATCGTGGCCACCCAGATGCTCGACTCGATGATCGAGAATTCCCGCCCGACCCGCGCCGAGGCCTCCGACGTCGCCAACGCGGTCCTCGACGGCGCCGACGCGGTGATGCTCTCCGGCGAGACCTCGGTCGGCAAGTACCCGGTCCTCACCGTCAGCACCATGGCCAAGATCGTCACCACCACGGAGAGCGGCGACTTCGGCGTCCCGGTCCTGCAGCACGACCCGCGCACCCACAGCGGCGCGCTGACCGTGGCGGCCAGCCGCATCGCCCGCAACATCGGCGCCAAGGCCCTGGTCGCGTTCTCCCAGACCGGCGACACCGTCCGCCGCCTCTCCCGGCTGCACTGCGAGCTGCCGCTGCTCGCCTTCACCCCGGTCCCCGAGGTCCGCGACCAGCTGGCCCTGTCCTGGGGCGTCGAGACGTTCCTGACGGACTTCGTCGAGCACACCGATGACATGTTCCGCCAGGTCGACCACAGCATGCTGGGCCTGGGCCTGGCCAAGCCGGGCGAGTACGTCGTCGTCGTGGCCGGCAGCCCGCCGAACGCGCCCGGTTCGACCAACACCCTGCGCGTGCACCAGCTCGGCTCGCTCGTCGACCCGGCCACGGTGACCGAGCAGAAGTGAGCACCCCGCTGACGGGACAGGCCGCCGTCGATCAGCTCCTCGAGGTCCTCGACCTCAAGCAGATCGACGCGGCCACGTTCCGGGGCGAGAGCCCCCAGGTCGGCGCCCAGCGGGTCTTCGGCGGCCAGGTCGCGGGTCAGGCCCTGGTCGCGGCGGGCCGTACGGTCGACCCGGAACGCCGCGTGCACTCGCTGCACGGCTATTTCGTGCGCCCGGGCGACCCAACGGTCCCGATCGACTTCGCGGTCGAGAAGATCCGCGACGGCCGGTCCTTCTCGGTCCGCCGCTCCACGGCCCAGCAGCACGGCCGCACGATCTTCTTCATGTCGGCGTCGTTCCAGGTCACCGAGCAGGGCCTCGACCATCACACCCCGCCGCCGCAGGGAGTGCCGGGCCCGGACGAGACCCGCACGATGCTCGACTGGCTGGCCCGCTACCCGGACCGCGCGGCCGCGTTCAAGGCGGCCCCGCAGGCGATCGACGTCCGCTACGTGGGCACCCCCGGCTGGGTCCCCCCGGGCGACCGCGACGCCGCCGACGAGCAACGCGTCTGGATGCGCATCAACGGCAAACTGCCGGACGACCCGCTGATCCACGCCTGCGCTCTGACGTACGCGTCGGACCTGTCCCTGCTGGACTCGGTCCTGTCGATGCACGGCGAGGTGTGGGGGCCGGGCGGCGTGATCGGCGCCAGCCTGGACCACGCACTGTGGCTGCACCGCCCGTTCCGCGCGGACGAATGGTTCCTGTACGACTGCACGAGCCCGTCGGCGAGCGGCAGCCGGGGACTGGCCAGCGGCCGGATGTTCACCGAGGACGGCCGGCACATCGCCAGTGCGGTCCAGGAGGGGCTGCTCCGCCGCGTCGGCGCCTGAGCGGGGACCTGCCCGTTCCGGGCCCGGCTTTGGTTCGGCCCGGCCGGCTGTGGTTCGGCCCGGCCCGCTTTGGTTCGGCTCGGCCCGCTGGATTCGGCCCCGGCCGGCTTTGGTCCGATCCGGCCCGCGGGACTCGGCCCGGCCCGGCCCGCGGGACTCGGCCCGGCCCGGCCCGCGGGACTTGGCCCGGCCCTCCGGGCCCGACCGGCCTGGAACGGAAAGGGCCCCGCCGGGGCGGGACCCCGGCCCGGCGACTGGCCGTTCAGCGGGTCCCGCCACCAGCGGGGCAGGGGAAACTTTCAGTCCACCCGCCGCCCGCGGCCGACGCTCGACGAGTCGTCCGTCCCCGCCTCGCCCGCCGCTTCCAGCGATGCCTCATCCGACCCGGGCGTCACCCGCTGCCCCGCGGACGCCTCGGCCGGCAACTCCGCGCCCTCGGCCGTGTCGGGCACCTCGACCTGCTCATCGGCCGCCGCTTGAGCCGCCGCACCCGGCACCGCCGCACCGGTCACCCCGGCCAGCGCCAGCATCGCGTCGAGGTCGGCGGTCGTCCGCAACACCTCTTCGTGGAAGCTGCCGGCCGGCCCGTCCTGCGGTAGCTGCGCCTGCGCCCGTACCGGTGCGGAAGCCGGCGCCGAAAGGTCCGACATCGCCGAAGCCGAAGGCCGGGTCGTGGCCCGGTGCCGCGGGCCCGAGGCCCGCTGCGACCCGGACTCGAAATCGGTCAGGCCCGCCGCATACCCGGCAACTCCGACAGCCCGCTGCGGCGTCAGCTCCAGCAGCCGTCCCGCCCGCGCGGCGACCGAGGCCTCCCGCAGCCGCAACGAGGCGACCAGATCGGCGATCCCACGGCTCAGCGCGGCCCCGCCCAGCACCAGCACGACCAGCTCCGGCGTCCGCACGTACGCGCTGGCCGAGAAGAACCCCAGCGCGGCCTCGACCACGCCGACCACCATGAGCAGGCCCCAGATCCGGTCACTCTCGCGGGTCAGCATCGAGATCGCGATGTCGGCCGCGCCCCGGACCATGAGATACCAGCCGATCAGCGCGGCCGGCGTGGTCCACGTCGTGTCCCCGTCCCGCAGCATGATCACGCCGGTGGCGGCGAACAGCACGGCCATGCCGGCGTTCAACCACCAGGTCCGGGTCCCGGCCAGCGCGCGCACCGCCTCGGTCACCGCCGCGAACAGGATGACCGGCCCGGCCACGTGCACCAGGTCGGCGGGCTCCAGCCGCAACACACTCCAGGCGATCGCCAGCCACGCCACACCAGCGAACAGAAGGAACCCCCACATCCCGTCGCGGACGACGGTCAGGGGCGACGAGCCGGACCACAACATGGAGCCTCCTGGCAGTGCTGGTACTGCCATGACAACACCAGCGAGACCGGCAAACCGGTCTTTCCCGGAATTCCCCCGGGCCGGTACGCTGCCCGGTCGGGTCGTCACCCTGAGGGTTACCGGGCATCGTGTCAGTGCTTGGGTCCCACGTATTGGTCCAACTCGCGGACGTCGTCGCGGCGCGCGACCGACAGGAGGTTACGCCTGCACATCCGCCATCGGAGGCCGAGCTGATCGAGCGATTCCTGGCAGAGCACCATGATGTCGGCTGATTCGTTGGAGAACATGTACCTCGGATAGAAATACGTTTTCCCTGATCGCACCACCTTGTTGGTAACCCGGCAGCCATCGGAGTGAAATAGTCCGCGCAGGAAGCTCCCCGGATTTTCGTCGATTATCGGCCGCTGCCAGTCCGTCAGCTGAATGGGTCGTTCGTGCTTTCGCCCGGGCCCGTGCTGAGGCAGCAGGCAGGGCCAATGTCTGGAGTAACTCTGCACATTGATGCAGCCGGTCTGCCGCACCCTCTGCACGCTCCTCGCCAGGACCGCCAGCATCGCCGTCTCGCACTGGGCGATCAGGCCCGGCCACGTCGCGGTGCAGGAGACGCGCAACACCGGCACCTTGGCGCTGGTGACCAGGTGGCCGTCGCCGAGGTAGAGGCCGAGAAGGTACGAATAGCTTTTCTGATCTTGCGGTGGGCCGGGAATCGGCCGGCAGCGCGGGCATCTTGACGGCTCGGGAGGATGCATCAGTCGCCGCCTGGCGCGCTCACCGTAGAACCAATGAGCAACCGTGCCGCGGGGTAGCCCGACGGCCTTGCAGACGTCGCCGAAAGGCATGCCGGCCGCCATCATTGCTGTCGCGCGTTCGCGCAGATGAGGTGGATGCACCCCGGCATTGTCGAACAGGGGTACGACAGTTTTTCGTGGTGCCGGGGACGGGATTCGAACCCGCATGTCCTTTCAGACAGATGATTTTGAGTCATCCGCGTCAGCCGATTGCGCCACCCCGGCATGCCCGGTCCGATCGTGACAAGGTCACGCTGACCAGAGCACGTCGAAGCTTACCCACTACGCTGAGGGCGGTGGCACCCAGATACCCGGGTGTCGCGACTTCACCAGCGTTGGGGGTAGGGGTTCGTGGCCGACACGCAGGCGGGTGCCGAGCGCAGGCGGGTTCTGATCGCCGAGGACGAGGCGCTCATCCGGCTGGACCTGGCCGAGATGCTCGTGGAGGAGGGCTACGACGTCGTCGGTGAGGCCGGTGACGGCGAGACCGCCGTACGGCTGGCCGAGGATCTGACGCCGGACCTCGTCATCCTGGACATCAAGATGCCGATCATGGATGGCCTGGCGGCCGCGGAGCGGATCGCCGGCGGGCGCATCGCGCCGGTCGTCATCCTGACCGCTTTCAGTCAGCGGGACCTGGTCGAGCGGGCCCGGGCCGCCGGTGCGATGGCGTACCTGGTGAAGCCGTTCCAGAAGTCCGACCTGGTGCCGGCGATCGAGATCGCCCTGTCCCGGTATTCGGAGATCTCCGCGCTGGAGTCCGAGGTCGCGGGGCTGACCGACCGGCTGGAGACCCGCAAGTCGGTCGAGCGGGCCAAGGGCGAGCTGATGACGAAGTACTCGATGACCGAGCCGCAGGCGTTCAAGTGGATCCAGCGCACCGCGATGGATCACCGGATGACGATGCGTGAGGTCGCCGACCGGATTCTCGCCGAGGGCGAGGAGTCCACCGGTACGCCCGCGCCATGACCGGTGACCTCTGAGAACTGCCTGTTTGTTACACCTTCTCCGGCGGGGGATCACCGGACGTAACGGTTCGGTGAATGCCCGTGCGAACACTTACTACGGTGCCGGATCGTGGGATAGCGTCCCGCCCCATGACGGGCGCAGTTGTGTCGTGCCGGTGCGCAAGTGCCAATCGACCGGCGGTGGCTCGGTGGGTTCGGTATGGAGGAGGGTTCCAACCTTGAGGCAGGTTCTCGTACGTGCCATCGGCGGGTTGGCCGTTATCGGCCTCATCGCCGGTGCTGCTGCTTGCAACAGCGACAGCGGCAGTGATGACACGGCCAGCGGCAACTGCGGCTACAAGCTCGCTTACTTTGGCGCCCTGACGGGGTCCTCGGCGAACCTCGGTGTGAACATCGAGCAGGGCTTCGAGCTGGCGATCAACCAGTACAACGACAAAAAGGGCTCGAAGTGCATCGAGGTCGCCAAGTTCGACTCGCAGGGCGAGCCGGGTGTGGCGCCGGGTGTGGCTCGTAACCTGGTCGCCGACAAGAAGATCCTGGGCATCGTCGGTCCTCCGTTCTCGGGTGAGTCCGAGGCCGCTGTGCCGATCTTCGAGGCCGCCGGCATCCCGTCGGTCTCCCCGTCCGCGACCCGCGTGTCGCTGACGGCCAACGGCTGGAAGACCTTCCACCGCGCGGTCGCCAACGACGACGCGCAGGGTCCGGCCGCGGGCAACTACATCAAGAACGTCATGAAGGCCGACAAGGTGTTCGTGGCCAACGACCAGTCCGCGTACGGTGCGGGTCTGGCCGAGGTCGTGCAGAAGACCCTGGGTGCGGCCGTGATCGGCACGGACAAGACCGAGGCCGACGGCAAGCAGACCGACTTCTCGGCGCTGGTGACCAAGGTCGTCTCGTCCAAGGCGACGGTGCTGTTCTACGGCGGCTACTACCAGAACGCCGGCCTGATCCGGAAGGCCCTCACCACGGCCGGCTGGAAGGGCGTGCTCGTCGGCGGCGACGGCATGAAGGACGGCGGCCTGGCCAAGGCGGCCGGTAACGCGGCTGCGGTCGGCACCATCGTGACCTGCCCGTGCTCCCCGCCGGAGAAGGCCGGTGGCACGTTCGTCACCGACTACAAGGCGAAGTGGAACGTCGACGCCGGTACCTACAGCGACGTGGCCTACGACGCCGCGAACATGCTGCTGCAGGGCATCGACGCGGGCAACACCACCCCGGCGAAGCTCAACACGTACCTGTCGACGGCGGAGTACAAGGGCATCGCGAACACCTACAAGTTCACCGACAAGGGCGAGCTGGACCCGAACTACATCAAGGTCTGGACGTTCAAGTTCGACGCGACGGGCAACCAGCTCGCGGACCAAGAGGTTCCGACCGCCTGATCGACTGAGTAACTTTTCGTAGGGCCGGTGCGGCCGGATGATCTCCGGCCGCACCGACCTTCTCGTTTCAGGAGCCCCTTGTGAACTTCTCCGGTCTGATCCAGGACTTCGGGCCGCTCACGATCACGGGCCTGGCCCAGGGCGCGATCATCGCCCTCTTCGCCCTGGGTTACACCCTGGTCTACGGCGTCCTCCGCCTGATCAACTTCGCGCACTCCGAGGTCTTCCTGCTCGGTTCGTACGCCTGCCTCATCGTCTGGGGCTTCTTCGGACTCGACCAGAACTCGGCTACCCCCTCCGTCGGTGGCGTCATCGGCCTGCTGCTGCTGGGACTGGTGGCGGCGATCGTCGTCTCCGGTCTGACCGCACTCGGTGTGGAGCTGGTGGCCTACCGGCCGCTGCGCAAGCGCAACGCCCCGCCGCTCGCGTTCCTCATCACCGCGATCGGCGCGTCCCTGTTCATCTCCGAGACCGTCGGCGTCATGACCCAGCGCAACATCAAGGGTGTGCCGCCGCTGATCCAACCTCGTGACGTCTTCGTGATCGGCAACATGCATGTGACGAATCTGCAGATTCTGATCATCGTGCTGGCGCTCGTGATGATGTTCCTGCTGGACCGCTTCATCAACCGTTCGCGGCTGGGCCGGGGTATCCGCGCGGTGGCGCAGAACCCGGACAGCGCGGCGCTGATGGGCGTGAACAAGAGTCGCGTGATCTCCCTGGTCTTCCTGCTGGGTGGCCTGATGGCGGGTATCGCGGCGGTGATGTACGACCTGAAGATCGGTGTCACGCGGTTCGACGCCGGCTTCCTGCTGGGCATCGAGGCGTTCACCGCGGCGGTGCTCGGCGGTATCGGCAACCTGCGTGGCGCGCTGCTCGGCGGCCTGCTGCTGGGTCTGCTGCAGAACTACGCGGCCTCGCTGTTCGGCACCGAGTGGCTGCACGCCGCGTCGTTCGTGCTGCTGGTGTTGATCCTGCTGGTCCGTCCGACGGGCCTGCTGGGCGAGTCTCTCGGGAGGGCACGGGCATGACAACCGAGGCGACGAGTTCCCCCGCGCCGAAGACGCCGGCCTCCGGGTCGATGTCCGCGCAGGAGAAGAAGAACGCCCGCGAGGACCGCGGCGGCGTGCGCGGCTGGTACGGCCGGCAGCCCAAGGCGGTCCGGATCGTGCTGGGTGTGGTCTTCGCCGCGCTGGCGTTCCTGCTGCCGTACGTGGGCGAGATCCCGCTGCTGGGCCCGCAGATCGTCACGCAGGGCATCGACTGGCCGAGCGCGCTGTTCAACATGTCCTACTACGTGCTGCTGGCCCTGGGCCTGAACGTGGTGGTCGGTTTCGCCGGTCTGCTCGACCTGGGGTACGTCGGCTTCTTCGCCGTCGGCGCCTACACGGTCGCGCTGCTGGCCTCGCCGGACAGCGTGCTGCGCACCGAGTGGGGCTGGCTGGCCGCGGTGCCGATCGGTCTCGCGGTGGCGATGCTCTCCGGGCTGGTGCTGGGTTATCCGACCCTGCGGCTGCGCGGTGACTATCTGGCCATCGTGACGCTGGGCTTCGCGGAGATCATCCGGATCGTGGCCACGAGCACCGAGACGCTGCGCGGTGACCGGGGCTTCTCGGACATCCCGCACCCGCCGGGTGAGTTCTCCGACGGCAAGCCGATCTTCGGCGTGGCCGACGCGATCCCGTACTACTGGCTGGGTCTCGGAGTGATCATTCTGGTCATCTTCGCGGTCCGGAACCTGGACAACAGCCGGGTCGGCCGTTCGTGGCTGGCGATCCGCGAGGACCAGGAAGCCGCCGAGATCATGGGCGTGCGGACGATCAAGTACAAGCTGTGGGCGTTCGCGATCGGCGCCTTCATCGGTGGCCTGGGCGGCGTGATGTTCGCCGGTCAGCAGGGCTTCATGAACTCGCAGACGTTCGTGCTGCAGTTCTCGATCCTGGTGCTCGCCGGTGTGGTCATGGGTGGTTCCGGCAACATCGCCGGGGCGATCCTGGGTGGTGCGCTGATCTCGTACATCCCGGACCGGCTGCGTGGCATCGAGGACCCGATCTGGCACACCGACCTGTTCGGTTTCCGGTTCGCCATCTTCGGTGCGGTGATCATCGCGATCATGATCTTCCGCCCGCAGGGCCTGATCCCGAGCCGGCGCCGCGCGATGGAGCTCAAGGACCGCGAGAAGGAGGTGGCTCCCATTGAGTGAGCCGCATGTGGAGACGCCGCAGGAGGCCGACGCGGCCAACGCGGGTCCCGTCGACCAGGCCGGGCCCAAGGACAACGCCCCGGCGAAACCGGCCGGTGACGTCCTGCTCGAGGTGGACAACGTGACGCTGCGCTTCGGCGGTGTCGTCGCGCTCAACGAGGTCAGCTTCAGCCTGCGCAAGGGTGAGATCTTCGGTCTGATCGGCCCGAACGGGGCCGGCAAGACCACCTGCTTCAACGCCATGACCGGCGTGTACCGCCCGACCAGCGGCGGGATCCGGTTCCAGGGTGAGTCGATCGTCGGCAAGAAGAAGCACGAGATCACCCGTGGCGGGATCGCCCGCACGTTCCAGAACGTGCGGCTGTTCCCGGAGATGACCGCGCTGGAGAACGTGATGGTGGGCGCGGACGCCCACCACAAGACCAGCGTGATCGCCGCGTTGTTCCGGCTGCCCCGGCACCACCGCGAGGAGCGTACGGGCCGGGACCGGTCGTACCAGCTGCTCCGCTTCGTCGGCATCGAGCACCGCGCCGGCGACGTCGCCCGCAACCTGTCGTACGGCGAGCAGCGGCGTCTGGAGATCGCCCGGGCCCTGGCCACGAACCCGACGCTGCTGTGCCTGGACGAGCCGGCCGCCGGCTTCAACCCGGCGGAGAAGACCGAGCTGCTCGCGCTGATCCGCAAGATCCGCGACAGCGGGGTGACCGTGCTGCTCATCGAGCACGACATGCGCCTGGTCATGGGTGTGACCGACCGGATCGTGGTGCTGGAGTTCGGCAAGAAGATCGCTGAGGGGACGCCCGCCGAGGTGCGGGACAACCCGGCTGTGATCGCGGCGTACCTGGGAGTGCCGACCGATGCTGCTTGAGCTGAAAGACGTCACGCTGATGTACGGGCGCATCCAGGCCCTGCACGGCATCAGCCTGACCGTCGGCCAGGGCGAGATTGTCGCCCTGATCGGCGCGAACGGCGCCGGGAAGTCGACGACCATGCGGGCGATCTCCGGGCTGCGCCCGGTCGCCCAGGGGAGCATCACCTTCGACGGTGAGGACATCACCAAGCTCCGCGCTGACCTGCGGGTCGTGCGGGGTGTCTCGCAGTCGCCGGAGGGCCGGGGCATCTTCCCGGGCATGTCGGTGCGCGAGAACCTGGAGATGGGCGCCTACACGCGCCGCAACCGGGCCGAGATCAACGAGGATCTGGACCGGGTGTTCACGCTGTTCCCGCGGCTCAAGGAGCGCGAGAAGCAGGTCGGTGGCACCATGTCCGGTGGTGAGCAGCAGATGCTGGCCGTCGGCCGGGCGCTGATGAGCCGGCCGAAGCTGCTGCTGCTCGACGAGCCGTCGATGGGCCTGGCGCCCATGCTGATCCAGCAGATCTTCGACATCGTCGTGGAGATCAACCAGCAGGGCACGACCGTGCTCCTGGTTGAGCAGAACGCCCAGCAGGCGCTGTCCCGGGCACACCGGGCGTACGTGCTGGAGACCGGCGAGATCGTGAAGTCCGGTACCGGCGCCGAGCTGCTGACCGACCCCTCGGTCAAGGACGCCTACCTCGGCGTGGCTTGAGCCCACCCGAACACCATTGAGGAGTTGACGACGATGTTCCGCACCACCCCCATGCGGCGCGCGTTCGTGGGCCTGACCGCCGCGTTCGCGATGACCCTCTCCCTGACCGCCTGCGGCGAGGAGTCCGACGACCCGGGCACCGGGTCGGACGCTCCGGTGCCGTCGGCTTCGGCCGACACCTCGCTGGCCGACAAGGTCCCGGCCGACATCAAGTCGGCCGGCAAGCTCATCATCGGTACGGACTCCACGTACGCGCCGAACGAGTACCTGGACGCCGACGGCAAGACGGTCATCGGCTTCGACGTGGACCTGTTCAACGCCGTGGCGCAGAAGCTGGGCCTGACCACCGAGTGGCAGTCGTCCAAGTTCGACGCGATCATCCCGGGCGTGACCTCCGGCAAGTACACCGTCGGGGTGTCCTCGTTCACCGTCAACGCCGAGCGGTTGAAGGAGGCCACCATGGTGTCCTACTTCAACGCCGGCACGCAGTGGGCGGCCAAGGCCGGGGCGACGATCAACCCGGACGACGCCTGCGGCAAGAAGGTCGCCGTGCAGGTCGGCACCGTGCAGCTCGACGACGTCACCGCGCGGTCGAAGAAGTGCACCGACGCCGGCAAGGCGAAGATCACCATCGACCAGTACCAGTCCCAGGCCGACGCGACCAACGCCGTCGTCTCGGGCAAGGACGAGGCCATGCTGGCGGACTCGCCGATCGGCGCGTACGCGGTCAAGCAGACCAACGGCCAGCTGGCCCTGGTCGGCGACATCTACGACGCGGCGCCGTACGGCTACGTCCTGCCCAAGGCGCAGGCGGAGTTCGGCGCCGCGATCGAGGCCGCGCTGGAGGCGCTGATCGCCGACGGCACGTACAAGACGATCCTCACCAAGTGGGGCGTCGAGGCCGGCGGCATCACCGACCCGGCCGTCAACCCGCAGGTCTCCTGACCCGCGCAATGACGACGGAGACACAGTCCGGACGGGCACGACCCGAGGCCATCAAGGCCGTGCCCGTCCGGCACCCCGGGCGCTGGGTGGCGATCGCGGTCCTGGCCGTGCTCACCGCCATGTTCCTCCACCTGGTCCTCACCAACGACCGGTTCAACTGGCACTTCATCTTCGTCAGCATGGGCGAGGGCAAGCGCGGTGCCATGTTCACCGGTCCGGTGCTGGAGGGTCTGCGCGGCACGCTGCTGCTGACCGTGCTGGCGATGCTGATCGGTGTCGGGCTGGGCATCGTGGTGGCGGTCATGCGGCTGTCGACGAACCCGATCCTGTCCAACGTCGCCTTCGTCTACACCTGGGTGTTCCGGGCGCTGCCCCGGCTGGTGCTGGCGATCCTCTTCGGCAACCTGGGCATCCTGTGGGAGCGGATCGGCTTCGGGCTGCCGTTCGATCAGCAGATCGGCAACCTGTTCGGCATCCACGACCTGAACGCGCAGTTCTACAGCATCAAGGCCACCGACCTGCTCTCCGGCTTCCTGGCCGGCGTGCTGGCGCTGGGGCTGTCCGAGGCCGCGTACATGGCCGAGATCGTCCGGGCCGGCATCCAGTCCGTGGACGAGGGCCAGTCCGAGGCGGCGTCGGCGCTGGGCCTGTCGCGCGGTCAGGTGCTGCGGCGCATCGTGCTGCCCCAGGCGATGCGGGTGATCGTCCCGCCGACCGGCAACGAGACGATCGCGATGGTCAAGGACACGTCGCTGGTGGCTTTCGTACCGGTGTCGTTCGAGCTCTTCTTCCAGTTGCAGGCGATCAGCTCGCGCACGTTCATCGTGCTGCCCGTCCTGATCGCGGCCTGTCTCTGGTATCTGATCATCTGCAGTGTGCTGATGGTCGTGCAGTTCTTCGTGGAACGGCACTTCAGCCGCGGTTACGGCACTGCCGGCAAGGCCCGGATGCGGCTCAGCGGCCTGTCGGCCGAGCAGGGCGGCGGGGGAGGGATGGGAGTATGACCGGCGAGATGGTGCGCGCGGACAACGTGCACAAGTCCTTCGGCTCCCTGGAGGTGCTCAAGGGCATCGACCTCGTGGTGAAGCCGGGCGAGGTGAGCTGCGTGCTCGGCCCCTCCGGCTCCGGCAAGTCGACGTTCCTGCGCTGCATCAACCACCTGGAGAAGATCAACGCCGGCCGGATCTTCGTCGACGGCGACCTGATCGGCTACCGGGAGCGCGGCGGCAAGCTGCACGAGCTCAAGGAGAAAGAGGTCGCCGCGCAGCGCCGGGCCATCGGCATGGTGTTCCAGCGGTTCAACCTCTTCCCGCACATGACGGTCCTGCAGAACGTCATGGAGGCGCCCTGCCGGGTCAAGCGGGAGAACAAGGGCGAGGTCCGTGACCGGGCGGCGGCGCTGCTCGACCGGGTCGGCCTGGGGGAGAAGAAGGACAGCTACCCCAGTCAGCTCTCCGGCGGCCAGCAGCAGCGCGTGGCGATCGCCCGGGCGCTGGCCATGCGGCCCAAGCTGATGCTCTTCGACGAGCCCACCAGCGCCCTGGACCCCGAGCTGGTCGGCGAGGTCCTGGACGTGATGAAGGACCTGGCCCGCGACGGCATGACCATGATCGTGGTGACCCACGAGATCGGCTTCGCCCGCGAGGTCGGCGACTCGCTGATCTTCATGGACGGCGGCGTCGTGGTCGAGCAGGGACCGCCGCGCGAGGTCATCAGTAATCCGCAGCAGGAACGAACCAAGGCATTCCTGAGCAAGGTGCTGTGAAGCGGGCGGGGCGGTCCCGGTTCTTGTCGTACGGCGAGACTAGAGTTCTGCGACGTGAGTAACGACGCCCAGACCCCCCGCTTGCTGCTGCTCGATGGGCATTCGCTGGCCTATCGCGCCTTCTTCGCGCTGCCGGTGGAGAATTTCTCGACGCAGACGGGCCAGCCGACCAACGCCGTGTTCGGCTTCACGTCGATGCTGATCAACATGCTGCGGGACGAGAAGCCCACGCACATCGTGGTCGCCTTCGACGTCTCCCGGGTGTCGTTCCGCACCGAGAAGTACGCCGACTACAAGGCCGGCCGCGCCGAGACCCCGCAGCCGTTCCAGGGCCAGGTCAGCCTGGTCAAGGAGATCCTCGAGGCGCTGCGCATCCCGGTGGTGGAGAAGCCCGGCTACGAGGCCGACGACGTCATCGGCACGCTGGCCTGCCAGGCCCGCGACGCCGGCATGGAGGTCGTCATCTCCACCGGCGATCGTGACGCGTTCCAGCTGGCCGGCGAGCACGTCACGATCCTCTACCCGGTCCGCGGCGTGTCCGAGGTCTGGCGGATGACCCCCGAGGCCATCGAGACCAAGTACGGCGTCCCCCCGGGCCGCTACCGCGACAAGGCCGCCCTGGTCGGCGAGGCCAGCGACAACCTGCCCGGCGTGCCCGGCGTCGGCGACAAGACCGCAGCCAAGTGGATCAACCAGTACGGCGGGCTGGACGGCATCATCGCGCACGTCGACGAGATCAAGGGCAAGGCGGGGGAGAACCTGCGCGCCCACCTGGCCGACGTCATGCGCAACTACGAGCTCAACGGCCTCGTCTGCGACCTGGAGCTGCCGCTGCGCCCGGAGGACGTCAAGTGGCAGGGCTGGGACCGCGAGGCCGTCCACCAGGTCTTCGACGCGCTGGAGTTCCGGGTGCTGCGCGAGCGGCTCTACTCGTATCTCGACGCCGTCGAGCCCGAGGCGGAGTCCGGCTTCGACCTCTCCGGCACGGTCCTGGCCGCCGGTCAGGTCGAGGGCTGGCTGAGCGAGCACGCCCGCGAGGCGCCCGTCGGCGTCGCGGTCACCGGCCGCTTCGGCCGCGGCACCGGCGAGCTGACCGGCATCGCGATCGCCACCGGCGACGGCCCGGCCGCCTGGTTCGACCCCACGACCCTCGACGAGAGCGACGAGCAGGCGGTCGCCGCCTGGCTCGCCGACCCCGACCGCCCCAAGGTCATCCACGAGGCCAAGCCGGCCATGCTGGCCTTCCGCGCGCACGGCTGGGCCCTGGCCGGGGTCCGCGTCGACACCGCCCTGGCGGCCTATCTGGCCAAGCCCGACCAGCGCGCGTACGACCTGACCGACCTGGCCCTGCGCTACCTCAAGCGCGAGCTGCGCGTCGACGCCCCGGAGACCGGCCAGCTGACCCTGGACGGCCTCGGCGACGACGAGGGCACGGCCGAGCAGAACGTCATGCTCCGCGCCCGCGCCACCCTCGACCTGGCCGACACGATCACCGAGGAGCTGTCCCGCGACGACGGCGCCTCGCAGCGCCTGCTGGCCGAGGTGGAGCAGCCGCTGGCGATCGTGCTGGGCGAGATGGAGCACGTCGGCATCGCCGCCGACACGGAATACCTCTCCGAGCTGGAGGCGCACTTCGCCGCGGAGGTGAAGGCGGCCCAGCAGGCGGCGCACGAGGTGGTCGGCCGCGAGTTCAACCTCGGCTCACCCAAGCAGCTGCAGGAGATCCTGTTCACCGAGCGCGGCCTGCCCAAGACCAAGAAGATCAAGTCCGGCTACACCACGGACGCGGACGCCCTGCAGAGCCTGTTCGCCCAGACCGGCGACCCGGTCCTGGAGCACCTGCTGCGCCACCGCGACGTGGCCAAGCTGAAGTCGACAGTGGACGGCCTGCTCAAGTCGGTCTCCGACGACCGCCGCATCCACACGACGTTCAACCAGACGGTCGCGGCGACCGGCCGGCTGTCCTCGACCGACCCCAACCTGCAGAACATCCCGATCCGCACCCAGGAAGGCCGCCGCATCCGCCGCGCGTTCGTGGTCGGCGAGGGCTTCGAGTCGCTGATGACCGCCGACTACAGCCAGATCGAGATGCGCATCATGGCGCACCTGTCCAAGGACGAAGCCCTGATCGCGGCCTTCAACTCGGGCGCCGACTTCCACGCGGCCACGGCCTCGTCGGTCTTCCACGTCCCGGTCGAGGAGGTCGTCCCCGACCAGCGCCGCAAGATCAAGGCGATGAACTACGGCCTCGCGTACGGCCTGAGCGCCTTCGGCCTGTCCAACCAGCTCACCATCTCGACGGACGAAGCCCGCACCCTGATGGAGGAATACTTCCAACGCTTCGGCGGCGTCCGCGACTACCTCCAGACGGTGGTCCGCCGAGCGGTGCAGGACGGCTACACCGCCACCATCCTCGGCCGCCGCCGCTACCTGCCCGACCTGAGCAGCGACAACCGCCAGCGCCGAGACATGGCCGAACGCATGGCCCTGAACGCCCCGATCCAAGGCTCCGCAGCCGACATCATCAAGGTCGCAATGCTCCGCGTCGACGGCGCCCTGCGCACCGCCGGCCTGCGGTCCCGCATGCTCCTCCAGGTCCACGACGAACTGGTCTTCGACGTAGCGCCGGGCGAGCGCGAGGCGCTGGAGTCCCTGGTCCGGCAGGAGATGGGCGGGGCCTATCCGCTGTCCGTGCCGCTGGAGGTCTCGGTCGGTGTCGGCCAGGACTGGAACGGGGCCGACCACTAGGTCTCGGGCTGGGTGCATGGGGGGCTTTGGGGCGGGGACGACCCACTCCGGGCGGTCAGGCTTGATCCCTGCGTGGGTCGCCCCCGCCCCAAAGCCTGCCTCTGGTCGCCCTCCTGCATCCCGCGCAGAACGCCTGTCGCCTCCCGCCGGTCCTGATCCGCCTCCCGGCGCCCTGCGTACCGCCTCGCGTGCCTGCGCGGTGCCCGCGCCTCGCGCGCCTGCGCCGAGTCTGCCGCCCTCGCGTGCTTGCGCCTCGCGTGAGTGCCTAGGGATTGCTTCGCCTGCCCCGCCGAAGCTGCCCGCCGCGCCTCGCGTGCCTGTGCCGGGACTGCCCGCCGGACCTTTCGCGCCTCGCGTGCCTGCGCCGGCCTGCCCATCGGACCTGCTGCGCCTCGCTTGCCTGCGCCGGGACTGCCCGCCGGGCCTTCCGCGCCTCGCGTGCCCGCCCGTCGGGCCCGACGGGCGTACCGCGCCTCGCTTGCCTGCCCGCCGGGCCTACCGCGCCTCGCTTGCCTGCGCGCCGGGCCTGCCGCGCCTTGCTTGCCTGCGCCTGGCATGCCTGCAACTCGCCTGCCTGCGTCGGGCATTCCGCGCCTCGCGTGCCTGCGTCTGCCTAAGCTCTGCCTTGCTGCCTGCGCCAACCTGCCCCGCGCCTGGCCAGCCCTGTCTCGCGCCTGCCCAACCCCGCCCCGTGCCTTCCTGCTGCGCCCGCGTGCCCCTTTCCTTCTTGCTCTCCTCCGCGCCACCGCCTGTCCGCCCCGCCTGTCCGCTCCGCCTGCCGCGCTCCGTCTGCCCCGCGCCCGCCCCGCCTGCGCCCCGCCCCGCCTGCGCCCCGCCCCGCCTGCGCCCCGCC